>JANMKK010000327.1:0-8303 GCA_031372005.1 Rubrivivax sp.
CCGCGCTCGCCCGCCCCTCGCGCGCGCGCAGGCGCCCGCTCGGCGCCGACTCGCCCCCCTTGAGGGAAGCGCCGACGGCGCTACGGGGGTGGGCTATCAATACCGTCGCGTGATGCCTGCGACGCGCAGGTACAGGTTGGCCGCCCACGACACCAGCACCCGGTGCGCCCAGCCGCGGAAGCCGGCGCGCATTGGCGGGTCAGCCACTTCGGTGGACACGGCGAAGGCTTCTTCAAAACGCGCCGAAAGCGCCTGCGCAAAGTCCACGTCGCGCACCACGACGTTGGCTTCCAGGTTCAGCAGCAGGCTCAGCGGGTCGATGTTGCTGCTGCCCACGGTGGCCCATTCGTCGTCCACCAGTGCCACCTTGGCGTGCAGGAAGGCGGGGGTGTACTCGAAGATGCGCACGCCGTTGTTGCGCATCTCGGCGTACAGCGTGCGCGCGGCCAGGGCGGCGATTCGGTAGTCGATCTTGCCCTGCAGCAGAAGGCGCACGCACACACCGCGTTTGGCAGCGCGGCGCAGCGCGGTGCGAAAACCCTTGCCGGGGTAGAAGTACGGCACCGCGATGTCCACCCGCGTCTTGGCGTGGCGGATGGCTTCGACGTAGCTGCGCTCGATGGCGCGGCGCTGGCGCAGGTTGTCGCGCACCAGGAAGGCGGCGCGCATGGGCTCTGCAGGTTGTGCGTCGGGCGCCGTCGGCTCGGTTCGCAACTGGCGCAGCAGCGCAAGCGCGTCGTTGACCGGGCGCGCACTGCGCGCAAGCACCCGCGCCTCTTCGCGCCAGTTGCGCGCCAGGTGGGCGCGGGCCCACATCGCGCGCGTGGTGGCATGCACCGACTGCGCCAGCGGGCCCTGAATGGCTACTGCAAAGTCCAGCCGCGGGGCGTCGCACCAGCCGTGGTTCATGTCGTGGCGGTCGTCGATGAGGTTGATGCCGCCGACGAAAGCCAGACTCTCGTCGCAGACACACAGCTTCTGGTGCAGACGGCGCAGCTGCCCCGGCTGCAGCCAGGAATACCAGCGGTCCAGCGGGCGAAAGACTTCCAACTGCACGGCGCTGCCGGCAAACATCGCCCGCACACGCTGCAGGGTGGCGATCGAGCCGAAGCCGTCCACCACCAGGTGCACTGCCACGCCTCGCGCTGCCGCGCGCTTCAGCGCATCGGCGACAGTCGTGGCGGCGGGGTCGTCGTGGAAGATGTAGGTGGCCAGCCAGACATCGCGCTCGGCGGCATCGATGCCTTTGCACATGCGGGGAAAGAGCGCGTCGCCGCCCTGCAGCAGTTCCACCTGGTTGCCACCGACAAAACGTGCCCGTGGCACGGCCGTCCAGCTTTGCAGGGTGTTGCGGCCGGGCAGCGCCATGGCTTTCAGGGCGCCTCGAGGGCAGGCACCAGTTCGGCGATCAGCGGCAGGTGGTCGGACATGCGGGCCCAGGCCATGCCGCGCGGCACCATCGTCGATGTGCAGGACAGGCCGCGCAGGGAGAAGCGGTCGAGTGCGAAGACGGGTGCGATCGACGGGAAGGTGGCAGGGCCGCTGCCCTCGCGAACACCGCTGCTGCGTGGCGCGACGGCGCGGTGCAGGCCCAGCGCCTGCATCGGTGCGTCCAGCCTCTCGCCCCAGTCGTTGAAGTCCCCGGCCACCACCAGCATGGCGTCGGGCGGCACCTCGTTTTCAATGAAGTGCGCCAGCCGCTCCACCTGGCGCACACGGCCGCGGTGGCCCAGGCCGAAGTGCACCACCACCGCATGCACGGTGCTGCCATTCCACACCACGGGCACGTGCAGCAGGCCACGCTGCTCGAAGCGGTGGGCGCTGACGTCGTGGTGGCCCACGTCGCCCATCGGCCAGCGCGACAGCAGCGCGTTGCCGTGTTCGCCGCCACGGGTGACAGCGTTGGTGCGGTAGGCCACCTCGTAGCCTTCGGGCGCCAGGTAGTCGGCCTGGCCTTGTTCGGGCCAGCCGAAGTGGGTGCGGTCGAAACGCCGCGCTTCGCGGTGGTGGAAGAGGCGCACCTCTTGCAGGAAGACGAGGTCGGCGTCAAAGGCCTCCACCGCCAGGCCCAGGTTGTGGATTTCCAGCCGCTTGCGCGGGCCCAGGCCGCGCACGCCCTTGTGGATGTTGTAGGTGGCCACGCGCAGCGCACCGAAGCCGGTGTACGGCGGCATCAGGCTGCTGTTGAGCGGGTTCACAGGTGTCATTCCATCATGCCGTCATGCCGTCATGCCGGTGCAAACCGCGGCAGCTGCAGGATGGCCGCTGCGTTGCTGGGCGAAAAGCACCGTGCTGCGGCTTCCTGCCACGGCAACCAGAGGCTGGCCAGATGTTCACGCGGGTTCAGCCTGACGGGCAAGATGTGCGGCACGGTGAGGCCGAAAACGTGTTCGGTATTGTGCGTGACGCCGGGTGCGTAGCGGTGGCGCCAGACGGGGTAGATCTCATAGACGGTGCGCTGGTCCCAGTCGCGCAGGGCGCCTTCGGTGATGCCGGTTTCTTCGGCCACTTCGCGCCGCGCGGTGGTCTGCAGCGCTTCGTCTTCGGCGTCCAGCGAACCGGTCACGCTTTGCCAGTAGCCGGGCTTGTCGGCGCGTTCGATCAGCAGCACCTCCAGCGCAGGCGTGTGGATCACCACCAGCACCGAACGCGGGATCTTGAATGGGCGGGGTTGTGGCTCAGACACCGCTGATGACGGCATCGAGTGAATCGGCAAAGACACCGGCGCTTTGCTTCAAGGACTGCACGGGCCTGCGCAGCAGCCGCGCTGGCAACGCTGCACAGAGCTGCGGCGCCAGGAAAAGCTTTTCACCGGCCACCTCCACCGTTTGCGAAAGACGCCGGGGCAACACAACGGGCGGCGGCGTGACCCGTGCCAGCGGCATCACAAGTCGGGTGGAAAACTGCGACAACTGGTCGCTCTGCAGCACCACGAAGTACGGGAATGCCTCGCGCTGTGCGGCCGTGGGATTGGTGTAAACGTCGAACTGCGGCATGGCTTTGCGGCAAGTTTGTATCGCTGGTTGGCCGTTACCAGGCGCGAAACTCTTCGCCAGGGATGCCGTACTGCTCCACCAACCGGTTTTGCTCGTCCACCCAGCCTTTGTACTGCGCGTAGAAGGCCTGACCAGCGTCACCGCGCCTGGCCGCTGGCTTGGCTGCGGCCACCAGCGCGTCGTACTGTGCCGCTGACAGCAGCACGCTGTGCCGACGGCCCGACTTCTCGATCACGACCGGCTCGCTCTGGCAGTGGTCCAGCATCTGGCCGAGTCGGTTTTTGGCTTCGGTGGCGGTGACTTCCATGGCCGGGCTCCCTGTAGGAAACCCGGCCATTTTAGCTAATCTCGCCCAGCCGCGCCGGAGTCACGCCCTGAGTCACCCCGCGACTGATGCCGCGCCCAGGCAAATCACGCCACCTGCGGGTTGCGCAACCGGATGTGCAGTTCACGCAACTGCGCCTCGTCCACATGGCTGGGCGCGCCGGTCAGCAGGCACTGCGCACGCTGCGTCTTCGGGAAGGCGATCACGTCGCGGATGCTTTCGGCGCCGGCCATCAGCGTGGCGATGCGGTCAAGGCCAAAAGCCAGGCCGCCGTGCGGCGGCGCGCCGTACTGCAGCGCGTCCAGCAAAAAGCCAAACTTGATGCGCTGCTGCTCGGGGCTGATGTTGAGTGCTTCAAACACCCGCGCCTGCACATCAGCGCGGTGGATGCGCACCGAACCGCCGCCAATTTCCCAGCCGTTGAGCACCATGTCGTAGGCCTTGGCGATGCAGGCGCCGGGGTCCGTCTTCATCAGCTCGTCGTGGCCGTCCTTGGGCGCCGTGAAGGGGTGATGCACCGCGTTCCAGCGCTTGCCCTCGTCGTCGTATTCGAACATCGGGAAGTCCACCACCCACAGCGGCGCCCACTTGTCTTCAAACAGACTGTGGTTGCGGCCGAATTCGCTGTGGCCCACCTTGAGGCGCAGCGCGCCCAGCGCGTCGTTGACGACCTTGGCCTTGTCGGCGCCGAAGAAGATCAGGTCGCCGTTGCGTGCGCCAGTGCGGGCAATGATTTCTGCGATCGCGGCGTCGTGCAGGTTCTTGACGATCGGGCTCTGCAGCCCTTCACGGCCCTTGCCGGCGTCGTTGACCTTGACCCACGCCAGCCCCTTGGCGCCGTAGATCTTGACGAACTCGGTGTAGGCGTCGATCTCGCCACGGCTCATCTCGCTGCCACCCGGCACGCGCAGCGCGGCGACGCGGCCGCCCACCGCCAGTGCCGGCGCGGAGAAGACCTTGAAGTCCACCGTCTTCATGGCGTCGGTGAGTTCGGTGAGCTCAAGCTTCACGCGCAGGTCGGGCTTGTCGGAGCCGTACCTGTGCATCGCTTCGGCGTAGGTCATCTCGGCATAGACCGGCAGCTCCAGTCCCATCGTCTTGCGAAACACGGTGCGGATCATGGCTTCGGTGATGGCGCGGATCTCGGCTTCGCCGAGGAAGCTGGTCTCGATGTCGATTTGCGTGAATTCTGGCTGGCGATCAGCGCGCAGATCCTCATCGCGGAAGCACTTGACGATCTGGTAGTAGCGGTCAAAGCCGGCCACCATCAGCAGTTGCTTGAAAAGCTGCGGCGACTGCGGCAGCGCGAAGAAGGTGCCGTCGTGCACACGGCTGGGCACCAGGTAGTCGCGCGCGCCTTCGGGCGTGCTCTTGGTGAGCATGGGCGTTTCAATATCGATGAAACCTTCCTCGTCCAGGAACTTGCGCACCTCGATGGCCACGCGGTAGCGCAGGCGCAGGTTCTTCTGCATCTCGGGGCGGCGCAGGTCCAGCACGCGGTGGGTCAGGCGCACGGTTTCGGACAGGTTTTCATCGTCCAGCGGGAACGGCGGCGTGACGCTGGGGTTCAGCACGACCAGCTCATGGCACAGCAACTCGATCTTGCCGCTGGTGAGGTTGGCGTTTTCGGTGCCGGCAGGGCGCGCGCGCACGACGCCAGTGACTTGCAGGCAGAACTCGCTGCGCACCTCTTCGGCGACCTTGAACATGGCCGCGCGGTCGGGGTCGGGGTCGCAGACGATCTGCACCAGGCCTTCACGGTCGCGCAGGTCGATGAAGATGATGCCGCCGTGGTCGCGGCGGCGGTGGGCCCAGCCCATCAGGGTGACGGTCTGGCCCATCAGCGCTTCGCTGACCAGGCCACAGTAGGTGGTTCTCATGATTCGATTCCAGTTCGGTGTTCGGTGTGCGTCAAATGGGGATGTGGCGCTGTGCTGAAGCCGTCGGCGCCATTGCGGCACCGATCACGGCTTCGTCAGGGCTGACCGGCTGCCAGGCCTGGCCAGCCCCGTCAATTTCGCGCCGGCAGCGCAGCGACTGCCTGCGTTTCGGCGCCCGGCCCCACCACGCCCATCGAAATGACGTACTTCAGCGCTTCATCGACGCTCATCCTCAACAGGATCAGGTCGGCGCGCGGCATCATCAAGAAAAAGCCCGATGTCGGGTTGGGCGTGGTCGGCACATAAACGCTGACATAGTCGCCCGGCAATTGCGTGGCCACCTCGCCGCCCGGTTTGCCGGTGACGAAGGCAATGGTCCAGCAGCCATGGCGCGGGTACTGCACCAGCACGGCTTCACGGAACGCATTCCCGCTGCTGGAAAACAGCGTATCCGACACCTGCTTGACCGAGCTGTAGATGCTCTTGACGATGGGGATCTTGCCCAGCAGCCGGTCGCCCTGGCGCAGCCACCACTGGCCGAAGATGTTGGCCGCGAACACGCCCGTCAGCAGCAGGCCGGCGGCCAGCACCAGCACACCCAGGCCGGGCACGTGGCGCAGCTGTTCGATGGTGGCGCGCGCGGTTTCTGGCAGCACCGCCTGGGTGGCCGACAGCAGCCAGGCAAACACACCGTCCATCGCGCCGAGCATGGACGACAGAACCCAGATGGTGATTGCCAAGGGCAACCAGACCAGCAGGCCGGCGACGAGGTACTTCTTCAAGGTGCGTCCGCGTGCAAGAGGTGAGTCACGAACCCGAACCGGCCGTCGGCGTGCCGGCGGCCGGCGCGGGTGCGGGCGTGGATGCTGGAGAGGACGTGGGCTTGTTATTGGCCTTGTCCTTGGGCCCGTCCTTGGGCCCGTCCTTGGGCTTGTCCGTGGGCTTTTCCACCACCTTGTCCGGGGCTTTTTCAGCCGTCTTCTCGGCCGTCTTTTCGCCAGTCTTCTCACCGGCCTTGTCGGCTGGCGGCGGCGTCTCGCTGCCGTCGGCCGGTTTCGGCGCTGCCGTGTTGCCGCCGCGGAAATCAGTGACGTACCAGCCCGAACCCTTGAGCTGGAAACCGGCCGCAGTGAGCTGCTTGGCATAGGTGCTGGCGCCGCAGGCCGGGCAAACAGTCAGCAGCGGGTCGGACATCCTCTGCAAAACGTCTTGAGCGTGGCCGCAGGCCGTGCAGCGATAGGCGTAAATGGGCATGGTGGACCGTTGTTTTCCGTGTCGATCAACAGGCTGCCAGCGCAGGCTCGCGCTAAACCGTTGATTCAAAAGGCGAAATTATAGGGCGCGCGGGGCTGCTCAAAGCTCAGGCGAACCACGGCGCCAACAGCCGCACGGCCAGCAGCCCGGCGACAAAACCCACCCCGGCCCAGACCAGGCCCTGCAGCAGGCGGTTGGTGCGGCGCTGCTCGGCCAGCAAGGCAATCAACGCCGGGCTTGCCGACGGCTGGGCCTGCTGGCGCAAAGCCTGATGCAGCAGACGTGGCAGTTCGGGCAGCAGCTGGGCATAGCGGGGTGCTTCGTTTTTCAGCCGTTCAACCAGGCCGCGCCAGCCCACCTGCTCGTTCATCCAGCGTTCCAGAAAAGGCTGGGCGGTGGTCCACAGGTCCAGTTCGGGGTCAAGCTGGCGGCCCAGGCCTTCGATGTTGAGCAGCGTCTTCTGCAGCAGCACCAGTTGCGGCTGGATTTCGACGTTGAACCGGCGCGATGTCTGGAACAGGCGCAACAACACCTGGCCCAGCGAGATGTCCTTCAACGGCCTGTCAAACTGCGGTTCGCACACGGCACGGATGGCGCCTTCCAGCGCGTCAACACGCGTGTTCGGCGGCACCCAGCCGCTTTCGATGTGCAGCTCAGCCACGCGCTTGTAATCGCGCCTGAAGAACGCGATGAAATTGTAGGCGAGGTACTCTTTGTCGGTCTCGGTGAGCGTGCCGATGATGCCGAAGTCGAGTGCGATATAACGCCCGAATGTGGCGGGTTCAAGGCTGACCTGGATGTTGCCAGGGTGCATGTCGGCATGAAAGAAGCCGTCGCGGAAGACCTGGGTGAAAAAGATCGTGACGCCGTCGCGCGCCAGCTTGGAAATATCCACCCCGGCGGCGCGGATGCGCTCGATCTGGCTGATGGGCACGCCATGCATGCGCTGCATCACCATGACGCTGGGTGTGCACAGTTCCCACACCATCTCGGGCACCAGCACCAGCTTCAGGTCCTGCATGTTGCGGCGCAATTGCGTCGCGTTGGCGGCTTCGCGCACAAGGTCAAGTTCGTCGTGCAGGTAACCGTCGAATTCCGCCACCACCTCGCGCGGTTTCAGGCGCTTGCCATCGGCCGACAGGCGGTCCACCCAGCGCGCCAGCGTGTGCAGCAGTTGCAGGTCCTGGTCGATCACGTCCAGCATGCCGGGCCGCAGCACCTTCACCGCCACTTCGCGGCCGTCCTTCAGCACCGCGAAGTGAACCTGAGCGATGGACGCACTGGCGACGGGCTCGGCGTCGAAACTCTTGAACACCGCGTCGATGGGTCGGCTGAAAGCCTTTTCAACCAGCGCGCGCGCCGCAGCAGCCGGGAACGGCGGCACACGGTCTTGCAGGCGCGCCAGTTCGTCGGCCACGTCCAGCGGAATCAGGTCGCGCCGGGTGGACAGCACCTGGCCGAACTTGACGAAGATCGGCCCCAGCCTTTCGAGCCCCTGGCGCAGGCGTTCACCGCGCGGCGCGTCAAGCTTGCGGCCAAGGGTCACCAGCCGCACCAGCGCGCGCACCCAGCGCTGGCGGAAGACGCTCAGCGCCACCTCGTCCAGGCCAAAGCGCAGGACGGTGATGACGATGAAGATCAGGCGGCCAAACTGCCTCAAGGCGGGCCCTGGCGGCAGCTGGCGCGGTTAGCCGGGCGCTTCAAGCACATCGCGCACTTCACGCGCGCCGCGTCCGCCACTGCTCGCCCAGCGTCGCCGCGCCTTTCAACGCGGCCTGCACCGCAGAAGCCAGCATCCGGCCCACCTGGTGCAGCGGCTGCGCGACCTTGGGGCCGAAGAGCCGGTCC
>JANMKK010000329.1:0-12742 GCA_031372005.1 Rubrivivax sp.
TGCGTGAGCAGGGCCGCAACCCTTTTGACGACTACTTCGTCGCCGAAGCTGCGGTGTCGCTGAAGCAAGGCTCGGGGCGCTTGATCCGCACCGAAAGCGACCGCGGTCTCCTGGTGCTGTGCGACCCGCGTTTGCGCCAGATGCGCTATGGCCGCCGGCTGCTGGCTGCGCTGCCGCCGATGGGGCGGTTGACCGAAGAAGCCGAGGCGCTGGATTGGCTGGCGGCGCTGGCGGCCGCGCACTGAGCGAGCTTGCGAGAACCCGCGCGCCGGCCTTGGTTCACCAAAGTTTCCACCACGCCTTGCCGCGCGCCGACAGGCCTTGCGTCAGATAGCTGCTGTTGGGGAAGTTGGTGCGCAGCACGCGGTCGGCGTCGTCGCGCAGGTTCGTCAGCTGCAGCTTGTCGTAGCTCTGCGCCATGATGTAGAGCGCTTCTTCGGTGGCCGGTGACTGCTGGAATTCAGCGACGGCTTGCTGCGCCCGATTGGCGGCCGCCACATAGGCACCGCGGCGGAAGTAATAGCGCGCCACATGGACTTCATACGCAGCAAGCGAATTGACAATGTAGTTCATGCGCAGCCGGGAGTCGGGCGCATAGCGCGAGTTCGGAAACTGGTCCACCAGCTGCTTGAAGGCCTGGAAAGCGTCGCGCGACGCGCGCTGATCGCGTTCAGACAAGTCCTGTCCGGCCAGTGAACCCAACAGGCCCAGGTTGTCGTTGAAGTTGATGGTGCCGCGCAGGTAAAAAGCGTAGTCCAGCGCGGGGCTGGAGGGGTTGAGCTTGATGAAGCGCTCGATGGTGGTCAGCGCCTGTGCCTTTTCACCGGTGCGCCAGTTCAGGTATGCCAGGTCCAGCAGCGCCTGTTGTGCCAACAGCGAACCGGCGGCCAGGCCTTCGACACGTTCCAGGCTCTTGATGGCGCGTTCATAGCTGCCGGCATCCATGTCGTCGCGGGCGTCTCGATACAATCGTTCTGCCGTGCTGTTGGGGGTTTCGTCCTTGGGCGTGGACCCGCAACCTGCCACCAGCAGTGACGCCGCCGCCAGCACGGCCGCCAGTGTTGCCATCGGCGCAGTGCGCCACCCTGTAGAACCGCTAGAACCGCTAGAAACGCTCATTGCCAATGGTGCCAGTTCGTCAGAAGAGCGCTGATTATAGGGAGCCACCCCCTGCGCTTCTTGAGGCCGAAGACGCGGCAGAACCCGATGCCGAAACCGCCGTCGATACGCGCACCGCGGTCGTCAATGCCGCGCAGCACGGCCAGCGCATCGACAAGACGCTGGTGGACCTGGCGCCGGAGTTCTCGCGCAGCCATTTGCAGCAGCTCATCGACAAGGGTCACGTGCAGGTGGATGGCGTGGTGGCCACCACCGCGTCCAAGCGCTTGCGCATCGGCCAGACCCTGCGGCTGGAGCTGGTGCCCACCGAAGAGAGCCTGGCCTTCCGCCCGCAGCCCATGGTGCTTGCGGTGCTGCATGAGGACGAACACCTCCTCGTGCTCAACAAGCCCGCAGGGCTCGTCGCGCACCCGGCGCCGGGCAACTGGTCGGGCACCTTGCTGAATGGCTTGCTGGCCCACCATCCATTGGCTGCCACGCTGCCGCGTGCCGGCATCGTGCACCGGCTGGACAAGGACACCTCGGGCGTGATGATGGTCGGCAAGACGTTGCCGGCCGTGACCGCGCTGGTGCGGGCGATGGCCGCGCGCGAGGTGCACCGCCGCTATCTGGCGATCACCCACGGCGCGTCCCTCCAAGCCGAATTCAGCATCGACGCGCCCATCGGCCGCGACCCCGTGGTGCGCGTGCGCATGGCCGTGGTGGCCGGTGGCCGGGCTTCGCGCACCGACGTGCAGTGCCTGGGTGCGCTGGGCAGCAGCCCGCAAGGCAGGTTCAGCGCTTTCAGCTGCACGCTGCACACCGGGCGCACGCACCAGATCCGCGTCCACCTGTCGTCGCGGGGCCTGCCTCTGGTGGCCGACACGTTGTATGGCGGCAAGCTTGCACTGGGGCTGCTGCGGCAAGGGCTGCACGCGACAGAGTTGCGACTGGCGCACCCGATGAGCGGCGCCGCATTGGCCTTCAGCTGCCCTCCGCCGGCCGACTTTGCGGCGGCTTGGGCGCAGGTGCTGGGCAGCTGACGCGCAGGTCTGCGTGATGGCTGCCTGATGGCCGAGTGATGGCCGCGTTGGGTGCTGCGGGCCGCAAGCTACAATGCGGCCCAATCGCAGCGCTGCTGGCACCCCAAGTGCCGCGCCTGTTTGAGCTGATGCCCCGTCCCGGAAGTTGCCGGACCGTGCGAACCACCCGCGAACCCAGCCTCTGTGCCGCGCGGGTTTATTTGTCAGTCTTGCCGCAGGTCACATCGCGGCCCACCCACCGACACACCAGCCCCACCCCAGGCGGCCACCATCAAGCGCAGTTCATGAATACCTCAGAGGCCAAACGCGTCCTCGAAACCGCACTCATTTGCGCCCTGGCACCCATGCCGACGCAAGAGATGCGGGCACTTTTCAACGGCGAAGTCGGCACCGACTCGTTGCGCCGCATGCTTGATGAGCTGGTCAACGACTGGCAGGACCGAGGGGTCGAACTCGTCGCACTGGCCAGCGGCTGGCGCTTCCAGAGCCGGCCCGAGATGCGCGAATTCCTGGACCGGCTTCACCCTGAAAAACCGCCCAAGTATTCGCGCGCCGCGCTGGAAACGCTGGCCATCGTGGCCTACCGCCAGCCAGTGACGCGCGGCGACATCGAAGACATCCGCGGCGTCACCGTCAGCAGCCAGATCGTCAAGCAACTGGAAGACCGCGGATGGATCGACGCCATCGGCTACCGCGAAGCGCCAGGCCGCCCCGCGCTGTACGCCACCACGCGCCAGTTCCTGGACGACCTGGGGCTTGCCAGCCTGGACCAGATGCCGGCCATCGACGGCCAAGTGGATGGCGCCACCGCTGCTGCAGCCCTGGCGGCCATGGCAGAGACTGGCACGCTGCTGGATGAACCGCAAGCTTCGCTGCCGCTGGAAGGCGATGCCGCAACCGAAGTTGAAACCCCTGCCCCCAACCCGGGCGCTCACCCTGACCCGGATGCCCCTGCATGAATGCTCCTGAAATCGATCCGCTGTTGCCCCTTCAGCCTGATCAGCCCAATCAGCCCAATCAGCCGGTTTCCGAGGCCGCAGAAACTGAGGCCAAACCCAAGCGCCGCCGCGCACCGCGCAAGGCCGCTGCTGCCGCTGAGGACGAGACATCGGTGCTGGCGCCGGCGGTCGACCTCGCGCCTTCGTGGGAAGCGGTCTTTGCGCCTGCGGCCACGCAGGTCGCGGCCAGGGAGCCAGAGCCGGTGTTTGAACCGCCGCGCGCCGCAGCCCCGTCGGTTGCGAATGCAAAGATTGGCGCAGGGGCCGACCCCGCAAGCGTTGCTGAACCCGCTGCTGAACCCGCGGCCGAACTTTCTGCCGAACCTTCTGCCGAACCCGTCGCCAGCGCAGATGCTGCCCCGGCTCATGAAGATGGCGCCGCCCCGGGCGGCCGCCGAGGCCGCAACCGCCGTCGTGGCCGCCGCGGCGGCGAAAAAGTTCGCCTGGAAGACGGCACTGTGTTGCCAGAGGGCGCGGCACCTGAAGTTATTGCTGCCGTCATCGCGCCGCAAGCTGGCGAACTCTTCGCCCAGGTGCTGTCGGGTGAATTTGACGTTGACGTGCCGCCGCTGGAAGCAGCGCCTGACGCAGAGGGGGTCGATGTCCTCATCGCCGAAGAGGCCGCCTCTCCGGAGGCCCCGGACGCCCCCAAGCGCGTGCTGGCCCCCGATCCCGACGCGCCCAAGCTGCACAAGGTGCTGGCGCAGGCCGGCGTCGGTTCGCGGCGCGACCTGGAGCAGATGATTGCCGAAGGCCGCGTCACCGTGAATGGCGAAGTGGCGCACACCGGGCAGCGCATTTCTTTCGGTGACCGCATCCACGTCGACGGCAAGCCCGTGCGCTACCGCATCGCACCGCCGCCGGCTCGTGTGCTGGCGTACCACAAGCCGGTGGGTGAAGTCGTCACCCATGACGACCCGCAGCAACGCCCAACGGTGTTCCGCCGCCTGCCGCGCCTGGCGCAGGGCAAGTGGCAGTCGGTGGGGCGGCTGGACATCAACACCGAAGGGCTGCTGCTGTTCACCAATTCCGGTGAAATGGCCAACCAGCTGATGCACCCGCGCTTCGGCGTCGAGCGTGAATACGCCGTGCGCTCGCTGGGCGTGCTGACCGAAGAGGGCAAGCAGCGGTTGCTCGAAGGCGTGGAAATCGACGGCCAACGCTGTGGCTTCAAGAGCATTGAAGACGGCGGTGGCGAAGGCGTCAACCACTGGTACCGCGTCGTCATCACCGAAGGCCGCAACCGCGAGGTGCGTCGCTTGTTTGAAGTGGTCGGCCACGCGGTCAGCCGGCTGATTCGCATCCGCTATGGGTCGGTGGTACTGCCGCGCGGCCTGAAACGCGGCGTCTGGGTGGACCTGGGTGAGCAGGACCTGCGCCTGCTGCGCAGGCTGACCAGCGGCCCGCGGCCCGCGGCCTTGCCCGAGGAAGGCAACGGTGTGGTTGTGCGCCCGCCCGAGGGCGAAGGCGCTGCGGAAGGCGATGGCGCCGGGCGACGCGGCCGCAACCGGCGCGGCCGCAAACGCGGGGAAGGTGCCGAGCGTGGCCCGGACCGTGCCCAACCGCAGGACCGTCCACCACAGCAAGGCGCTGATCGGCCACCGGCTCAAAGGGCAGAGCGACCCGACCGGCCCGACCGCGCACCCGCCGACCGTGGTGGGCGCAGCGACCGCGGCCCGCGCAACGACCGTGGCCCGCGGCCCGACCGCAGCCCGCGCCCCGAGCGTGGTCCGCGTCAGGATCGCTCAGAGCGCCTTGAGCCCGCTGAAGGTGGCGCCATCCCCAACCCGCTGCAGCAGACCTTTGACAAGCGTGCCATCCAGCAAGACCGCCAGTTGCGGCGCGACATGCCGGAGGACGGCCCGATTCCCAACCCGCTGCAGCAGACTTACGACAAGCGGGCGCTGCAACGCGACCGCCAGCCGCAGCGCGACATCCCTGAGGACGGCCCCATTCCAAACCCCTTGCAGCAGACCTACGACAAGCGCTTTGCCCAGGGTGGCCCAAGACCGGGCTCGAGCTCGGGCCCGAAGAAACGCGGTGGTGGTCAAGGCGGTGCTGGCGGCCGCGTCGGTGGTGGCAATGTCGGCCGTGGCGGCGGGGGGGGTGGTGGTGGAGGCGGCGGTGGTGGTGGCGGTGGGGGTGACCCCGAGCGCATCCCCGACCCCATGCAGACGGCGGTGGGCTACATCGGCGCCAACGCCTTCCATGGCAAGGGCGGTGCCCGTGGCGGCCGCCGTTCCGGTGGTGGCGCGGGCGGTGGCAACGGCGGCGGGCCGCGTGGCCCCGGCGGTGGCAACGCGGGTGGCCACAGAGGCAACGGCGGGGGCAACAGCGGTGGCAATCGCGGCGGCAACGGTGGCGGCGGTGGCGGCGGCAACAACGGTGGCCGCGGCGGGCGGGGTGGCAAGGGCCGCTGACACATCGTCGCGTTACAATCAAAAGCTTTGCAAAGCCTTTAAGTCATTGATTCAGGAGTACTTTTCTCATGGCCACGAATTTCAAAACTGAGCGCACCCTTTCCATCATCAAGCCCGACGCCGTGGCCAAGAACGTGATCGGCCAGATCTACGCCCGCTTTGAAGGCGCAGGCCTCAAGATCGTCGCCGCCCGCATGGCCCATCTGTCGCGTGACGAGGCCGAAGCCTTTTACGGTGTCCACAAGGCGCGCCCCTTCTTCAACGACCTGGTCAGTTTCATGATCAGCGGCCCGGTGATGATCCAGGCCCTGGAAGGCGTTGGCGCCATCGCCAAGAATCGCGACCTGATGGGCGCCACTGACCCCAAGAAGGCCGACAAGGGCACGATCCGCGCCGACTTTGCCGCCAGCATCGACGCCAACGCCGTGCACGGCTCCGACGCGCCAGAAACTGCGGCCGTCGAGATCGCGTTTTTCTTCCCTGGCATGAACGTCTACTCACGCTGATCGGGCTGACCAGGCTGATTTTGCAATGGCAGCCAACCTCCTTGACTTTGATCTCGAGGGACTGGCAGCCTTCTGCGACAGCCTGGGCGAGAAGCGCTTTCGCGCCGTCCAGCTCTACCGCTGGATCCACCAAAAAGGCGCTGCCGATTTCGACCAGATGTCGGACCTCGCCAAGTCGCTGCGCAGCAAGCTTGCGGGTGTGGCCGAAGTGCGTGCACTGCCGGTGGTCAGTGAACATGTGTCGGCTGACGGCACCATCAAGTGGCTCTTCGACGTGGGTGACGGCAACGCGGTCGAGACCGTGTTCATCCCCGAGGCCGACCGCGGCACCTTGTGTGTGTCGTCCCAGGCAGGGTGTGCTGTCGGCTGCCGCTTCTGCTCCACCGGGCACCAGGGTTTCAGCCGCAACCTGCGCACTGGCGAAATCGTCGCCCAGCTCTGGTACGCAGAACACCGCCAGCGGGAACGCATGGGCTTGGCTGGCGGCGTGCGCGCCATCGACAACGTCGTGATGATGGGCATGGGCGAACCGCTGCAGAACTACGACGCGCTGCTGCCCGCGCTGCGCACGATGCTCAGCGACCACGCCTACGGCCTGTCGCGCCGCCGCGTCACTGTGTCCACGTCAGGGGTGGTGCCGATGATCGACCGCCTGCGGGTGGACTGCCCGGTGGCGCTGGCGGTTTCGCTGCACGCGCCCGACGACACGCTGCGCGAATCGCTCGTTCCCCTGAACCGCAAGTACGGCATCGACGAACTGCTGGACGCCTGCAGCCGCTACCTGGATGCCGCGCCGCGCGACTTCATCACCTTCGAGTACTGCATGCTGGACGGCGTCAACGATTCCCCCGAACAAGCTTTGGCGCTGGTGAGATTGCTGAGGCCCCGCATCAACTGCAAGGTCAACCTGATTCCCTTCAACCCCTTCCCGGCGTCGGGCTTGACGCGCTCACCGCGTGATCGGGTCACTGCCTTTGCCCATGTGCTGCAGGACGCCGGCATCGTCACCACCGTGCGCAAGACACGCGGTGACGACATCGACGCGGCTTGCGGCCAACTGGCTGGTGAGGTGCAGGACCGCACGCAGGCGCGCCAGCGCATGGCGGGTCGGCGGGTGATCGACATCCAGGCGGTTCAATCCGCGACGGCGGCTTCATGACTCTGCACCTGCTGACTCAGATGCCGAACTTGTTGCGGGTTCTGGGTGCGCTAGGCCTGTGCGCGTTGACTCTGCTGTCAGCCTGCTCCACCACCACCACCGTCACCGAAAACCGCGACACCCGCGCTGCCAGCGAACCTGCCGACCCCGAGCGTCGCGCGCGCGTGCGGCTGGAGCTGGCGGGCCTGTACTTCGGCCGCGGCCAAAACAGCACCGCGTTGGATGAGATCAAGACCGCGCTGGCCGCCAAGCCCGACATGTTCGAGGCTTACCACCTGCGCGGGCTGGTCTACGCCAGCATGGGCGATGTGCGCCAGGCCGAAGAGAACTTGCTGCGCGCCATGCAGCTGGCACCGAGCGATGGCAACACGATGCACAGCTACGGCTGGTTCCTGTGCCAGGAGCGGCGCTTCCAGGAATCAGAAACGCAGTTTGAAAGGGCGCTGGCGCAGCCGCCATACCGCGACGGCATGCGCACCCTGCTGGCCCAGGGCGTGTGCCAGGCCCGCGCCGGGCGCTGGGCCGAAGCCGAACGCACGCTGTCGCGGTCTTACGAACTGGACCCTTCCAACCCGGTGACGGCTTTCAACCTGTCGGAAGTGCTGCTGCGCCGCGGTGAACTGGAGCGCGCCCGCTTCTACGTGCGGCGCATCAATGCCGTGCCCGACCAGGTCAGCGCGCAAAGCCTGTGGCTGGCAGCGCGCATCGACCGCCGCCTGGGCAACTTTGACGCCTTGCAAGACCATGGCCGCCAGCTGCGCGACCGCTTTCCGCAGTCGCCCGAACTGCTGCTTTTTGAACGTGGCAAGTTTGATGAGTGAGACCACTCCCGGCACGGCAGGTGAAAAGGGCGCACCCGGCACGACCAGTGCAACAGGGGCCGGCGCCATGCTGCGCGCCGCGCGCGAAAGGCAGGGCCTGCACATCGCTGCGCTGGCTGCGGCCATCAAGGTCTCGCCGCGCAAGCTGGACGCGCTGGAGCATGACCGCTGGCATGAACTGCCTGACGCCACCTTCACCCGGGCGCTGGCGCAGACCGTGTGCCGCACGCTCAAGATTGATGCGCGGCCGGTGCTGGACAAACTGCCGCCTGCCTCTGCCACCACGCTGGAGCCGCGTGATGCCGGCCTGAACGAACCCTTCCGCGACCGCCCTGGGCGCGAAGAGCCCGGCTTTGCGGCCACGGCCGTGCGGCCTATGGTCTGGGGTGCGGCCGCCTTGATGGTGGCTGCTGTCTCGGTGTATTTTCTGCCAGCAGATTTGTGGAGCCGGCTGGCCATGCCGGCACCGGCTGTTGCCCCTGTGGCTGCACCGATGGCCAGGCCAAACCCGGTGATGGCGCCCAGCCCGGCTCCATCCTCGGCCGCAGTCGGGGACGTCGCTCCAGCGGCTTCAGTCGCCTTGGTGGACGCCGTGACCGTCACCGCGCCGGCCGCTGCGCCCGCGCCCGCATTGCCTGCGTCCTCCACAGCGACCCCTGTGGCCGTGGTGCTGTCACCGCAACCACCTTCTGCGGTTACCCCGACGACCCCGGCAGCGGCCCCGGCCCCGCCCTTGGCCGTGGTCGTGGTCGCTTCGGCAGCCGCGTCGGGTGTGGTGCAGCTTCGCACCTCAAGAGCGTCCTGGATCGAAGCGCGTGACGCGCGCGGCGCGACCCTGCTGTCGCGCACGGTGCTGCCGGGCGAAAGCGTGGCCCTGGACGGCAGGCTGCCCATCCGCATGACGATTGGCAATGCCTCGGCCACGCAGCTGGCCTTTCGCGGCAACGCCATCGATCTGGCGCCGAGCACACGCGACAATATTGCGCGGGTTGAACTGCAGTGAGGCGCTGCCTGGAGTTCAGCCCTTTGTTTCAGCCCAACCAGGCCCCGCGATGAACGCTTCTGAAGCCCTCGACATCATCGACTCCGCCGCGCCCGCGCCGCGCCGTTCGCGCCAGGCGCGTGTGGCCTGGGGCGACCATGTGATCACGGTCGGTGGCGACGCACCGGTTCGTGTGCAGTCGATGACCAACACCGACACCGTGGACGCCGTCGGCACCGCGATCCAGGTCAAGGAACTGGCGCTTGCTGGTTCCGAACTCGTGCGCATCACCGTCAACACCCCCGAAGCGGCCAGGGCCGTGCCCTTCATCCGCGAACAGCTTGATCGCATGGGCGTCAACGTGCCGCTGGTGGGCGACTTTCATTACAACGGCCACCGCCTGCTGACCGACCATCCCGACATGGCTGCGTCGCTGACCAAGTACCGCATCAACCCCGGCAACGTGGGCAAGGGCGACAAGCGCGACCGCCAGTTCGCGCAGATGATCGAAGCGGCCGTGCGCCACGACAAGGTGGTGCGCATCGGCGTCAACTGGGGCAGCCTCGACCAGGAACTGCTGGCCGATCTGATGGACAGCAACGCCAGGCGCAGCCAGCCACTGGACGCCAAGCAGGTGATGTACCAGGCGCTGATCCAGTCGGCTTTGACCTCAGCCGAAGTCGCCGCCGAGATCGGCCTGAAGCGCGACAACATCATCATCAGCTGCAAGGTCAGCGGCGTGCAGGACCTGATCTCCGTCTACCGAGCCTTGGCCCGCCGCTGCGACTATGCGCTGCACCTGGGCCTGACCGAAGCCGGCATGGCCACCAAGGGCACGGTGGCCAGCGCCACGGCGCTGGCGGTGCTGCTGCAGGAAGGCATCGGCGACACCATTCGCGTCAGCCTCACGCCGCAGCCGGGTGAAGCGCGCACGCAAGAGGTGGTGGTGGCGCTTGAAATTTTGCAATCGCTCGGTCTGCGCACCTTCAACCCGAGCGTTACCGCTTGCCCGGGTTGCGGCCGCACCACCAGCACCACATTCCAGGTTCTGGCGAAGGAAATCGACGACTTCCTGCGCGCGCAGATGCCGGTGTGGAAGGCGCGTTATCCGGGTGTCGAAAACCTGCGTGTCGCGGTGATGGGCTGCATCGTCAACGGCCCTGGCGAGAGCAAGCACGCCGACATCGGCATCAGCCTGCCGGGCACCGGTGAAGCACCGGCCGCGCCGGTGTTCATCGACGGTGAAAAGGCGATGACGTTGCGTGGTGATGGCATCGCCCAGGAATTCCACAAGATAGTCGAGAGCTACATCGAGCGCCGTTTTGCGCCAAAGATGGGCAGCGTGACGGCCGCGCATTGACGCTGGCGCTGTCACCCGTCTCTGCCTACCCTTCGACTTCAGCGGCGCACGCGCCGATACGACCATGGCTGAAAAGCTGCAAGCCACAAAGACCGACACGGCGTCGCTGTGCGCCGTGAAAGGCATGCACGACATCCTGCCGCCGGAATCGGCGCAGTGGGAATGGGTCGAAGACACCGTGCGCCGCCTGATGGCGCGCTACGGCTACCGCAGCTTGCGCACGCCCATCGTCGAGCCGACGGCGCTGTTCGAGCGCGGCCTGGGCGAGGTCACCGACATCGTCGAAAAGGAGATGTATTCCTTCGAAGACCGCATGAACGGCGACCGCCTGACGCTGCGCCCCGAAGCCACCGCCGGCATCGTGCGCGCCATCAACGAACACAACGCGCTTTACAACGGCCCGCTGCGCGTCTGGCTGATGGGGCCGATGTTCCGCCACGAAAGGCCGCAGAAAGGTCGCTCGCGCCAGTTCAACCAGCTGGACGTGGAAGCGCTGGGCCACGCCGGGCCCGACGTCGATGTGGAACTGATCCTGATGCTGCGCGCGCTGTGGCGCGACCTCGGTCTGGTCGAAGGGCGTGACCTGACGCTGGAATTGAACAGCCTGGGCCAGGCGAGCGAGCGGCTGGCGCACCGTGCCGCACTCATCAATCACTTTGAAGCCCACGCAGAACAGCTGGACGAAGACGCGCGGCGACGCCTGCACAGCAACCCGCTGCGCATCCTGGACACCAAGAACCCGGCCATGCAGGCGCTGGTGGAAGCCGCGCCGGTGTTGATGGACTATCTGGGCGACCAGAGCCGCGCGCACTTCCAGGCCATCTGCAAGGTGCTGGACGCCGTCGGCCTGGCCTACCGCATCAACCCGCGCCTGGTGCGCGGCATGGATTACTACAACCTCACCGTCTTCGAGTGGGTCACGCCGCACCTGGGTTCACAAGCCACGGTCTGCGGTGGTGGGCGCTACGACACGCTGATTGAATCGCTGGGCGGCAAGCCGGCGCCGGGCGTGGGCTTTGGCTTGGGGTTGGAGCGGCTGCTGCTGCTGCTGGGAGCCGTGGGTTTGCAGCCCCCGTCCACCGCACCCGATGCCTATGCGGTGCTGCCCGACAGCGCCGCGCTGCCCGTCGTGATGCCGGTGCTGGAAGCGTTGCGCCGTGCCGGTGTGGCGGTGGTGCTGCACGCCGGCGGCGGCAGCATGAAATCGCAGTTCAAGAAGGCCGACGCCAGCGGCGCGCGCTTCGCGCTGATCTTCGGGGCTGAAGAACTGGCGCGCGGCGAGGTGGCAATCAAGCCGCTGCGCAACGACGCCGCCGCACAAAGCACCCAGCCGCTGGCCAGCGCCAGCACCTGGGCCGCCAGTCTCCTCAACGCATAATCGACAGCTTTGCTGCTGCACCGACCGATGGCCACACAACTCGACCTGCAAGAGCAGGAACAACTCGACGCCCTCAAGGCGTTCTGGAACAAGTACGGCAACCTCATCACCTGGCTTCTGGTGCTGGTGCTGGGTGCCTTTGCAGCCTGGAACGGCTGGAACTACTGGCAGCGCGAACAGGGCTTGAAAGCGGGCGGCATGTTTGAAGAGCTGGAGCGCGCGGCGCTGGCCGGCGACGCCGACAAGACCGGCCGTGTCTTTGCTGATCTGAAAGCCAGCTTTCCGCGCACCGCATTCGCTGAACAAGGCGGACTCCTGGCCGCCAAGGTGCAGTTTGAAAAAGGCCAGGTCGATGCGGCCAAGGCCAGCCTGAACTGGGTGGCCGACAACGCCAGCGAAGAAGAGATCAAAACCGCCGCGCGCTTGCGCCTGGCTGCCGTGTTGACCGAAGGCAAGCTGTACGACGACGCGTTGAAGGCGCTGGCCGCCGCGACGGCGCCCGGCTTTGAAGCACTGGTGGCCGACCGCCGTGGCGATGTGCTGGTGATCCAGGGCAAGAAGGACGAAGCGCGGGCCGCGTACCAGGCGGCTTACAAGGCCATGGGCGAGAAGATCGACTACCGCCGCTTGATCGAAGCCAAGCTGACCGCACTGGGTGCCGCTCCGGGTGCAGCGACTTCGGACCCTTCTGCCTCAGCCGAGCCCGCAGCGTCGGCAGTTGCCTCTTCGGCCACTGCCACCGCCCCCGCGTCGGGAGCCAGCAAGTGACGCTGCACCATTCGCGTCTCCGTTGGCTCCAGCGGCTGGCCCTTAGCGCTGCGGCGCTGCTGATGGCAGCCTGTGCGGCCGACAAGCCCAAGCCCACGCCGCTGGAAACCTACCTGCCCAAGATCGCAGGCCGCGTGGTGTGGGAAGGGCAGATCGGCAAGGTCGGCTTCGCTCTGGTGCCGGCGGTGAATGAAGGCGTGTTCTACCTT
>JANMKK010000350.1:0-6320 GCA_031372005.1 Rubrivivax sp.
AGCGCTGGCGAGAACCTTCCGCAGTCCACCCCACAAGAACGGCCGCAGCCTTGCAATGGCTGCTGCGACTTGTCGGCGAGCAGGCCAAAGTGCGGCCCCGGCGAATCCGGCTAGGATTTCGCCAGGGCGGTGACTTGAGAATCGCCTTGAAACTCGAGTACGCGTGATCAAACTTCTTGGCAGTGGAGGCCAGCAGATGGAATCCGATGAACGAGCTGTCCGTGAGGTGCACACCGTCTGGATTGACGCCGTCAACGCCGGTGATCTTGTCCGCTTGCTCAGCTTGATGGCGGACGACGTCGTGTTCCTGAGTCCGGGCCGAGCGCCGTTCGGCCGGAATGAATTTCCGACCGGCTTTGAGACTGCCCACCGGCAATGTCAGATCCGTTGCGTCAGCGACTTGGAAGAGGTCGTGGTCGTCGGCGCAGTCGCCTACACACGGTGCCGGGACTCGTTGTCCGTGACACCGCGGGCCGACGGAAAAGCAATGACGCTAGCGGGTCATCGGATCACGGTGTACCGCAAACAGCCCGACGGCCGCTGGCTCCTGGCCCGCGACGCCCACACCTTGACCCCGGTGGCGAACTGAGGTCGTGAGATTCATCCTGTGCAGAACTGCGTCGTCTGGCGCGATCGGCGCAGCGCCCTGGGCGGCAACCCGCTCCAGCCATGCCGCTACTTCGCCTTGGCCTTTTTCGCCGCGCCACCCGACTGCAGCGCCTCAGACATGCCGATCAACACGCCGCTGACCATCGCCGTGTAGCTCTCGGCCAGCGCCTGCGCGGCCTTCATCGACGCGGCGCGGGTGTTGCGCATGGCGGACTGCATCTGTTCGGCCATCTGCTCGGCCGTGTTGGCAGCCTGCGCGCCCGACAGCGTGCCGCCGGCTTGCATCTTTTCCAGAATCGGGCCCCAGGCGCCAGCCATCGGCGCACCGGCGCCGGCGGCGGCCTTCTTCATGGCCGCGAACATGCTGTCTTCCATCTTGTCGAGGTCACCCAGCGCCTTCTGCAGGTGCTTGTCGCGCATGTCCGCGCCTTGCGCCATCAGCGTGGACAGCGCCGTGCGGTTGGCCTCGACGGCCTTGAGCAGCGCGTCGTCCATGCCGGCCACGGCCTTGTCCAGCAGTGCTTCGGGGTCGATGCCGGCAGTCAAATTCTTGGCAACACCTGCGCTGGCGGCTTCGGCCACTTGGGTCAGCGCGCCGCGGATGTTCTTCAGGCTCAGTTCACGGCCCTGCAGTGCCGCCAGCGTGGCGTCGCCAGCGGCTTTTTTCAGCTGCGCACCCTGCTTGGCAGAGGCGGTCTGGAACATCTCGATCAGGGCGTCGGCGTCGAACAGGGGCTTGACCATGGGGTCTCCTTTTGAAGTTGGCGCGATGCTCTCACTGCAGCGCGACGGCTGCAAGCGCGCCGTTGCGGCGCGGCTTACGCGGCTTACGCAGGTTTGGGCCCCGAGCCCCAGCGCGAATCGACCCATTCAGCGCGGCCTGCGGGGTCACCGGCCCGGTCCGCATCGTCGCCCAGGCGCACGATGTTCTCCAGGTGGTAGCGCTCGACCTTGCGGTACAGCGTGCTGCGCGAAATGCCCAGCGAGCGCGCGGCCTGCGCCAGATTGCCATGCACGCTCTGCACCGCGCGCACGATGGCGAGCCGCTCGGATTCCTCAAGGCTGGCCGCGGGCGCAGCGCTGACCCCTGAAGGGGCCGCACCCACTGCGGTCAGCAGCTCTGCGGGCAGCTCGTCGCAGCGCACGGTGTTTTCGTTCGCGGTGAGCAGCAGGCTCTCGACCACGTTGCGCAGTTCGCGCACGTTCCCCGGCCATGCATAGCCGCGCAGCAGCGCTTTCACCTCAGGGCCGAAGCTGCGGCTCGCGACGCCGTGGCGTTCGGCCATGCGGTGGTTGAAGTGTTCGGTCAGCAACTCCACGTCCGACTCGCGCTCGCGAAGCGGCGGCACGCGGATGCGGGTGACGCTGATGCGGTGGTAGAGGTCGCGCCGAAAACGCCCGGCATCGACCTCTTCAAGCAGGTTGCGGTTGGACATCGCCAGCAGGCGCACGTCGACGCGGCGCGGCTTGGCTTCACCCAGGCGGCAGACGACGCCCTCTTCCAGCACGCGCAGCAGCACGGGCTGCAGCTCTAGCGGCAGCTCGCCGATCTCGTCCAGGCACAGCGTGCCGCCGTGCGCCAGCTCAAAACGGCCGGCGCGGCCTTCGTTGGTGGCACCGGTGTAAGCACCGCGCACATGACCGAAGAGCTCGTTGCCGATCAGCTCTTTCGTGGTCGCACCGCAGTTGAAGGTGACGAACGGGCCGTTGCGCATTTCATCGCCATGGATGGCACGCGCGAACAGCTCCTTGCCGACACCCGTCTCGCCCTGGATCAACACCGCAACGCGCCGGCCACTGAGCTGGCGCGCTCGGTCGATGGTGGTGCGCAAGGCTTGGCTGCAACCGACCATGTTGCCGAAGCCGCTGCGTGCAGCGTCGGCTTCAGACCCGATGCTCGGGCCATCGGCCACCCGGTAGGCACCGGCTGCCTGCGCCAGAGGCGACTCCGTCGCAAGGCCATTCGACGGACCGTAGGCGCCCGCCGCCCGGGCCAGCGGCGACGACACCGGGACGCCGCGCGTGCGCCTGGGCACGACCAGCAACGCACCGATGGTGGTGCCTTCAACGCTCACCGGATGCAGCCATTCGGGCCGCAGCCCCTCGGGCAGGCGGCGCGCCCACTCTTCCACCTTGCGCCCGGCCTCGATGCCCGGCAAGCGGGTGCCGAGGCGCAGTTCGGTGCCAGGCACGCCGCCGCTGGTGTGGATCAACTTGGCGTTGCGGTCGAGCGCCACCATCGCCAGCGAATCCCCCGCTGCCCCGAACTTCAGGCAGGCTTCGAGCAAATGAATGTGTTCACGCGTGGCGCGCTCGGCGAGCACGGCCTCGATCTGGCGCGCCGCAGCGACGGCCAGTACAAGACTGTTGACTTGATAGGTGGCGGGCGGGCCCGAGATGTCGATCACCCCGAGGATCTGGTCGGTTCCCGGCATGAACACCGGCGCGGCGGCGCAGGTCCAGGCCTTGATGCCCTCGCAGAAGTGCTCGGCCCCATGCACCTGCGCCGGCAGCCGCGTCGCCAGTGCGGTGCCGATGCCGTTGGTGCCGACCACGCCTTCATGCCAGTTGCCACCCTCGAAGAGATGGATGTCGCGCGCCGCTTCCGCCGTGCGCAGGTCGCCGGCCACTTCGAGCACGACGCCGTCCGGGTCGGTCAGCAACATGATGGTGCCCGAGCGTGACAACAGGTGGGCGGTGGTCAGGAACAAGCCTTGTGCCGCCCACAGCAGGTCGTGGTTGCGGCGTCGCAGATGCTCCAGGGCGTCGCCACGCGCGGCCACCGGCGCCAGGCGTGAACGCGGCTCCACCCCCAGGCGCAGGCTGCGCTGCCACGACGACAGCACGAACTTGGACACCGCCGATGACACCAGCGGTTCCCCCGTGACGAAGCGCTCCCACGCCTCCAGCGTTTGGCGCTGGGTTGCAGCCTCCACCACCGCGGGCGTCTGACAGTTACCCGCCCAAGCAACCACCGGCTGCTTCGAGCTTTCGTTGCGCTGGATGATCGTCTCCTATGACACCTGCCGCATGCGCAGCGGGCGTCGCCATCTTGGATTCAGCGTGCGGCCGGCTGCGGCACTGGCGCGCTCTCAATGGGGTTCGCTGCATTGTCCTCCGCTTCGTAGGCTGACACACCTGGCCTTGCAGCCGGGAAGCGCAGCGGTACGAAAGCGATCCAGGCTAGCAAGCCGCCGCAGAGCAGGACCATGAGGCCGATTGCGAAGCGGCCCATGCCGGCGTTGGAATCGGCGTTGGGGTTGGCGTTGACAACAGGCGCCAGCGCCTGCATCACGAGCCAGGCATTCAGGCCGATGATCATCAGCGCGGCGAGCCAGGCCAGGCGGCGCAGCCAGACCGGGCTCACGAAAGTGCCCATGATGCGCGGTGCACTGGTAAAGCGGATCAGCGGCACGATGGCAAACGGCAGCTGCAGGCTCAGCACCACCTGGCTGAGCACCAGCAACTGCAGCACGCCGCCCTCGCCGGCATAAAACAGCACCGCCACCGCCGGCACGATGGCCAGCGCACGGGTCAGCAAACGGCGCTTCAGCGGGCTGATGCGCAAGCGCACGAAACCTTCCATCACCACCTGACCGGCCAGGGTGCCGGTGATGGTGGAGCTCTGCCCTGCTGCCAGCAGTGCGATGGCGAACGCGGTGGAAGCCAGCGCCGTGCCCAACATCGGTGTCAGCAGCTCATGCGCCTGGCGCAACTCGGTCACTTCGACACCGCGTGAGAAGAAGGTCGAGGCCGACAGGATCAGGATGGCCGCGTTGATGCACAGGGCCACGTTGAGCGCCAGCGCGGTGTCGAGAAAGTTGAAGCGGATGGCCTCGCGCCGGGCCCGGTCACTGTTGTCGATGCGGCGCGTCTGCACGAGCGAGGAATGCAAGTACAGGTTGTGCGGCATCACGGTGGCACCCAGGATGCCGATCGCAACGAACAGGCTGGCTGCGTCCAGGCGCGGCACCAGGCCACCGGCCACATCGGCCCAGACCGGCCGCGCCAGCAGCACCTCAAAGGCCATGCAGACGCCGATGGTCAACACCAGCACGGCCACCAGCGCCTCTAGTTTGCGGATGCCGTAGTGCTGCAGCACCAGGATCAACATCACGTCGAAACCCGTGATCAGCGCACCCCAGGCCAGGGGGATGCCGAACAGCAGGTTCAGCGCAATGGCACTGCCGAGCAGTTCCGCCAGGTCGCAAGCGATGATCGCCACCTCGCACAACAACCACAGCGCCAGCGCCACAGGCCGTGCGTAGTGGGCGCGGCAGGCCTGCGCCAGGTCCACCCGGCCGACGATGCCGAGCCGCGCTGCCAAGCTCTGCAACACCATCGCGATCAGGTTGGAAGCGACCAGCACCCACAGCAGCTGATAACCGAAGCGCGCACCGCCCTCAAGGTCGGTGGCCCAGTTGCCCGGGTCCATGTAGCCGACGCTGACCATTGCCGCCGGCCCGACAAAACCAAAGCCGCGCCAGCGCCCCGGCAGGCGCAGGCGCATGTCGACCGTTTGCTCCAGGTTCGTCATCGCGTTGCCCTTGCGCTGCGCGTCAACGAAGCGTTTGGGGCCACAAATGCGGCAACAGGTGCGCCAGGCCCTGGTCAAGCAAGGTGGTCAGCCCGCCAGCGTTGACCAGCATGCCCAGCAGCAGCCACAACCGCATCGGGCCTGCGGGCAGCTTCACTGGCGGCCCAGCAGTTCGGCGCCACCGCCGGTTGCCGGGCCGGCGGTCGGGTCGATGTGGTCGGGTTTCTTCGCAATCAGCGTCTGTGTCGTCAGGATCAGGCCGGCCACCGACGCGGCATTGCGCACTGCGCTGTAGCTCACCTTCACCGGGTCGATGATGCCGGCGGCCATCAGGTCGACGAAGCGCCCACTGCGGGCATCAAGCCCCACACCGGGCTTGGCATCCAGCGCCTTGCGCATCACCACCACAGGGTCCAGCCCGCAGTTGGCTGCAATGTGGTGTGAAGGTTTGTGCAACGCGCGCTGCAGCAGTTTGACGCCCTGCTGCACATGGCCTTCGGTCGTCGACACCAGTCCGTCGAGCTCACCCGCCACGCGCAACAGCGCCAGGCCGCCGCCCGGTACCACGCCCTCGGCAATGGCCGCACGCGCAGCGTTGATGGCGTCTTCAATCAGGTGCAGGCGACGCTTTTGCTCCACCGGCGTGGCCCCGCCGGCCAGCAGGATCGCCGTGCCGCCGGAGAGCTTGGACAAGCGCTCCCGAATCTTGTCGCGCTCGATGTTCTCAGGCGCCAGTTCATGCTGGCGCGCCACCTGCACGCGGCGTGCTGCGACCATGGCCGGATCGCCCGCGCCCGCTGTCACGACCGTCTGGTTCGACGAGATGCGCACCTGGCGCGCGCTGCCCAGGTCGCGCAATTCCACCGTCGCGATGCTGCCCCCCAGGTCGCGCGCGATGACGCGCCCGCCGGTCAGGATGGCCAAGTCTTCAAGCGCCGCCTTGCGCCAGTGCCCGTACTCTGGCGGGTGGATCGCTGCCACCGGCGGGCCACCCTTGTCGCGCCAGGACAGCAGGCCCACGACGCAGGCCGGTGCCACCTCTTCGGCAATCACCAGCAAAGGCCGCTTCGAGCCCGCCACCAGTGCGATCACCGCCGCCAGCTCTTCTTGCGTCAGCAGGCGCATGTCGGTCATCAGGATGTAGGGGTTGTCGAGCACCACCTGCATCTTCTCG
>JANMKK010000044.1:0-6866 GCA_031372005.1 Rubrivivax sp.
GAGTTCGACCATGGCGGGTGTGCCGGCACCGTAAACGATGCCCGGCACCTTGGCGGCGTTGCGCAGGCGGCGGCTCGCTCCGGTCCCCTGCAGCGTACGCTCGTAGGCTGTGAATTTCATGTGTGACTCCGATAAGGATGAAGCGCCCGCGACCAGGCTGCCTCGTGAAGAAGGGCGGCGCGGCGCGCAACCCCGGGTGGATGCGGCTCAGAAGTTGTTGTTCTGCTCCGCAAACAGGGACGTCACCGATTCACCGTCGCTGATGCGGCGGATGGTTTCGGCAAACAGGAAAGCGACCGACAGCTGCCGGATCTTGGGACAGGCCTTGGCCGCGTCGGACAGGGGAATGGTGTTGGTGATGACGACTTCGTCGATCTGCGACGCCTGGATGCGGTCAACCGCCGGCCCCGAAAACACGGGGTGCGTGCAGTAGGCATAGACGCTCGCCGCGCCGCGTTCCTTCAACACCTCGGCAGCCTTGCACAGCGTGCCGGCGGTGTCGATCATGTCGTCCATGATCACGCAGTTGCGGCCTTCGATTTCGCCAATCACGTGCATCACTTCCGACACGTTGGCTGCAGCGCGCCGCTTGTCGATGATGGCCAGGTCGCAACCCAGCTGCTTGGCCAGCGCACGCGCGCGCACCACGCCGCCGACGTCAGGCGAAATCACCACCAGGTTCGGGTAGTTCTTGCTCTTCAGGTCCGACAGCAGCACGGGGCTGGCGTAGATGTTGTCGACCGGGATGTCGAAGAAACCCTGGATCTGGTCAGCGTGCAAGTCCATCGTCAAAAGCCGCTCAACGCCCACGGTTTCCAGCATGTTGGCCACCACCTTGGCGCTGATGGGCACGCGCATGCTGCGCGGCCGGCGGTCTTGCCGCGCGTAGCCGAAGTAGGGGATGACGGCGGTGATGCGGCGCGCACTGGCGCGCTTGAGTGCGTCCACCATGAACGCCATTTCCATCAGGTTTTCGTTCGTCGGCGCGCAGGTGGGCTGCACGACGAACACATCGCGGGCGCGCACGTTCTGGTGGATTTCGACGGTGACTTCACCGTCAGAGAAACGGCCCACATCGGCGTGCCCAACCTCGACCCCCAGGTGGCTGGCGATCTCCTGCGCCAGCACCGGGTTGGCGTTGCCGGTGAACAGCACGGTGTTGAACAGCACGGTGGTCTCTTTCGCAGGTGGCCGGCGGCGTCACGGCTGCCTGGACAAAGTGTTTTGGCGCAGATGAATTTGGCAGGGGAAGAAGGATTCGAACCTTCGCATGTCGGAATCAAAATCCGATGCCTTAACCAACTTGGCGACTCCCCTACACAGGTTGCGGTTCATCACCGCCACCTATCAAAACTTCCAACTTTCAGTCTGCCGCCCACCCGGCCAGCGGGTGGGCATCCAGGCTGCGGCACATCCGCCCCACCCAACCCGGCGGCAGTTCGCCCGCCGGGAATGTCGCCAAAGATGAGTTGGCCGCGCCCCTGTTCATTTCTACCCTTGCGAAGACTGCGCTGCCCGAACCCGTCATGCGGCTGTTGCCGTAACGGGCTTCCAGCCAGCGTGCGGCTTGCGCCACCTCAGGGCACCGATCTTGGGCGGGGAGCTGAAGATCGTTTTTGCCAAAATGTGCTTTGGCTTGAGCCGATCCTGAATTCCATTCCGCGGGCCAACTGGTGGGTCTTGCGACCTTGTTTCCTGCGCCATCGAAAGAGCCAAAAAGTATAACAGCCTCTGTGTCGCGGGCCATAAGCGGGTGCTCGAAGATCTCACGCGTGGCCAGTGCCACGGGTGGTTTCACCACAGCGTAGGCCGCCTCCGGCACACGCATTGGCGTGAGCTGTTCGCCAATGCCCTGGACAAAAGCGTTCTGGCCACCGATGAAAAACGGCACGTCGGCACCCAGTGCCAGTCCCAGTTCAAGCAATCGGCTGCGCGGCCAGTTCAAGCCCCACAGGCGGTTCAACGCCAGCAGGGTGGTAGCGGCGTCAGAGCTGCCGCCGCCCATGCCGGCGCCCCAGGGCACCTGCTTGTCGATGGAGATGTCTGCGCCCAGCGTGCAGCCACTGGCCACTTGCAACGCACCTGCAGCGCGCAGGCACAAGTCAACAGGTGGCAGCGCGGGGCCGATGTCGTGCCGGCTGAGTTGGCCGTCGTCGCGCAACTCGAAGTGCAGCTTGTCGGCCCAATCGATGAGCACAAACACCGACTGCAGCAGGTGGTAGCCGTCCGCGCGACGCCCCACCACATGCAGGAAGAGGTTGAGCTTGGCGGGGGCCGGCAGGCCGTACAGCGCGCGCAGCGGCATGGTGACAAGGGTCAGGGGTTAGGGGTCAGGGGTCCGAACGGTCGAGCTTCACGCGCAGTTGCACGGCAGGAGGCGTGCCGCGCTGCGCAGTGACCCAGCCTTCAGCAAAGCGCGTGGTGACGACGAGCCAGCCCAGCTGCTCGAAGCCATCTGCATTCAACGTGTGTGCTGCAGCGGGCCAGGGCCGGGCGGCCAGCCAGTCGGGCAGCGCTGCCAGGGGCAGGGATTCGCCTAAAGCCTGGCGCGACAACTCTTCCAGATTGCCGAAACGGCGTTCGCCTTCCGACGTCCGAAGCAGGGCCTCGCCCGGCGCCCAGGTGGCCGCCACAAGCTGCGTGCCCAGCGGGGAATTCAACCGCAGTTCACCGGCGTCGCCGCTGCCGCGCAGCTCAAAGGCAGCGCTCAGGCTTTGCGCGGGTTGCTGCGCCGTGGCGTCCGCGCGCAGGCTCAGTCGGCCGGTGGTCCAGACCGCGCCGTCAGCGGGAGGACGCATGGCCGCGCAGGCTGACAGCACGGCCGCTGCCGTCAACACGACACTCCGCAAGCCGCAGCTCACAAATCGACGCGCAAACGAACCAGCGTTTCGCGCAGCACCGCATTGGACCCGTCGCGGCCCTTGCTCTCGCGCCAGACGCGGCGCGCTTCGTCGCGTTGGCTCAGCGCCCACAGCACCTCGCCCAGGTGGGCGCCAATTTCCGTGTCGGGCCGCGCGCTGTAGGCCATGCGCAGCAGCCGCGCCGCTTCGTCGCGGTTGCCCATGCGGAACTCGATCCAGCCCAGGCTGTCGGTGATGAAGGGGTCGCCGGGCGAGAGTTCCAGTGCGCGCTGCACCAGCTGCCGCGCTTCGGGCAGGCGCAGCTTGCGGTCGCCCAGCGAATAGCCCAGGGCATTGTGCGCGTGAGCGTTGTCGGGCTTGATCTCGATGACTCGTCGCAGGAGCCGTTCCATGTCGTCCAGGCGGTCCAGCTTTTCGGCCACCATCGCTTGTTCGTACAAGAGATCAGCGTCGTCGATGAAGCGTTTGGCAGCGCTGCCCAGCAGGTCGAAAGCGTCCTTCCAGCGTTTGGCTTCGCGCAGCACCGCTGCTTCGGCCATCAGCTTGGCGCGGGCGTCCTCCGGCCGGCGTTCGGGCACACTGCGGATCAGTTCACGCGCCTGCGTGATGCGGCCCTGGCGCGCCAGGATGGACGCGCGGCGCGACTGCACTTCCAAAGCGCGCTGCGGGTCTTCGATCTTCGCCAGCCAGCTTTCGGCGGCCTTGTAGTCGCCGCGTTGCTCTGCGGTTTGAGCCAACATCAGCCAGGCTTGCACCAGGCCTTTGTCGGGGCGGCTGCCGCTATCGTCATCGTCATCCGACTCTGCAGCGGCGCCCGCATTGGCTGCGGCAGCCTCTGCGGCCGCCACAGGGGCTGCACGCTGCACCAGGTCCACATAGCGCTGCAGCGCGGCTTCGCCCTCCCTGGTGTGCTTCAGCTCCAGGTGCAAGGCGCCCAGCGACAAGTACGGTGGTGCGAGGTCCGGCTGCGCGGCGGTGGCCGCCTGCAGTTGCGTGATGGCGTCGGCGTAGCGCTGAGCTGTGGTCAGCACCCGCACATAAGCCAGGCGCACGGCAGCTTCTGGCGCCGCCTGGCGCAGGTAGTCGATCACGGTGGCTTCGGCCTGGGGCCGCTCGCGCATCAGTTCCAGTGACAGCAGCACCGGGCCCACCGCAGCGGGATCCAGTGCGAATGCTTCCCGCGACAACGCCAGCGCGCGGTCTGCGTCCTTCGCTTCAAGCCAGGCACGGCCCAGGGCCACGCGGGTGGCGATGCGCGTGTCGGCTTGCTCCCGATAAGGCTTGAGCACTTCCTCCATGATCCCCGCAACTTGGCGCGGGTCGTTCGCGCGCTGCAGGAAACGCGGCAGTGCGGCGATCAGGCCGCCGCGTTCTGCGGCCGCTGACTGCTCCAGCAGCGAACGCAGCGGCTCGGTCACTTCCTCAGCACGGTTCAGGGCCAGCAGGATCTGCATCTGCATGCGCAGCGCGTCCAGCGATTCCGGGCGCGCCAGCCGCCAGGCGCGTGACGCGGCCAGCGCCTGGTCACCGGCGCGGGCCTGCAGGGCGATGTCCACCGTGCGACGAAACAGGCCTTCGTCCTTGGTGCGGCGCGCCGCGTCCAGCAGCCAGTCGTAGGCGCTGCCGGCATCACCTTGGGTCAGCGCCATCTCACCAATGATCAGCTGGAAGAACAGGCGCCCGTCCATGTCCGAGTTCTCGGGGCGCGCTTCAGCGGCAGCAGGTGCCGCAGCGGGTGATGAAGCGGGTGATGAAGCAGGAGCCGCCGGTGCAGCAGGGGTCTGAGCCAGGCTCAGCAAAGGCGCGGAGAGCAGCGCAGACAGCGCAAGACGCCAGTGGCGGCGGTCAGACATGGGTGCTCCCGGAAAAGCCAAAATTCATTCTCACATAATGACCCCATGCCCGAACTCCCCGAGGTTGAGGTCACCCGGCGCGGGCTTGCCGCACCGTTGCTGGGCGCCCGGGTGTTGGCGCTGCGCATAGGCAAACCGCTGCGCTGGCCGCTGGGTCGTGACCCGGCCAGCCTGGTGCCCAGCCAGGTCGGCGCCATCACCCGGCGCGGCAAGTATTTGTGGCTGCCGCTGCTGCAAAGCGATGCGCCCGATGGCGGGTTGTTGCTGCACCTGGGCATGTCGGGTTCGCTGTCGCTGCTGCAGCAAGCGCCATTGCCGGGGCCGCACGACCACTTTGACCTTGCCACCGACCGCGGCACGCTGCGCCTGAATGACCCGCGGCGCTTTGGCGCGGTGGTGTGGTCGCCTTCGCAGGCGGCCGACCCCGCAGCCACGCTGCTCGCGCGGCTGGGCCCCGAGCCCTTTGACCCTGCGTTGTCGCCCCAGAGTTTTCACGCCGCGCTGCAACGCCGCCGCGCGCCCATCAAGAGCGTGCTGCTGGCGGGGGACGCGGTGGTGGGGGCCGGCAACATCTACGCCTGTGAAGCGCTGTTCCAGGCCTGCATTCACCCTTCGCTGCAGGCTGACCGCATCAGCCGGCCGCGTGCCGCAAGGCTGTTGGCGGCAGTGCGCCATACCCTGGCGCGGGCGATGGAGCTGGGTGGCTCCACCTTGCGTGACTTCACCGACGTGCATGGCACCAGCGGCGCCTACCAGGCGGAAGCGGCCGTTTATGGCCGCGCCGGCCTGCCCTGCGGCCAGTGCGGCACGCCGGTGAAACGCGCCGTGCAAAACCAGCGATCAACCTTCTTCTGCGCCGTATGTCAGCGCCGGTAACGCGCCTTGCGGCCGTGATTTACGGCTGCTTTTGCCCCAGCACCCATGCGCTAGCATGGCCTTGCGAACAGGCGCCTCGCCTTGCTGCCCCCATCCGACATGCAAAGCTCCATCGCTGACAGCCTGGACGCTCTGGCCACCTGGCGCGCAGAGCTCGACCGCCATGTGCTGCAACTGGGCCGTGCGCTGGCTGAACAAGACCTGCTGGACGGCGCCGACACCACGCTGCTGGGCGCGCTGCGCGAAAGGTTGGCCTCCGAAAAACTCGTGCTGGCTTTCGTCGCTGAATTTTCGCGCGGCAAGTCCGAACTCATCAACGCCATCTTCTTCGCCGACGCCGGCCGCCGCGTCTTGCCGGCCACGCCGGGCCGCACCACGATGTGCCCGGTAGAACTGCGCTACGAGCCCGGCCTGCCTTCGCGGCTGTCGCTGCTGCCCGTGGAAACGCGCTTGCGCGGCCTGTCGCTGGCTGAATTGCGCCCGCGCGACGAACCCTGGCACCACGTGCCGCTGGATCCGAAGAATGCGCAGTCGCTGGTGCAGGCCCTGGCCGCCGTCACGCGCACGCAGCGGGTGCCCAAAGAGCGTGCCATTGCACTGGGTTTCTGGGACGATTCGCAGCCCGAAGACAACCCGCCCGTGGACGCAGACGGCAACGTCGAAGTGCCTGCCTGGCGCCACGCCATCATCAACTACCCGCACCCGCTGCTGAAGCGCGGCTTGGTGGTGATCGACACGCCCGGCCTCAACGCGATTGGCGCCGAACCCGAACTGACGCTGGGCCTGCTGCCATCGGCCCATGCGGTGGTCTTTGTGCTGGGCGCGGACACTGGCGTCACACGCTCCGACATGAGCATCTGGCGCGACCACCTCGGCCAGGCCAGCCTGGAACGTTTTGTGGTGCTCAACAAGATCGACACCCTGGCAGACCCGATGCTGTCGGGTGCCGAAGTGCGCGCGCAGATCGAAACGCAGCGCAGGAACACGGCCCAGACCCTGGGCGTGCCGATCGAACGGGTCTTCCCACTGTCGGCCCGCGACGCACTGGCTGCACGTGTGGACCTGGACCCCAAGCGCTTGGCTCTGAGCCGGCTGCCGCCGCTTGAAGACGCGCTGGCGACGCAACTGCTGCCGCGCCGGCAAGCGCTGCTGGTGCAGTCGGCTGTTGGCGTGGTGGAGCAGCTGCGCCAGTCGGCCGGCCGACGCCTGGGTGAGCGGCGCCGCGGCCAGTCTGAACAGCTGCTGGAACTGCGCGGCCTGCGGGGGAAAAGCGGCG
>JANMKK010000375.1:0-9896 GCA_031372005.1 Rubrivivax sp.
AACCTTCGAACACCCACTACTACACCCACCCCCACCCACGTCCTGTACCCCACGATCACCCGATCGGAGCTCGAACGTTTAAAGCACTGTGTCGCAGTGGCGCGCTGGCCTTGAAAGACGGGCGGGTGGTCAACGTGTAAATGAGCGTGGCGCTCATTTGACGGCACCGGTGAAAAAGCCCTCTGAGTCATTGACGCAGCTCAGCGGCGCCTCCATGCCCCCGACGGCTCTCCCGCGAGGCCATTTGCGCAAACGCCATGCCACGGAACTGCTCGGGTAGCTGAAGCTGCGCACGCCGTTGTGCCATCCCAGCGCTCCACGATGAGCGCACCTGATCGGCAAGACGGTTCAGCCAGCCCCAAATCGGGTTTGAACCGCGAGCCCGCGCGCCCGGACTTCGTGGTTTATCTGCCTATGTGAGCACTTCGCTGGCTCCTTTGCCACTTGACGAATGGCTGCGCATGGGAGCGGATTCCTATCCAGGCAGTTTTGGTCACTGGAGACCTGTCTGGGAGCGAGTCACTACACCGCCCCGCGCACGTTCACATGCAGCGCATACAGTGAATGGCTGCTGGCCATGAAGAGCCGGTTGTTCATGGCGCCACCAAAGCACAGGTTGGCGCAGCGTTCCGGCAAATGGATATGGGCCAGTGCCTCGCCGGCGGCGTTGTACACACGCACGCCGTCCAGCGCTTCAAGGTCTGCGCCTGCCCCACCGCCGCTGCCAAAGCCGCACCAGACGTTGCCTTGCACATCGACAGCGATGCCGTCGTAGGCGCCGGGGCCGCCGGCATCGACAAACAGGCGCTTGTTCCTCAGGCCGTGTCCCTGCACGTCATAGACCCAGATCTTGCGGTGCGGTGTGGCTCGGCTTTCCACCACGTACATCCGATTTTCGTCGGGGCTGAAGGCCAGCCCGTTGCTGCCTTGAAGATCATCCAGTTCACACGTTAGCTCACCCGACACCGGATCGATGCGGTACACGCCGTGTGGCAACTCAGGCGTGGCCGGCTCACCTTCCCACCAACCCAGGATGCCGAATGGTGGGTCGGTGAACCAGATGCTGCCATCGCTTTGGCAGACGATGTCGTTGGGTGAGTTCAGCCGCTTGCCCTGGTAGCTGTCGGCCAGCACGGTGATGCGGCCATCGTATTCGGTGCGCGTGACGCGGCGGGTGCCGTGTTCGCAGGCCAGAAGCCGGCCTTGGCGGTCGCGTGCAAGGCCGTTGGCGTGGTGGGACGGCTTGCGAAATTCGCTGAGTGCACCGGAACAGTCGTCCCAACGCAAGATGCGGTTGTTGGGGATGTCGCTGAACAGCACGTAGCGCCCGTCGCCAAACCACACCGGCCCTTCGGCCCAGTAAAAGCCCGTGGCGAGCTGTTCGACCGTGCCCGACAACAGCCGCAGCGCCAGGAAGCGATCGTCGAAGACTTCGATGCGCGCGTCGGGCAGGCGCAGGTTGGGGCGAAAGGGTTCGGCGTTTTGCATGGCGCTATTTGAACAGCCCTCGCATCAGAGTGAAAACGTCGGCGCGCAGGTGATTCGACAAAGCACCAAATCGTCGAGAGCACCAGAGCTGCGGTGCGCGAAACCGTCAAGCGGCGTGTCGATCAGGCGGTCGGCTATTGTTCGGCGAAGGCGCGCTCGATAACGAAGTCACCGGGCCTGGAGGTGTTGCCTTCATGGAAACCGCGTTTTTCCAGCAGCACTTTCAGGTCGCGCAACATGCCGGGGCTGCCGCAGATCATCACCCGGTCATTCGCGGGGTCGAGCTCGGGTGCCTGCAAGTCTGACGCCAGCTTGCCGGTGTCGATGAGCTCGGTGACGCGGCCCATGTTGCGGTAGGCCTGGCGCGTGACGGTGGGGTAGTAGCGCAGCTTGCTGGTCACCAGATCGCCCAGGAATTCATGGTTCGGCAGGTGTTCCACCAGCAGGTCGTGGTAGGCCAGTTCATCCACCTGGCGCACGCCGTGGACCAGGATGACCTGCTCGAAGCGGTCGTAGGTGTCGGGGTCGCGCACGATGCTCATGAAGGGCGCCAGGCCCGTGCCGGTGGACAGCATGTAGAGGCGTTTTCCGGGCAGCAGATAGTCCACCACCAGGGTGCCCGTGGGCTTCTTGCCGACGATGATGCAGTCGCCCACCTGGATGTGCTGCAGCCGGCTCGTCAGCGGGCCCTCGGGCACCTTGATGCTGAGAAATTCCAGATGCTCTTCGTAGTTGGCGCTGACGATGCTGTAGGCACGCAGCAGCGGCTTGCCGTTGACGCGCAAGCCGATCATCGTGAAGTGGCCGTTGGAAAACCGCAGCGTGGGGTCACGCGTGGTGGTGAAGGTGAACAGGCGGTCGGTCCAGTGGTGGACGCTCAACACTTTTTCTTCGTTGAAGGCACTCATGGCGGTGGATGCTAATGCGGTTGCGGGATTGGCGCGTCACCGGGCATCGGCGTCTCTACCCCCTACCCGACTGCAAGCCCGCGCCCTTCATCGTTTCGTCGCAGTCAGCGCGCGCGGCTGCTGGCAGCGGGTTCACAGGACTTGTTGAGCGCGATGCGCGCGGCTTGAGCAGGCACTTTCAACGCCGCTTTCGCGGTGTGAAATTCAGCGCCACGTCCAGGCCCTGCGTGCCCGCCACCACTTGGGCCTGCATGGCGGACTGCTCCAGCAGTTGCTGGGGGTGCCAGGCGTGCACGGTCACTGCGCCGTCGGGCACATTGATGCGCGCCCGGCCATCGGCGTCGGACACGCCGAAATACGGCGATTCGCTGATGTAGATGTTGCCGGCCATGCGGGAATGCAGGAAGCACCCGACGTTGACCGGCCCCGCGCCAGCCTGCAACACCACCTGGGCGATCTTGGCGTCCTTGCGCGACGGGTCTTTCAACAGGGTGTCAGTGCCGGCGATGCGGTACTCAAAGGTCGCGCCGCCCAGGCCGCGCACATGGTGATCGAAGGTGTCGCGATTGGTAAAGCGCACCACCGTTCCCGGCGTGACCACGGCCACTGCGGGCACGAACTTCATGTCCTGCTGGATGATTTCCACTGGCGGCAGCGGCTTGGTGACGCCAGGGCTGGCCGCGCTCTGCACGATGACAGCGGCGCCAGCCACGGGCTCACCGGCGCGGTCGATCACGCGCACCCACAGCGTGCCGGCTTGTGCAACGCCCGTGGCGCCCGAAGCGGCTGCCAGGGCCAGGGCGGTGGCGAAGAGCGCGGCCTTCATGGCTTCGTCACAACGTCGCGGTGCATGGGTGCCAGCAGCGCCAGCATGTGGTTCTGCGCGCGGAAGGGGATGCCCCTGGCGCCCATGCTGTCCTGCAGCACCTCCACCAGTGCGTTGAAGTCGCGGCGGCGGATGTCCAGCTCGTCGTGCGCCTGCTTCATGGACACACCGGTGTACTTGCAAGGGCCGCCAGAGACCATGCACAACTGGTCGGTCAGGCCGCGCGCCAGTTCGGGCATGTTGGTCTTCTCAAAAAAAGGCGCGGTGCGCTTGTCGGCCTTCAGGCGCAGCACAAAGTCGTCCATCAGCGCGGCAATGCCGGCGCGTTCGCCGAAGGCGAGGTAGAGATCGGAAGAGGCAGCGGCGGGCACGGTGGCGGTTGCAATCTGGGCCCGCGCAGGCAGCGGCGCCAGGCCGATGAACAACGCTGCAGCAACAGCAAACACACAGGTTTTCATGGTGGCTCCAAAAGGCTCAGAACAAAATCTGGGTGGACAGATATGCGCCGGTCTGGCGTTTGGGCGCCAATGCCGGCACCACGCGGCCCAGGTCCACCCAGGCCAGCGTCAGCGACACATGCTTGTTAGGGGCCCAGGCCACGAAGACGTCGGACCACGCTTGCTCTTTCAACCCGGCGCCCAGGATCGACGGGTTCAGGTTGTCAGTCTTGTCTCTGTATTCCGCTCCCACCGCCCATTGGCGGTTCAGCAGATAGGCCACCGACACCTCGCCTTTGATCTTGCGCTTTTGCTGCGCCGTGCCGCCAAAACCCAAGAGGCCGTTCTGGTTGGCGCGGGTCGATCGCAGCGTGGCGTTGACCAGCAGGCCCTGGGCCAGGAAGAGCTTGGTGGCGCTCAGGTACACATCGGTGCCACGCGTGGCCGCACCCAGAGCGGCCAGCGTCGGTGCCAACACGCCGGCATCGGTGCGCTTGGACTCGATGCCGACGGCCACCTGCGGCATCAACGTGTCACTCTCCAGCACCGCGTCGCCGGCCACGCGCAGCTTCATCCCCACGATGTCCAGCTGCAGCTTCTGGCCCGGTGCGCCCAGCGCCATGCCGGTGTCACCCGTGTCAAAGCGCTGGCGTGCCAGAGAGACTTCAAAGCGGTCCCACACGCCCAACGCCGCGCCAAAGGTGGTGAGGCCGTAGTCCTGCGTGCGCAACCGGCTGGTGTGCGCGCTGGCGCCCACTTCGCCAGCGGTGGCGTAACTGCCAATCACGGCCCAGGGTGTGAGGCCGCCGCCGGCAGCGCCGTCGATGCTGCTGACGCCGCCGGTCAGCAGCAGTTTGCCGCTGGCGGCGGTGGCAGGCGCTGCGGCCCACAGGCAAAGCGCGGCTGCAATCACGCGACAGGATGCGCTGTTCAACAAGAGACTGTTGACACGGTTGGAAATGTTGAACACGGCGCGTTTGCCACAAAGATCAGGACCCTCAATCTACGGTGACGGCCGCAAATTGGATGCGGCACAAGGAAGCGCAATGCCCCGGTCAGCTCACTCGGACAGCTCACCGGTCAGCTCACCCGGTCACCGTGCCGATCAGCTGGACGTCAGACCGCCTGAACCCTGCGGACGCCCGCATCAGGCTCTGCGTGTAGCTGTCCCGCACCCGGTGCGCCGCCAGGTCGTCCGCAGCCACGGTTTCCACTGCGCGGCCGCGCTGCATCACCAGCAGGCGCTGGCACAGGTGCGTCACCACCGCCAGGTCATGGCTGACCAGGATGAAGCTCAAGGCCCGCCGCGCGCGCAGCGCTTCCAGCAGGTTCAGCACCTCGGCCTGCACCGACGCGTCCAGCGCCGACGTGGGTTCGTCCAGCAGCAGCACCGGCGGCTCCAGGATCAGCGCGCGGGCGATGGCGACACGCTGGCGCTGCCCACCCGACAGCTGGTGCGGGTAGCGGAAGCGGAACCCTGCGCCCAGGCCCACTTCGTCCAGCGCACGTTCAATGCGCTGCTGCTCGTTACCGATGCCGTGGATGGCCAGTGGCTCGGCCAGGATGCGGTCCACCGTCTGCCGCGGGTGCAGGCTGCCGTACGGATCCTGGAAGACCATCTGCACCTGGCGTCGCCATGCGGGGCTGCCAGGTGCCACGGCAACCGCCGCACCGGTGAGCCTGACGGTGCCTGCCGTGCGCGGCGCCAGGCCACAGAGCGCGCGCAGCACCGTGCTCTTGCCCGAGCCCGATTCGCCGACGATGCCGAAGCTCTCACCCGGGGCGACGCTGAACGACACACCATCGACGGCGACGAAGCCGTCGAAGACGACCTGCAGGCCGGCCACGTCGATGCCGGTTTGCGTGGCGCTCACGCTGACCATTCGGGCCGGCGGTCCAGCGTCGGCAGCGGGTGGCGAGGCGCACCCAGCTGCGGCAGGCAATTCAGCAGACCGCGGGTGTAGGGGTGGCGGGCGTTGTGCAGTTCAGTCGCAGCAATCTCCTCCACCACACGGCCCGCATACATCACCAGCACGCGGTCGCAGAAGGTGCTGACCAGGCGCAGGTCGTGCGAGATGAAGATCAGGCCCATGCCGCGCTCACGCACCAGCCGGTCCAGTATGCCCAGCACCTGCAACTGCACCGTCACGTCCAGCGCCGACGTGGGCTCGTCGGCGATCAGCAATTCCGGCCCGGCAATCAGCATCATCGCGATCATTGCGCGCTGGCCCATGCCGCCAGACACCTCGTGCGGGTACAGGCGGCTGACACGCTGCGGGTCTTCGATGCCGACGGCGGCCAGCGCTTCCAGCACCTGCTGGCGCGCCTGCGCAGAGGCGCAAGGTTTATGCGCCTGCAGCGTTTCTGCAATCTGCGCGCCGATGCGCATCACCGGGCTGAGCGAATACTTCGGATCCTGCAGCACCATCGCCATGCGCCCGCCACGCAGGCTGCGGCGCTGCGCGGCGGGGCAGCGCAGCAGGTCGATGCCACTGAATTGCAGCGTTTGTGCGCTGACCTGCCCGCCAGGTGCGGTCAGGCCAAGGATGGCGCGGCCGGTCTGGCTTTTTCCCGACCCCGATTCGCCAACGATGCCCAACCGCTCGCGGCCCAGCGTGAAGCTGACGCCACGCACGACTTCCGTCAAACCCCCTTCACGCGACGGGTAGGCCACGCGCAGGTCTTGCACGGTCAGCAGTGGTGTACTCACGACATGGCCTTCGGGTCCAGCGCATCGCGCAGGCCATCGCCCAGCAGGTTGAAGCCCAGGCTGACGATGAAGATCGCCGCACCCGGTGCGGCGGCCACCCACCACTGGTCCAGCACATAGGCGCGGCCAGCGGCGATCATCGCGCCCCATTCGGGCATGGGCGGCTGCGCACCCAGGCCCAGGAAACCCAAGCCGGCGGCAGTGAGGATGATGCCGGCCATGTCGAGGGTTACGCGCACAATGACGCTGGGCACGCACAGCGGCATCACGTGCCGCAGCACGATGCGCAGCGGGCTGGCGCCCAGCAGCTTGACGGCGCTGATGTAGTCGGCCTGGCGGATGCTGAGCGTTTCGGCGCGCGCGATGCGGGCGTAGGGCGGCCAGGACGTGATGGCAATCGCGATGACGGCGTTTTCGATGCCAGGCCCCAGCGCAGCCACGAAGGCCAGCGCCAGGATCAGGCGCGGGAAGGCCAGGAAGATGTCGGTGATGCGCATCAGCACGGCGTCGATCCAGCCACCGGCGTAGCCCGATGCCGTGCCTACCAACAGCCCCACCGGCGCGGCCAACACCGCCACCAGCGCCACCACGAACAGCGTGATGCGGCTGCCGTGCAGCAGCCGGCTGAAGATGTCGCGGCCCTGGTCGTCGGTGCCAAAGAAGTGCGTGGTCGATGGGGGCAGCAGCCGCTGCGAAAGTTCCCCCACCGTCGGTGGGTAGGGTGCCAGCACATTGGCCAGCAGCGCCACCGCCACCAGCATCAGCACGATGGCCAGCCCCACCATCGCCAGCCGGTTGCGCGCAAAGGTGCGCCAGCCGGCGTAGGCGCGTCCCAGCGCAGCCTGGCGGCGCGACTGCGGACGGTCTGAGAGCAACCAGTGCGCGAGAGCACTCATCGTGTGTCGCGTGTCCGCGGGTCCAGCAGCCGGTACAGCAAGTCGCTGAGCAGGTTCAAGCCGATGAACACCGTGCCGACGACGATCGTGCCGCCCAGCACCGCGTTCATGTCGGCGTTCTGCAGCGAACTCGTGATGTACAGGCCCAGGCCCGGCCACGCAAACACGGTTTCGGTCAGCACGCTGCCTTCCAGCAGCCCGGCATAGGACAGCGCAATCACCGTCACCAGCGGCACCATGGCGTTGCGCAGCGCGTGGCGCCAGATGATGCGTGACTCGCTCAGCCCTTTGGCCCGCGCGGCCACGATGTACTCGGAAGCCAGCTCATTGAGCATGAAGCTGCGTGTCATGCGGCTGATGTAGGCCAGCGAAAAATAACCCAGCAGTGATGCGGGCAGGATGAGATGGCTCAGCGCGTTGCGAAAGGCTTCCCAATCGCCCGCCATCGCCGTGTCCAGCAGCATGATGCCGCTGACGCGATTGACCGTGAACTCATACGCCACGTCGATGCGCCCGGGCCCGCCGACCCACCCGAGCTTGGCGTAGAACAGCACCAGCGCCATCAGCCCCAGCCAGAAGATCGGCACCGAATAGCCCACCAGGCCCATCACCCGCACCGCATGGTCGACGGAGCCGCCGCGCCGCACCGCCGCCCACACGCCCAGCGGCACGCCCAGGCCGGCACCGATGAGGATGCCGCAGGTGGCCAGCTCCAGCGTGGCCGGGAAGGTCTTCTGGATGTCGTCGAAGACCGGGTTGGATGTCAGCACTGAATTGCCGAAGTCGCCCTGCACGGCGCGGCTGACATAACGGCCGAATTGCTGGTAAATCGGCAGGTTCAATCCCAGATCTTCACGCACGCGCTGCAGCACATGTTCTGGCGCGCGGTCACCGGCGATGGCCAGCGCCGGGTCGACGGGAATGACGCGGCCGATGAAGAAAGTCACCGCCAGCAGGCCCAGCAGCGTCAGCACCACCACGACACTGAAGCGCCCGGCCGCGCCGAACGCACGCTTCAGTTTCAAGCGCTGCACCCTAAAGCACGCTCAACGCTTGCTGACCGCGAACAGGTAGGTCGAGTCAGACGTCGGCCCGATGCGCAGCCCGTCCACGTTCGCGCGATACGCTGCCACTTCGGTCTGCTGATACAGCATCACGAAGGGACTCGTGGCACGGAAGTCGGCCTGCATCTCCTGGTACATCTTGGCGCGCTTCGGTCCATCGCGTTCCAGCGCGGCGGCGTCGGCCTTCTTCGTCAGTTCAGGGATGTCCCAGGCATTGCGCCAGGCCAGCGGTTTGGTCTTGGCGTCGTCGGCATTGTTCGGGTTGCGGGCAAAGGTGTCGGCGTTGGTGTGCGGGTCCCAGTAGTCGGCGCCCCAGCTGCCGATGTAGATGTCGTGCGTGCGCGCGCGGTACTTGGTGAGCGTCTGCTTGCCGTCGCCGGGCAGGATTTCAAGCTCGATGCCCGCCTGCTTGAAAGTCTGCTGGATGGCTTCGGTGATGCCTTGCACTGGCTGCACGGTGCGCATGTCGATCGTGACCTTGAAGCCAGCGGGCACACCGGCCTTGGCCAGCAGCGCCTTGGCCTTGGCCACATCCAACTTGTAGGGCTTGTCCTTTGAAGCACCCAGCAGACCCAGCGGCAGAAAGTTCTGGTGCACGACGCCGATGTTCTTGATCAGCGTCTTGCCGATGGCGTCGTAGTCCACCAGCCACTTGAAGGCTTCGCGCACTTCGGGCTTGGCCAGCGTGGCGTTCTTCTGGTTCAAGCTGAAGTAATACACGGTGCCCTTGGGCGTGGCCGTCGTCTTGATGCCCTGGTTGGCGGCGGAATTGGCAACGACGGCGTCCAGGTCTTGCGGCGTCAGGTTGCGGGCGATGTCGGCGTCGCCTTTTTCCAGCAGCAGACGCTGCGTGGCGCTTTCCTTGATGTGGCGGTAGATGACGCGCGCCAATCTGCTCTTCGCACCCCAATAATTGTCGTTGCGCTCCAGCGCCACAATTTCATTCGCGCGCCATTCGCGAATCTTCAGCGGCCCGCTGCCGGCATAACCGGTCTTCAGCCAGCCGGTGCCGAAGTCGCCGTTCTGTTCCTTCGACAGCACGAGCTTCTTGTCCACCACCGCAGCCACGTTGGCGGTCAGGCAGTTGTAGACGAGCGTGGGCGCGTAGGCCTTGTCGGTCTCGATGGTCAAAGTCAGCGGGCCGGTCTGCTTGACCTTGTCTTTGACGTTGTCCTTGGACAAGCCGAACTGCGTGAGGATGAAGGCCGGCGTCTTGTCCAACAGCACCGCGCGCTGCAGGCTGAAGACCACGTCTTCGGCCGTGATGGCGTTGCCGCTGGCGAACTTCAGGCCGGGCTTCAACTCGAAGCTGTATGTCTTGCCGTCCTCACTGACCTTCCAGCCCTTGGCCAGGTCGGCCACCAGCTTGCTGGGGTCGGCCACGTCGTAGCGCAGCAGGCGGTCATAGCCGTTGCCCATCAGTTCACCGGCACTGATCTCGAAGGCTTCGGCCGGGTCGAGGCTGATGATGTCGTCGAAGGCCAAAGCAACGACGAGCGTGTCCTTGGGCGTGGCGGCGTGCAGGGGCGAGGCGGCCAGCACGACGGCGGCGGTAGCTGCCAGCGCG
>JANMKK010000404.1:0-13512 GCA_031372005.1 Rubrivivax sp.
GTCGGCTGTTGGCGTGGTGGAGCAGCTGCGCCAGTCGGCCGGCCGACGCCTGGGTGAGCGGCGCCGCGGCCAGTCTGAACAGCTGCTGGAACTGCGCGGCCTGCGGGGGAAAAGCGGCGCAAAGACACGCATGATGATCGAGCGCGTCGACATTGAGATGGCCGACTTTGAAGGCTGCACCGCCAAGCTCGGAGCGCTGCGCATGGTGCAGGCGCGCATCCTCAAGTCGGTGCTGGCGCTTTTGTCGGCCGAAGCGCTGCGGCGCGAAATGGCGGCCATGCAGTCGGCCATGAGCGCGCGGCCCTTCAACCTGGGCGGCCGCGCGGCTTTTGACACGCTGATCAGCCGCGTTCGCACCGCGCTTTCCAAGGCGCAGAGCCAGACCGAAGAGATGCGCCTGATGCTGGAAGGCAGCTTCCGTCAACTGAATACCGACTTCGGTTTTGCTTTCTCGCTGGTGCCATTGCCGCCGCTGACACCCTTTGGTGAAGAGATCAACCGCATCGAGCACAACTACAGCCGCTACCTCGGCCTCGGTCAGGCTTTGCGCATGGCCACGCCGGGTTTTGCAGAACAGTTCCGGCGCATGCTGCTGAGCAAATTGCGCGTGGTCTTTGAGAACGCAGCGGGTGAAATCGAACTCTGGAGCAAGGCCGCACAAGGCCAGGTTGAAGTGCAGTTGCGTGAACGCCGCCGTGGTTACACCCGCCGCCGTGAAGCGCTGCAACGCGTGCAGGCCGCGTCGGGTGAACTGGAGCAGCGCATCCATGAAGTGCAGACCCAAGACGACCACCTGGCCGCCATGCTGGCGCGTCTGAACGCGGTGGCCGACGAAGCCGTGGCCAGCGCCAGGCGCCTGGGCCATGAACCGACGGTGACGCGGCTGTCGCTGGACGAGGCGCCAGCGCGGCAGGACGCGGCTTGACGCGGGCTGCGGCTGCTGCGCCTGGGGCGCAATCCCAATCCACTTCCTCGACTTTCGCCGCCCAAGTCATCCGCTGGCAACGCCAGCACGGCCGCCACGGCCTGCCCTGGCAAGGCACACGCGACCCCTACCGTGTGTGGCTGTCTGAAGTGATGCTGCAGCAGACGCAGGTCAGTACCGTGCTGGACTATTACGCGCGCTTTCTGCAGCGCTTCCCCAGCGTGGCCGCGCTGGCCGCCGCGCCGCTGGACGATGTCTTCGCACTCTGGAGCGGCCTGGGTTACTACAGCCGCGCGCGCAACCTGCACCGCTGCGCGCTGGCGGTGGTGGCAGACCACGGCGGCGAATTCCCACGCAGCAGCGCGGCGCTGGCGCAGCTGCCAGGCATCGGCCGGTCCACGGCCGCGGCGATTGCAGCTTTCTGTTTTGGCGAACGCGTGGCCATCCTGGACGGCAACGTCAAGCGCGTGCTGGGCCGCACGCTGGGCTTTGAAGAAGACCTGGCCACCGCCCCGGCCGTGGCGCGGCTGTGGTCGCTGGCGGATGGCCTGCTGCCGCCGCGCGATGTCGATATCTACACCCAGGGCTTGATGGATCTGGGCGCCACGCTGTGCACCACCCGGCGTCCGGCCTGCGAACGCTGCCCCGTGGCAGCGGCGTGCTTGGCCCGGGCCCGCGGTGAACCCGAACGCTTCCCCGTCAAGTCGCGCCGCCTGAAACGCAGCCGGCGCGAAAACGCATTGCTGTGGCTGCAGCAGGGCGAGCGTGTGTATCTGGTCAAGCGCCCCGCCACTGGCGTGTGGGCGGGGTTGTGGAGCCTGCCTGAGTACGGGTCCACGCTGGCGCTGATGGAGGGCACCGCAGGCTGGCCCGGCCACGGCGACTGGCAGCCTGACGTTCAACATGCACTGACACACTTCGACTGGTTGCTGCACCCTTTGCAGTGGCGGTTGCCCCTGCGTTCCAAGGCCAGCGCAATGCTGCCGGAAGGCCGCTGGTTCAGCGTCGATGAAGCCTTGGCGCTGGGCCTGCCGGCGCCCGTGCGGCGCTTGTTGCAGCGTTAGCCGAAAGTGCCTAACCGAAAGTGCCTAACCGAAGACCACTTTCTTGTCGCGCAAGAAGCCGTCCACCAGGCTGAGGCGGATCATCGGATCTTCCAGTTCCATCAGCTTTTGCTTGGCGGCAACAGGAATGGGCAGCAGTTCGCACCAGCGGTTGGCGACCCAGCCCGCGTCGTCCAGCCGGTAGGGTGTGGCGAAGGGTTCGTGGTCGCGTTCCTGAAGCTTGCGGATGGCTTCGGCCAGTGTCTCCACGGTTTTGAGCATCGCCGGGCCGGGCATGCGCAGCGGGTCACCCGGGATCGGCACCGCCTTGGCCACCCACAGCCCGTTGTCCTGCTGCGCCGGTGGCGCGGTGATGCGAAAGCGCAAGCCCCCCGTGCAGCCCACGCGCAGGATGCTGGCCTGTTCTGCATCCACGTCATCGATGTGCGCCAGCACGCCCACGGTTTCCAGCGCGGCGGCCTTGGTGTTGCGGCCCACTTCACCGCCTTCGCGCAGGCTGATCACGCCAAAAGGCTGGCGCGAGCGCAGGCAGTCGGACACCAGGTCAAGATAGCGCGCCTCAAACACCTTCAAGCTCAGCAAGGCGCCCGGGAACAGCACGGTCTGCAGAGGGAAGAGGGGCAGCGGGTCCGGCAGCGGTCCATGTTGCGACCGATCTTGCGGTCCGTCTTGCGGTCCGTTTTGCGGTCCATTCACGGGTTCATCCATTCCGGCCGTCTTCATTCGCGCGAATCCAGTTCGCGGTGCCGCACCAGTGTGGCGTAGCGGCTGTCAAAGCGCCGCGCCAGCCATTCCACCGCAAACACCGATCGGTGCTGGCCGCCCGTGCAGCCAATGGCCACCGTCAGGTAGCTGCGCTGGTCGTCCTCAAAGGCCGGCACCCAGCGTTGCAGGAAAGCCTGGATCTGGCCCAGCATCTCGGTCGCTTCGGGTTGCGCTTCCAGGTAGGCGGCCACCGGCGCGTCGCGGCCCGTGAGCGGGCGCAGTTCGCGGATGTAGTAGGGGTTCGGAAGCACGCGCATGTCAAACAGATAGTCGGCGTCCAGCGGCACGCCGTGCTTGAAGGCAAAGCTCTCGAACACCAGTGTCAAAGACGCCGCGCGCGCCCCCACCAACGACCGCACCCAGTTGCGCAGCAGGGCAGGGCGCAGCTGGCTGGTGTCGATGACGGTGGAGACTTCGCGCAGGTCTGACAGCAGCGCACGTTCAAGCTCGATCGCCTCCACCAGCGCGCGTGCGTTGTCGCCTTCAGACGGCGCCGTCAGCGGGTGCGGGCGCCGCGTTTCAGAAAAACGCCGCAGCAGCGCGTCGGTGTTGGCGTCCAGGAAGATCGGGTGCACGCGCAGGCCCTCGCTGCGCAGCTGGTCGATCAGCGGCACCAGGCCTGGCAGTGACGTGGCGGTGCGCACGTCCACCGCCACCGCCACGCTGCGGGTGAAGCGGTCGTGTTCCAGCCGGATGAAGTCGCGCAGCAGTTCCGGCGGCAGGTTGTCGACACAAAAATAACCCGCGTCTTCCAGGGCATGCAAAGCCACGGACTTGCCTGAACCCGAGATGCCGGTGATGAGGATCACCTCGTCGCGCTGCTGCCTTTCCAGCGGTGCAGAGTCGCTCACTTGGATTCCTTCAATGTCCTGCCGATCTTGACAGCCGGCCCCAACAAAGCCTGTGCGTGGGCCATGCCCGAGAGTTTTTCGCCGCCCAGCATGCGGGCGATTTCAGCCACGCGGGTCACCCCCTCCACCGGCTGGATGTCCGACAGCGTCTGCTTGCCCTTGAGCGCCTTGCTGACCACAAAGTGGCCGTCGGCGCAGGCGGCCACTTGGGCCAGGTGTGTGACGGCCAGCACCTGCGCGCTGCGGCCCAGCTGCTTCATCAGCCGGCCCACGCTGTCGGCCACCGTGCCACCGACGCCGGCGTCGATCTCGTCGAAGATCAGCGTGGGCGTGGCGGCGTCTTGGCCAGCCGCGGTGCTGCCTGTCGAACCCCCTTGTGCCGTGGTCACCGCAATGGCCAGCGCCAGCCGCGACAGTTCACCGCCTGATGCCACCTTGGACAGTGGCCGCGGCGTGCTGCCAGCATGGCCGGCGACGCGGAATTCGACGGTGTCCAGGCCATGCGATTGCGGCTCTTCACTGTCCAGCACGGCCACTTCAAAGCGCCCGCCCGACATGCCCAGCTGCTGCATGACCTGCGTCACCGCAGCCCCCAGTCTGGGCGCGGCCTGCTTGCGCAAACGTGACACGCGCTGGGCCTCAAAACGCCACACACGTTCCGCGTTAGCGGCTTCGCGCTCCAGGCCGTCCAGGTCGGCCGCGGCGTCCAGCTTTTTCAACTCAGCCTGCCAGCCTGCCAGCAAGGCCGGCAACTCAGCCGGGCTGCGGCGGTAACGGCGAGCCAGCTGCACCCAGCTGCCGATGCGTGAATCCAGCTCCGCCAGGCGCAGCGGATCGGGGTCGCGGTGACTCAGGTAATGGGTGAGGGTGTGCGCCGCGTCTTCGATCTGCGCCTGTGCGGCGCGCAACTGCTCGGCGACGGCGCCCAGGTCGGCATCAAAGCGCTGCACGTCGTTGAGCGCGGTGATGGCGCGCGATGTCAGCACGTCGGCGCTGTCGTCGATGTCGGAAATGGCGGCCAGCGCGGCGCGCGCGCCGTCCAGCAACGCCTGGCCATGCGCCAGGCGCTGGTGTTCGGCGTTGAGCTGCTCCCATTCGCCTTCGGCCGGTTGCAGCTTGTCCAGTTCACCAATCTGCCAGGCCAGCCGTTCGCGTTCACGCTCCAGCGTGTCGCGCTGGGCGCGCGCCTGGTCCAGCCGGGTGAGCGCAGCGCGCCAGGCCTGCCAGGTGGCGGGCAGCGCGCTGGTGTCGGCGCTGGCCTGCGCATCCAGCAATGCGCGCACGGCGGCCGGCCGGGTCAAGCTTTGCCAGGCGTGCTGGCCGTGGATGTCCACCAGGTGCTCTGCCGCTTCGCGCAGCTGCGCCACGGTGGCCGGGCTGCCGTTGATCCACGCTCTGCTCTTGCCTTGGGCATCGCCTCTGCGGCGCAGCTGCAGCCGGTCGGCGCTGTCGAACCCAGCTTCTTCCAGCCACGGCGTCAGCGACGCCGGTGTGTCGAATTCCGCGCTGACTTCAGCCCGCGCAGCACCTTCGCGCACCAGCGCGGCGTCGGCGCGGTTGCCCAGCGCCAACTGCAGCGCGTCGATCAGGATCGACTTGCCGGCGCCCGTCTCGCCCGTCAGCACCGTGAAGCCCGCGCAGGGTTCAATTTCAAGTGCGGCGACGATGACCACGTCGCGCAGGGACAAACGCCGCAGCATGTCTAGACCACGCCCTCGTACCAGCGCAGCTTGCGCCGCAGCGTGGCGTAGTAGCTCCAGCCGCGCGGGTGCAGAAAGCGCACCTTGAACGCCGAGCGCCGCACGCGGACCTGGTCGCCAATCATCAGGCTGGCCAGGTTGTGCATGTCGAAGTTGGCCGACACGTCTTTGCCCGAAACGACGCCGATGCGCACCTCGCCAGAATCGGGCAGCACGATGGGGCGGTTGGACAGCGTGTGCGACGCGATAGGCACCATCACCCAGCCGCCGATGGCCGGGTGCAGGATCGGCCCACCGGCCGACAGCGCATAGGCCGTGGACCCCGTGGGCGTGGCCACGATCAGGCCGTCAGCGCGCAGGTTGGCGACAAAGTCGCCATCCACGTCGACGCGCAACTCCACCATGCTGGCCGTGGCACCACGGCTCACCACCACGTCGTTCAGCGACAAGCCTTCGAAGATCTTGTCGCCGTCGCGCCAGACATCGCCTTCCAGCATGCTGCGCGACTCTTCTTCGTAGTCGCCCGCCACCATCGGCGCCAGAGCGTCCTTGTACTGCTGGATGGCGATGTCTGTGATGAACCCGAGGCGGCCCTGGTTGATGCCCACCAGCGGCATCTTCCAGCGCGCCAACTCCCGCGCGATGCCCAGCATGGTGCCGTCCCCGCCCACCACCACAGCGATGTCGCAGCGCTGGCCCATGTCCTGCGGGTCGATGGCTTCGAAATCGGTGACGCCAGTGTTCAGCGCCGTCTCACGTTCGAAGGACACCTCCAGGCCCTGGTCCATCAAGAAGTGCGCGATCTCTTCCAGCACCGCGCGAATGCCGCGCGCCTGGTACTTGCCAACGATCACCGCATGTCTGAAGCCTGCACCCATGAAAATGATTACACCATAGCGGTCTGAATCGAGACTGCGCGGGCTGGCCCTTTCCGGGCCGCTCCCTACAATCAGCCACCATGCTCGACGACCGTGCCCGCACGCTGCTGAAAACGCTGGTCGAGCGATACATCGCCGACGGCACCCCCGTGGGCTCGCGCACCCTGTCGCGCACGTCGGGCCTGGACCTGTCGCCGGCCACCATCCGCAACGTGATGGCCGACCTGGAAGACCTGGGCCTCATCGCCAGCCCGCACACCAGTGCTGGGCGCATCCCCACCGCACGCGGCTATCGGCTGTTTGTCGACACGATGCTGACTGCGCGCGCAGTCGAACTGCCGCAAGTCACAGCCGACATGGCCGCCGCGCGGGAACAGTTGCAGCCCGACCAGCCGCAGCGCGTCATTGCCCAGGCCGCGTCGCTGCTGTCCAGCCTGTCTCACTTTGTCGGCGTGGTGACGGCACCGCGCAAGGCCAGCGTTTTTCACCACATCGAATTCCTGCGCCTGGGTGAACGCCGTGTGCTCGTGATCCTGGTCGCGCCCGACGGTGACGTGCAGAACCGCGTGCTCTTCACCGCGCGTGACCACACGCAAAGCGAACTGGTAGAAGCCACCAACTTCCTCAACGCCCACTACGCGGGGCTGACGATTGAAGAAGTGCGGGAGAGGCTGAAGCATGAGGTCGACGCGCTGCGCGTCGAGATCGCCGCGCTGATGCAAGCGGCGGTGCAGGCCGGCAGTGACGTGCTGGCAGAGAGCAGCGACAACGTCGTCGTCAGCGGTGAACGCAACTTGCTGTCGGTGCAGGACTTCGGCAACGACATGTCCAGCCTGCGGCGCCTCTTCGCCGTCTTCGAACAAAAGACCGAGCTCATGCGCCTGCTGGATGTGAGCAGCCGCGCCGAAGGGGTGCGCATCTACATCGGCGGTGAAAGCCGGGTAGTCCCCTTTGAAGAGCTGAGCGTGGTCACCGCGCCGTATGAAGTCGATGGCCGCATCGTCGGCACGCTGGGCGTGATCGGCCCCACGCGCATGGCCTACGACCGCATGATCCAGATCGTGGACATCACGTCGCGGCTGGTAGGCAACGCGCTGTCGGCCAAGCCGTAGAACGTGCCAAGCCGGCGCCTAGAATCGCGCCGTTGTGCAGGGGCCGTTAGCTCAGTTGGTCAGAGCAGAGGACTCATAATCCTTTGGTCGTTGGTTCGAGCCCAACACGGCCTACCACCTCAACCGTGCAGCCGCGAACTGCGCGGCACCGAGGCCAGCAAAAAGTCCATCTGGTCGGCCACGATGCGGCGGCCGCGCAGGATCATGTCTTCGTGCAGGCTGGGCACGTAGGGCATGTACATCAGCGTCATGCGCGCCTCTTCGGGCAGGCGGTTGCCCTTGTGGCCGTTGCAGGCGCGGCAGGCGGTGATGCAGTTCATCCAGGTGTCGTGCCCGCCGCGTGACACCGGCACGATGTGTTCGCGCGTCAGGTCGTCCAGATGGAAGTGGCCGCCGCAATAGGCGCACACCTGGCGGTCGCGCACGTAGATCTTGGGGTTGGACAGCGCGGGCGCCTGGCGCCAGGCGCGGCTGGGGACGGCGCCGCGCACGGCGACGATGGGGTGCACGTCGATGCGGCTTTGCAGACCGGTGGCGCGCTGGGTGCCACCGCGCAGGACATGAAAAGTGTCGCCCAGTGTCCAGGCGACAGCGTCGCTGGCATAAAGCACTGCCGCCTCGCGCGGGCTGATCCACGCTTGCGGGCGGCCCGAGATGTCGAGCTGCAGCACGTCCATGGGTTGAGCGTAACCGATCGCGTGTGACGGGTCCGCCAGGCGGACGTCAGCGTTCGGCTGCGTGGGTTTACCCGCATCTGTGAGCGGCAGTCACGGGTCTAGGAACGACACCCTAGAAAAAGTCGCACCTGCGGTGCGACACGCGGCAGTGAAGTCTGCAAAATAGAACGACCGTTCGATTTTCCCCAAAGCCGTGACGACATCAGCCGACATCCCATTTCCCGACAAGCCCCGCGTGGCCGCCAAGAGCCTGCAAAAAGGCCAACAAAAAGGCCAACAAAAGGTGCAACAAAAAGGCCAACAGACGCGTGCCGCGATTCTGGACGCTGCGCTCGGCCTGGCTTCGCACATCGGGCTGGAAGGTCTGTCGATTGGCGCGCTGGCGGAAGTCACGCAGATGAGCAAGTCGGGTGTTTTCGCGCACTTTGGTTCGCGCGAAGAACTGCAGATCTCGGTCATCCGCGAATACCACACCCGCTTTGAAGACGAGGTGTTCTTTCCGGCGGTTCAAGAACCGCGTGGCCTGCCACGTTTGCGGGCGCTGTTTGAACGCTGGATCCGGCGCGTGTCGGTGGAGGTGGATTCGGGCTGCATCTACATCAGCGGCGCGGTGGAATTTGACGACCGCCCTGGCCCCGTGCGCGACGCGCTGGCGCAGATGGTGCTGGCCTGGCACGCGGCGCTGGACCGCGCCATCCGCATCGCCATCGACATGGGTGACCTGCAGCCGCAAACCGATTCCACGCAGATGCTGTTTGAGCTGCATGGCCTGATCCTGGCCTTGCACCACGACGCGCGCTTCCTGCGCATTCCCGGCGCGCTGGGCCGTGCGCGCACGGGCTTTGAGCGCACCTTGGCGTACTACAGCGTGGCGGCTGCGGTCGTTGCCACTGAGGCGCCGCGCCGCGCCAAACGTTGAACCCCTTTCGCTGTCTTTCGCTGTCAGTCGCTGTCAGTCGCTGTCTTTCGATTTCTTTGCTTTCAGGAGTACCACCATGCCCAGTTACACCCCGCCGCTGCGCGACATGCACTTCGTGCTGCACGAGTTGCTCAACGTCACTGAAGAACTGAAGCTGCTGCCGCGCCATGCAGACATGGACATCGACACCCTCAATGCCGTGCTCGAAGAGGGCGGCAAGTTCGCGTCCGAGGTGCTGTTCCCGATCAACATCGGTGGCGACGCGCAGGGCTGCACGCTCGACAAGGCGACGCACGAAGTGCACCCGCCAGCAGGTTTCAAAGAAGCCTATGCACAGTACGTGCAGGGCGGCTGGCCATCGCTGGCGGCGGACCCCATGTACGGCGGCCAGGGCCTGCCGATTGTGGCCAACCACTGCTTCTACGAGATGCTGAATTCCGCCAACCAGGCGTGGACGATGTACCCGGGCCTGTCGCACGCCGCGTACGAATGCATCCGCGCCCACGGCACGCCCGAGCAGAAGGCCACCTTCCTGCCGCGCCTGACGAGTGGTGAATGGACCGGCACCATGTGCCTGACCGAACCGCAGTGCGGCACCGACCTGGGCCTGTTGCGCACCAAGGCCGAACCGCAGGTTGATGGCACTTACAAGCTCAGCGGCCAGAAGATCTTCATCAGCGCCGGTGAGCACGACATGGTCGACAACATCGTGCACCTGGTGTTGGCGCGCCTGCCCGATGCGCCCGTGGGCAGCAAGGGCATCTCGCTCTTTGCGGTGTCCAAGTTCCACGTCAACGCCGACGGCACGCTGGGCGCGCGCAACTCGATCTTCTGCAGCGCGATCGAACACAAGATGGGCATCAACGGCAACGCCACCTGCCAGATCATGCTCGACGGCGCTTCGGGCACGCTCGTCGGCCAACCGCACAAGGGCTTGAACGCGATGTTTGTGATGATGAACGCTGCCCGCCTGGGCGTGGGCAACCAGGCCGTGGGCCTGACCGAAGTGGCGTACCAGAACGCCGTGGCCTACGCGAAAGACCGCCAGCAGATGCGCAGCCTGAGCGGCCCCAAGCAGCCGGCGCAACCGGCCGACACCATCATCGTGCACCCCGACGTGCGCAAGATGCTGCTGACCGCGCGTGCCTACGCCGAAGGCGGCCGCGCCCTGGGCATCTACATCGCGCTGCTGATCGACAAGGAACTGAGCAGCGACGACGCCGACGAAGTGAAGGAATGCGCCGACCTCGTCGCGCTGCTGACGCCCATCGTCAAGGCTTTCCTGACCGACAACGCCTGGCTCGCCACCAGCCACTGCCTGCAGGTTTACGGCGGCCACGGCTACATCAAGGAATGGGGCATGGAGCAGTACGTGCGCGACGCCCGCATCAACATGATCTACGAAGGCACCAACACCATCCAGAGCCTGGACCTGCTGGGCCGCAAGGTGCTCTCCGACAACGGCGCCAAGCTGAAGAAGTTTGGCAGGATCGTCACCGAATTCATTGAGGATGAAGGCACGAATGAAGCGATGCAGGAGTTTGTGAATCCGCTGGCCGACCTGGGCGACAAGGTCACCAAGCTCACCACCGAACTCGGCATGAAGGCCTTCGGCAATGCTGACGAAGTGGGCGCTGCGGCGGTGGACTATCTGCGAGTCTGCGGCCACCTGGTGTTTGGTTATTTCTTTGCCCGCATGGCCAAGGTGGCGCTGGTCAAGCAGGACGAAGCCGCGAAGAAGGGTGAAGTGGCCGAGCCGTTCTATGCCGCCAAGCTCCACACCGCGCGTTTTTACTTTGCCAAGCTGTTGCCCGAGACGGCAGGCCTGATCCGCACGGCCCGCTCGGGCCTGGCGCCACTGATGGCGATGGATGAGGCGCTGTTCTAATCCACACCGCGACCTTCACAACCTGGAGACGAAACATGAAGACCTGGATTGCGATCACCATCAAATTCGCCGTGATCGCTGCTGCCGGCAGCGTGGCCGCGCAGAGCACGCCGGTGGGCGTGTGGAAGACCATCGACGACAAGACCAAGACTGAACGCGCGCAGATCCGCATCAGCGAAGCGGGTGGCGTGCTCACCGGCAAGCTGGAAAAGCTGCTGGCCGCCGACGCCAAGCCGGACGCGCTGTGCGACAAGTGCAGCGACGACCGCAAGGACAAGCCCTTGGTCGGGCTGGAAGTCATCCGCGGCGTGAAGAAGGGCGACAGCGACAACACCTGGGAAGGCGGCACCATCCTCGACGCCGCCGAAGGCAAGATCTACAAGGTGCGCATGCAGCCCATTGAAGGCGGCAAGAAGATGGAAGTGCGCGGTTTTGTGGGCGCGCCCATGTTCGGCCGCACGCAGACCTGGATCCGGGTTGAATAGTTCTTTTACGAAAGAGTCCATGAACCGATTTCCAGTCCGCAAGGTCGCCGTGCTCGGCGCCGGGGTGATGGGCGCGCAGATTGCCGCCCATCTGGTGAATTGCAAAGTGCCTGTCGTGCTGTTCGACCTGGCCGCAAAAGAAGGCCCCAAGAACGGCATCGTCACGAAGGCTGTTGAAGGCCTGAAGAAGCTCAAACCCGCGCCGTTGGGTGTGCCTGAAGACGCAGCGCTGATCCAACAGGCCAACTACGAAGAGCACCTGGCCCTGCTGGGCCAATGCGACTTGATCATTGAAGCCATCGCCGAGCGCATGGACTGGAAGCTGGCGCTGTACGAGAAGATCGCCCCGGTGTTGAATGCCCACGCGATCGTCGCCAGCAATACCTCCGGCTTGTCGATCACGACACTGAGCGCAGCGCTGCCGGAGTCGATCAAGCCGCGCTTCTGCGGCATTCATTTCTTCAACCCGCCGCGCTACATGGCGCTGGTGGAGTTGATCAACACGCCCACCACGCTGCCCGAGGTTCTGGACCAGCTGGAAGCCTTTGTCACCACCAGCCTGGGCAAGAGCGTGGTGCGCGCCAAAGACACGCCCAACTTCATCGCCAACCGCGTGGGCATTGCCGGCATGCTGGCGACGATCAAGGAAGCCGAGAACTTCGGCTTGTCCTACGACGTGGTCGATGACCTCACCGGCAAGAAGATGGGCCGCGCCAGCAGCGGCACCTTCCGCACGGCCGACGTGGTGGGGCTCGACACCATGGCGCATGTCATCAAGACGCTGCAGGACAACCTGAGTGATGACCCGTTCTTTGCCAGTTATGCCACGCCACCGGTGCTGGCCACGCTGATCGAGCAGGGCGCGCTGGGCCAGAAGACGGGGGCCGGGTTCTACAAGAAGGTGGGCAAGGAGATCCTGCGCCTGGACCCTGCGACAGCGCAGTACGTCGCGGGCGGCGGCAAGGCCGACGCAATAGTCGACCGCATGCTGAAGAAGCCCGCTGCTGAACGCCTGAAGCTGCTGCGCGAAAGCAGCAACCCGCAAGCGCAGTTCCTGTGGGCCATCCTGCGCGACAGCTTCCACTACGCGGCCGTGCACCTGCAAGCCGTGGCCGACAACGCACGCGACATCGACTTTGCAATGCGCTGGGGCTTTGGTCTCAAGCAGGGCCCCTTCGAGCTTTGGCAAGAAGCCGGCTGGCAGCAGGTGGCGGGCTGGGTGAAGGACGACATCGACGCTGGCAAGGCGCTGTCGAAAGCGCCGCTGCCGGATTGGGTCTTCGACGGACCGGTCGCCACAAATTCGGGCGTGCACACACCCGAAGGCTCCTGGAGCCCGTCGCGCAAGGCCTATGTCCCGCGCAGTGAGTTGCCGGTGTACGCACGCCAGCACTTCCCCGAGAGCGTGCTCGGCGCGGGCGCTGCGGCGCCGTTGAAGAGCGGCAACGAAGTTTTCAAGAACGAAGAAGTTCGCGTCTGGACGCTGGACGGCGAAGTGCTGATCGCCAGCATCACTGCCAAGCTGCACCTCATCAGCGGCACGGTTACTGAGGGCCTGCTGAAGGCCGTGGAGATCGCCGAGCAGGGCTACAAAGGCCTGGTGATCTGGTCGCCCGACGATGTGTTCTCAGCCGGCGCCAATCTTGAATCGCTGATGCCGGTGTTCATGAAACTTGGGTCCAAGGGCATCGCGCCCGAAGAGAAGAAGCTGCAGGACATGATGCTGCGGCTGCGTTATGCCCAGGTGCCCGTCGTTGCTGCGATGCGCGGCATGGCGCTGGGCGGCGGCTGCGAGATCGCGGTGCATTGCGCTCGGCGCGTGGCGACGATGGAAACGTATGTCGGCCTGGTGGAAGTGGGCGTGGGCCTGATCCCTGGCGGTGGTGGCCTGGCCTACGTCGCGCGCCGCGCTGCCGAGATGGCCAGCGCGGCAAACGCAAACGCCGACATCATGAAGTTTGCGACTGATGGCTTCACGAATGCCGCCATGGCCAAGGTCGGCACGAGTGCGATCGAATCGCGCAAGCTCGGTTACCTGCTGTGGAGCGACATCATCGTGCCGCACAAGGACGAGTTGCTCTTCGTCGCCAGCGCGCAGGCGAAGACAATGTTCGACAGCGGCTACCGGCCGCCGACACGCAGCGTGTTCCCGGTGGCCGGCCGCTCGGCTGTCGCCACCATCAAGGGCCAACTTGCCAACATGCGCGACGGCGGCTTCATCAGCGCGCACGACTTCCACATCAGCTTG
>JANMKK010000411.1:0-4580 GCA_031372005.1 Rubrivivax sp.
CGGCGCGTAGCTGCCGCAGGGCGGGGTCGCCACCTATGACAATGCAACGGGTCAATTCTTCGTCGCCTTTTGCTTGGAACATCCCGACGATGGTTGCCGCATGGGCATTCTGGTGTTCAATCCTATAGCGCGGCAGATCAAGTCCATCCACGAAACCAATGCTGACACCTACGGATATGTGGAAAGCTCCGTCAATGCCTGCCGCGTCGGACTCGAACCGTATGGGTTCACAGAGATTGGGCAGTCCAGCCGCCCGACCTTGATGAATTAGGGCTTAGTCTTCAGCATTGCCAGCAAGTCCTTCCGCCGCTTTGTGATCACCGGCGACGCCGCTGACCTCAAACTCAGCTAATTCAAGATCGCCGCACAAGGTTTCGAATGTCGGCCACCCAAGGCATGGGATCGCTGAGTGATGCCACGTAGTAGCGCGCACGGGGGTTGGCGAAGTCGGCGACAAAGCGCCACACCTCGTGCCAAGGCCGCCGCTGAAAGTGCTTGTCTGCAATGAGCTCCGGCTTCAGCAGAATGCGCACCAAACGTTTGACCTCGGTGCTCAGCATCCGGCAGCGCAAGTGCTGCTTGAGTTCAGGCAAATCATCCATCGGCGCACCGGTCGCGTCCAGATAGCAGAGCAGCGCAAACGCAGCGCCGCAATGCATGGCCAACGGAAAGCTGCCCCAGAACCTGCCATTGATTTCCATCAAGCGTGAAGCGCCAGTGGCCGGGTCATGCCGATACTCGACCATGGCAACACCGGACCAGCCGATGTGCTGCAACAGCGCAATCGACCGTTCCTGAAGTTCACGGTGTTCGCTTAATGGCACTGCGTCGCAGACGCTGGAAAAGCCTCCTTCGGGCGGCCATTCGCACACTCGGCGATGCTGGAAGCGGCGCACTGCCTTGCCATCCTTCATGTAGAAAAACTGCCCCAGTCCGTGGCCAGCACAGTACTGCTGCACCAGCGGCCATGCACCCAGTGGCGCGTAGCGCTGCAGCGCGGCGCTCAGCTCTGCCGGGTTGTCCACGTACTCGGCTTTCAGCAGCGGCAGGCCCGCCGCTTCCAGCTGCAGCAGAACCGCATTCGGGTCGCTCCACTTGAGAACGGCCGGAAACGGAAACACCGCAGCGTGCGCTTCGATGTCAGACTGCGAAAGCGGCTGCCAAGTGGAGGGGATGTTGATGCCCATTTGGCTGGCAGCCACCAGCGTGGCGTGCTTGTCCAGCACGGCTGCCAGTGCGGCCGGCGGTGGCACCACAACGACCAGTGGTTGCAATGCCTGCTGGTTTGCGCTTAACCACAGCAGGTTGACTTCAGACACCGCCAGCAAAGGACAGGCGCCATGTTCGCGCCCGATCTGTTGCAGCGCCGCGATCAGCGCCGGGCTGCGCGGCTGTTCAACCGTGATGCCCTGCGTCAGATAGCGCGACCGCAGGCCGATTGCATTGGCCTGCTGCGCGACGCCGATGACGGGCACACCAGCGCGCCCCAGTTCGCGCACCACGCTCAGCCCGATTTGCGTTTCCAGCCCCAGCACCACGCAGGGCAGCTTCACGGCAGACTCAGGCCGCATGCTTGGAAGCACCCTGTACCTTGCTGCCGGCGCGGATTCGCTCCAGCTTGGTCAGCAACCACCGCCGCAAATGGTGGCGCCTGCTTTCCGTGAAGTGGCCGACCACCACCACCGACAGCAGCACCAAGGCCGTGGTGGCCCACCAGTAGCCGTAACCCTTGGCGTCACCGCGCAGCACGGCGGCCCAAAAGAGAAACAGTGGTTGGTGCAGCAGGTACAGCGTGAAGGTGAACCCGGCCACAAAGCGAACCGGCTTTTCGATGGGCAGCCACAGCCATTCTGTGGCCGCCGCCACGCGGCGCATGGCCGTGAAATTGGCGAAGACCAGCACCGTCAGCAGGTAGTCGCTCAGGAAGAACTTTGAAAACGTCAGCTTCGTATGCAGGTCTGCACCCAGCATGGACTTGGTCCACTCGCTGGCGAGAGGCTCCACACCCTGTGTGTGGAACAGAACAATGCCCAGCACCGAAGCCACGGCCAACCCCACAGCCCAAGGCAAGCTGATGTTCAGCAGTGACTTCCAGCGGTACAGCAGCACGCCGCTGATCCAGATCGGCGCCAGCAGCACGATCTTTGGCCCGATGACCACGGCCATGCCCAGCAGCGCCAGGGCCACCCACCTGCGGGGCAGGAACATCGCCGCGCCAAAGGCCAGGTAGTACCAGCTCTCGTAGCAGATGGACCAGTACGGCACGTTGGAAAAACTCGTGATCGACACCAGCCAGGTTTCATTGAGCATGGCCAGGCTGGCCGCCGACCGCACCGCAAATTGGTCATACGGGTAGCCATAGAGCCCCGGCATCAGCTGTCGGCCAATGCCGTCCAGCAGCAGTGTCAGGACCACCGCCGGCAGGGCCACCGAATACACGCGCGAAATGCGGCTGGCCGCGTAGGCTGGCCACTGGCGTTCTTTGGTGTCCGTGATGTAGGCAATCACAAAGCCCGACAGCACAAAGAAGACGATCACCGAGCTGTGGCCAAAGTGGCTGGCCGGCAGCACATCCTGAACCAGCAAGCGCTGGTTGGAGTGGTAGAGATAGACCAGGAACGCTGCCACAAAGCGCACCACGTCCAGGTAGATGGAGAAAGCCCGGTTCATTGCCAACGCCTCCTCAGCTGTTCCGCCAGACGGGTGAGCGTGGCCATGCGCGACACAGGCGGGCGTGAAATTGCTGCGGGCATGGCGGCTTTCGGGTCCACAGCGTACTTCGCCGTGGGAAAGTCCCTGCGGCGCTGGCCCAGCATTTCGCAAAGCCGTTCGAAGCGGCGCACCACGATGTTGTCGGGGTCGCTGCGGCCCGGCTTGAGCATTTCAAAGTTGTGCGAAACGATGACGAATTCAGTAGCCCCAGCTTCTGCCGCCAATTCCATGGCTTCGCGCATTTCTGCAAAGCTGCAGCCGCCCACCTGGGCAGGCCGGAGCCGGCCCCGGCCATCCAGGAACACGGCCACCGGAATGCTGCTGACGCCGTCGATGAGCGCTGGCGCCTCGCGCAGCGCGCCATCATGCAGATCAGCGCCGCTGACTTCGTAGCAGGCGTTCAGGCTGCTATCCAGCGCGATGCCGCAGCCCTGCAGGGCACGAAAGGTGTCGCGGTTGCAGGCAAAGCTGCCAGCGCGGAAAGTGTTGACTGCGGGCACGCCTACGGATTGCAGCATCTGCATGCCGTGCGTGATCAAGGCTTGTTGTTCGGCCAGGGTGTAGGCGCTGATGTGCTGGCGTTTGCGGCTGCAGTCGGCGATCAGGCCGGGGCTGATCTCATCCACCCATTCGGTGTGCAGGTGCAGCTGAACGTCCTGCCCCGCATCCAGGATCAGCCGCGTGATCGTGTGCAGGTAGTCCAGCCCGAAGCGCGCGGCAAACAGGGGTTCGACGAAGAAGACGCCCTGCAGGCCATGGCGCTGCAAAATCTCAAGCGTCTTGGGCAATGCATAGTCGCCGCGCGCTGAGCGGCCCCACACATAGCGGTCAAAGGCCGCCGGGAAGCGCTGGTCCAGTTCCTGCCAGTTGTTGCACCACACCTCCACGTCAAAGCTCAAGTGCACGTTCATGAGCCGGCCTTGGGTGAACGGTGTTTGCGCCAATCGACCACCAGGTTGCGGGTGGCCGATTCGATGACGGTGAAGCAGGCCTTGAAGTAGTCGTCCGACAGCGTGTGCGGGTCGTGAATGTGCAGGCGCTTCGGGCGCGACCAGGCACCCAGCAATGCAATCGATGCGGCAGGGACGCCGGCTGCGCGCAGGCGCATCACATGGCGCACCTCCATCGCCAGCATCAGGTCGCCTTCACGGTGCTGGTGTTCAGCCAGGTTGGCGGTGCGGTGAGCCCGCAGGTCGATGGCGAAGCCGGTGGCTGTCTCCATCGCTTTGGAAAAGGCCGGCAGACCCGGTGCGGTGGAAAGCCCAAGCGACGCGGTGGCCGCGCCTTCCCTGCGTGCCACGGCCTCAGCGAAGGCGCTGCGGTTGATGTTGCCCAGGCAGACAAAAACCAGGCGTTCAACCTTTGACAAGTCCGGGTTGACGCAGTCGTCCAGCCCGCCGAAAAGCCACTGAAGCAAGGCCAGGCTGTGGCGCACCCAGCCCCTGAAGGTGCCGTGGTTGATGCGGTTGAACTCTGCGGCTCTGGTGAAGGGCAGTTGGATGCTGAACGGCATAGTGCTTGGGTGGCAGCTGGGTGAAGTCATGGGTTTCACAAGCGCCGACATCAGCCGCCCATGACCGGCCCGCATTGTCACCGCGGCCATGCCGTGCTGGCCCAAGGCAGCGCATGGGCAGACCCCCGAGGGCCGGCGCAGCGGTAACTTGCCACGCCTGCAGCGCGGTCCGCGCGCTTGCGTGCAAGGGTGGGCGGTTCTGGGCGCTAGCATCACCGGCTGCGGGCTTGAGCCCCGACTCCACATCCATGATGACTTCTTCTGGTACGCCCGACGCCCAAATGGGCCCCGACATCGCAGCGGTGATCCCGCACTTCCAGCGCAAGCCGGGCCTGCTGCCACAGGCCGTGCGGTC
>JANMKK010000456.1:0-3886 GCA_031372005.1 Rubrivivax sp.
CGCCGTTGCCCATTTTTAGTAGGCAGTAGTCGAATAGGTGATCGACTGCCATGGCAGCAAGCGGATTGGACGAATCGACGCACAGGAACGCAATCGTGGGATTTGGCCCGAACTTGTAAATCGTAGGAAGTTGGTACTGAACTTCGTTCAAGCGCTTGTCGAAGTAGAGCGACTGCCGAACAAATGGCCGATATAGCGCCTGCCGGATTTGCGCCAATTGAAACGAGTACTGGAGGCCTTTTCTGAGGTCTGCCTTGACTGCGCGCGACCACTTGATTGCCGTATTTAGTTCAGCAGCGATCTGGGTGGCAGTGCCAGTACCGGCAAGTTTCGAAACATCCGCGTTATAGGACTCAATCAACCACCGAACCTTTGTCTCAAGGCTGGCCGCATCGTCCGAATACACCCATTCGTCCCGCGCTGTAACTACGCCCAGCGAAAACAGTCTGAATATGGACTGCGTTCTGGCCTCCCCCTTGGTCGCCTTGCTGGCCACGGGAATCAACTGATCAAAGTCGTTGTTCGTCAGATTCAGCCAGTGCCCCTTTCCATCCGGCCGCACTTCCTCAAACCCCAAGACCGAAGCGCGCGCGCTCCCCAGCCAGGCCAGCTTTTCCTCGGCCGTTTCCATCTCCGGCCGCCGCGCATAAAACACCCGGCAACCCATCTTCCCCGACGCACCGTGGCGCTTGACGAAGAAGCTGATCGCCACGCCAGTCTGGATGCCAAACACGTTGTGCTTGGTGCCACTCAGCTTGGGGTTGGCGCGCACGTCGCCGCCCAGGTCCACCACATAGGCCTCGGCGAATTCACTCGCCACCGTCTTGCGAAAGCCATCAAATGTGCGGCTGTCCACGAAGCTACGGTTGGTGACAAAAGCCAGCACGCCGTCGGCATGCAGCCGGTCACTCGCCCAGCGAAAGAACCGCGCGTACATGTCGTACAGCTTGGTCTTCTGTGCCGTGCTCTCGGCGATGTAGGTCTGCTTGATGCGCGCGTCGATGGCCGGGTACTCCCGGTTCTTGTTGTTGTCGTTTTCGTTGGCTTGGTTGGCGTTGTAGGGCGGGTTGCCGATAACGACGCTGATCTTCTTGCTGTTCTGGCGCTTGATGCGCGCCACGTTTTCTTCGCTGACGCTGCCAAACAAGTCAGCCGTGGTGCCGTGCGCGGCGGTGTGCAGGCCCACGTTGTCCAGCGTGTCCACGAAGCACAGGTTCTTGAACTCTTCGTAGTCGCCGGTGATGGCGGCGTAGGTGGCCTCGATGTTCAGGTTGGCCACGTAATAGGGAAGGATCGCTACTTCGTTGGCATGCAGCTCTTCGCGGTACTTGTGCTGCAGCTTCTTCGGTTGGCCCCGAAAGTGTTCCAGCAGTTCGCAGATGAAGGTTCCGGTGCCCGTGGCCGGATCCAGGATTTCCACGTCCTTGTCCACCAGGTTGCGGCTGAAGTGTTTTTCACACAGCCAGTCGGCGCCTTCAATCATGAAGCGCACGATCTCGTTCGGCGTGTAAACCACGCCCAGCCGGTCGGCCGCCTTGGCGTTGTAGACCTTGTAGAAGTTTTCGTAGATGACCTTCAGGAAGGTCTGCTTCTCATGGTGGCTGCCAATCTGCGCCGCCGCCGCGCGGATGGCGGCGTAATAGGCCTCCAGCCCCTTGAGCGTGCTGCGCTTCAGGTTGCCGGTGAAGAAGGTGGCCTCCAGTTCATACAACTCGCGCGCCACGTTGTTGTGGCGGTGGAAGTCGCTGTCGTCGAAGACCTTGCTGAAGATCTCTTCGGTCAGGATGTGCTGGATGAGCATCTCGCGCACATCGGCGTCGGTCAGGCCGGGGTTGATGGCTTCTTGCGCGTGTGCCAGGAACTTCACCGCCGCTTTGGCGAAGGCCTGGTTGGCCCGTTGCTCGCGGTCGATCATGCCGCGCAGTGCGTCCAATACCGAAGGGAGGTCGGTCTTGAACTGCGCCACCGCCTTGCGGAAGTCGGCAATCTCGGCGCGCTCGAAGCTGAAGAACAGCTTGAGCAGTTTTTCAAGCTGCAGCACATCGTCCACCGGGCAGCGCATGACCTCGGCGCGGTGCTGGATCAGCACCGCCTGCGTGCTGTCTTCAAAGATGATGTTGTCCTGCGGGTAGCCGCGCTTGAACTTGAAGGCGATCTCTTCGTCGAGGTCGTCCTTCGCATCCTTGGCTTCCAGGTAGCCAAAGGGCACGCGCAATTCGTGCAGCAGGGCACCGTCGATGGTGCGGATGTCCTTGGTCGCGCTGGCCAAGCGGTACTGCGGCACAAAGACCAGGTTGTGCTGTTTGCCCCAGCCTTTCAGCAAGTCCTTGAACGCTTCGCTGACCACGCCTTCCCGGTGGGTGCCGCTGACGCGCTTCAAGCGGTCAAGCTCGGCAAGGTATTGATGGATCAGGACCTGGCTCATCGACCGCACCTCGTGTCAGGCATTCAGCCTTGCGTCAGCGTGCCCGTCAAGGTGCGCGAATGTTCGATCAGTTCGGCAAACAGCGCGTCCAGCGCCGCCGGCCTGATGTGGTACGGGTCGAACTCGGCGTTGGGTGAGTACTTCAGGAAGAGTTTCGCGTTGGCCTCGGTCGTGGCCACAAGACCCATCGCCCAGCCGCCGTACAAGCGGCTGGCAATTTCACCCAGGCTCAGCACCGCAGGTTCGCGGTGCCGCGCGTCCAGCAGGATGCGGTGGTACAGCGCATTGACCACCAGATGGTCACCTTCCAGGCATTGCAGGAAGATGCCATTCGACAGGATCAGCGCACCCGTGACGCCCAGCGGACCGTTGTTGCGCTGCGACTTGCTCACGATGTCCTTCACATCGAAAGGGGTCAGGATGCCTGCGGTGCGGCTGGCGTAGATCAAGCGGATGAGCATGGGTCAACGTCTCGGTGGTTTTGGTGGAAAGGGCGGGTGTCAGCGTAGCCGCGAGCACTCGGGTTGGCGATGGCGGGGTGATTGTCGGCCCGTCCGTGGCGGCCGCTTCGGCCAACTGCGCTGGATAAACTGCGGCGACTTCATTCAGGAGCCGTCCCGTGCCCACCCCCACCCCCATCGACTATTACCTCGCCCCGCAATCGCCCTGGGCCTACCTGGGCCACGAGCGTTTCATGCGCATCGCGGCCGATGCGGGCGCCACCGTGCGCGTGCTGCCGGTGGACCTGGGGGGCAAGGTCTTCCCGGTTTCGGGTGGCTTGCCGCTGGCTCAGCGGCCGCCGCAGCGGCAGGCCTATCGGCTGGTGGAACTGGCGCGCTGGCGCGACTTTCTCAAGCTGCCGCTGAACATCAAGCCGAAGTTCTTTCCGGTGCCGGCTGATGACGCGGCGCGGCTCATCATTGCCGTGGACCAGGCTGACGGCTCGGCCGCTGCCATGCGCCTGACGGGCGCGGTGCTGAAGGCAGTGTGGGCGCAGGAACGCGACATTGCGAACGCCGCGACCCGCGCTGAACTGCTGGCCGAAAGCGGCCTCGCTGCGCAGCGTGCCGCCGACGCGCTGACGCCCGAAGTGCAGGCCACCTACGAGCGCTATACCCAGCAGGCCATCGACGCCAAGGTCTTCGGTGCACCCAGCTATGTGGTGGATGGCGAGATCTTCTGGGGCCAGGACCGGCTGGACTTCTTGCAGCGGCGCCTCAACCGCTGAAGCAGCCTGCGCATGAAAAAAAGGCCCGGGTCAATGACCCGGGCCTTTCATGACAACGTCAGCAATGCAGCTTCAGCAGTTCACTTGAGGTGCTTGCTGATTTCTTTGGTCATGCCGAACATGCTGATCGGGCTGACACCCACCACGGCCTTGAGCTTGGCGTCGGCGTTGATCATGGTGCGCTTGATCTTGTCCTGCAGACCGTTCTTCTTGATGTACTCCCACACCTTCTT
>JANMKK010000018.1:0-14332 GCA_031372005.1 Rubrivivax sp.
CATCGGCAACACCAGCATCCGCGTGCACGTCGAGGTCTATGCCGAACGGAATCCGGCCAACCTGCATGTGGTGAAGGTGACCGAGGCCGACCTGACCTATGTCGCCATCGACCACGAAGGCCAGCCCAGGCTGGTGCCGCGCTGAGGGTCATGCTGAACGCCACGCAAAACGCCACGCCCGCCGACCCGGCATAAAGCTGCCGCCGCGCGTGCGCCTTCAGATCGACTGGTCGCGCAGCAGCGTGGACGCGTCGCGGTTGGCCAGCAGCTTGCTGCAGTCGCGCATCAGGATCTTGAGCTGCGACTGTTCGTCGGGCTTCATCGACTGCACGAAGTCAAGGTTGACGATGGCGTTGCGGTGCACGCGCATGAAGCGCGCCGGGTTTAGGCGCGCTTCAATCTTGGCAAGCGGCAAGCGGCAAGCGGCAAGCGGCAAGCGGCAAGCGGCAAGCGGCAAGTGCCGCTTTTCGGGCCAAACGCAGCGCAGCCCGTGGCTGCGTCCCGCATCGGCTATGGTGCCGGCCATGAACGACGCGCTTCGCCCCCCTTCCATTCGCGCCCTGGCCTGGCGCCAGACGCTGCGCGACTTTCGCGCCGGTGAACTGCGCCTGCTGGCTGTGGCGGTGATGCTGGCCGTGGCGGCCTTGACGGCGGTGGGCTTCTTTGCCGACCGCCTGAACAGCGGCCTGCAGCGCGACGCGCGGCAACTGCTGGGCGGCGACGCCGTCGTCAACAGTGACCGCCCGGCGCCGCCGGAGATTGCGGCCAAGGCGCGTGAACTGGGCCTGCGCGTAGCGACCCATGCGGGCTTCCCCAGCATGGGCCGCGCGCCCGAAGCCAAAGGCGGTGCGTCGCGCCTGGTGTCGGTGAAGGCGGTGAGCAGCGCCTACCCGCTGCGCGGCAAGCTGCAACTGCAGGCCGAGCCCGGCACGCCGCTGCAATTGGTGGCCGCCGCGCCAGAACCCGGCACGGTGTGGCTCGATGCGGCCTTGCTGGATGCGCTGCAACTGCAGGTCGGCGACCCGCTGCTGCTGGGCGACGCGACCTTGAAGATCGCCCGCATCATCATCATCGAACCCGACCGCGGCGCGGGCTTTTCAACCTTCGCCCCGCGCGTGATGTTGAATGTGGCCGACCTGCCCGCAACCGCGTTGATCCAGCCCGCCAGCCGCGTCAGCTACAGCCTGGCCGTGGCTGCGCCCGACGGCTGGGCGGTGGCCCGTGGTGACGCTGTGGTGCGCGGCTTTGTCGATTGGACCGAAGCGCAGATCAAGGCCGTGCCCCTGCGCGGTGTTCGTGTTTCTTCGCTGCAGACCGGCCGGCCCGAGATGCGCCAGACACTGGACCGCGCCGAAAAATTCCTGAACCTGGTGGCGCTCTTGGCCGCGCTGCTGGCCGCCGTGGCGGTGGGCATTGCGGCGCGCGACTTTGCGCAGCGCCACCTGGACGACTGCGCCATGCTGCGCGTGCTGGGCCTGTCGCAGCGCCGCATTGCAGGCGCCTACACGCTGGAGTTCGGCCTGGTGGGCCTGCTGGCCAGTTCAGCCGGCGTGCTGATCGGCTTGACGGTGCATTTTGTCTTCGTCTGGTTGCTGGCCGGCCTGGTGGATGCGCAACTGCCGCCACCCGGGCCGTGGCCTGCTCTGTTCGGTATTGGCGTGGGCATGACGCTGCTGCTGGGATTCGGCCTGCCGCCGGTGCTGCAGCTGGCGCGGGTGCCACCGCTGCGGGTGATCCGGCGCGACGTGGGCGGGCTGAAGGCGGGGTCGGTGGGCGTGCTGCTGGCGGGCACGGGCGGCTTTGTCGGCCTCTTGCTGGCGGTGTCGTCGGACATCAAATTGGGTGCGATTGCGGTGGGCGGTTTTGCCGCTGCCATTGCCGTCTTCGCGCTGCTGTCTTGGCTGGCAGTGATGCTGCTGAAGCGCGCCGTGCCCGAAAGCCGCGCGCCGCGCTGGCTGGTGCTGGCCACGCGGCAGATCGCGGCGCGGCCCGCCTTCGCGGTGCTGCAGGTCAGTGCGCTGGCGGTGGGCCTCCTGGCGCTGGTGCTGCTGGTGCTGCTGCGCACCGACCTCATCAGCAGCTGGCGCCAGGCCACGCCGCCGGATGCGCCCAACCGCTTCGTCATCAACCTGCAGCCCGAACAGGCCGAACCCTTCAAGCAGAGCCTGGCGGCAGCCGGCATCACACGCTACGACTGGTACCCGATGATGCGCGGCCGGCTGGTGGCCATCAACGGCGCTGCGGTGACGGCGCAGAGCTTCACCGGCGAACGTGCAGCCAGGCTGGCCGAGCGTGAATTCAACATCAGCCACACGGCCACCGCGCCTGAACACAACGAAGTGGTCCAGGGCCGCTGGGTGGCCGACGAAGCCGGCGGCCTGTCGGTGGAAGAAGGCCTGGCCACAGAGCTCAACCTGAAGCTGGGCGACACCATGCGCTTTGACTTTGGCGGCCAGTTGCAGGAAGGGCGCATCACCACGCTGCGCAAGGTGGACTGGGGTTCGATGCGCGTGAACTTCTTCGTCCTCTTCCCGCGTGCGGCCATGCCTGAGTTGCCCATCAGCTACATCAGCGCCTTCCACGCTCCGCCTGCGGTGCGGGCTTCGGTGCCGGGCACCGTCAAAGGCGCACTGAGCTTTGACAACCAGTTAAGCCGCGACTTCCCCAACATCACGAGCATCGACGTCTCTGCCAGCATCGGCCAGGTGCAGCGTGTGCTGGACCAGGTGATCCGCGCGGTGGAATTCCTCTTCGGCTTCACGCTGCTGGCAGGCCTGGTGGTGCTGTTTTCGGCCATCACCGCCACGCGGGACGTGCGCGCGCGTGAGTTTGCGATCATGCGGGCCCTGGGCGCCAGCAGCCGCCTGCTGGGCCAGGTGCAGCGCGCAGAGCTGCTGGGCGTGGGCGCACTGGCAGGCCTCTTGGCATCCATCGCGGCGGTGGCCGTGGGTTGGCTCTTGGCGCGTTATGCCTTTGAATTCACCTGGAACCCGTCGCCCTGGGTGCCGCTGGTGGGCATGGTGGCGGGTGCGCAGCTGGCGCTGGCGGCGGGCTGGTGGGGCCTGCGTGAAGTGCTGCGCAGGCCGGTGCTGGACACGCTGCGCCGGGCCGGCGCGGTGTAGCGGGCCGGGTGCCCTGCGGGTCAAAACCGGCGCAAGCCGTCTCAGCGGTTGACCAGCCCCATGTCGGCGCTGCTCATCAGGCCTTCGATGTCCATCAGGATCAGCATGCGGTCGCGCTCGCCGCCTTCGCCATGGCCACCCTTGCCGCTCTTGACGGTGCCGATGCCGGTGATGAAGCCGGCATCCACCGACGAATGCAGGTCCGGCGACGGCTTGATCTGCTCAGGCTTGAGTTCCAGCACGTCGGACACCGAATCCACCACCGCGCCCACAACCCGGCCGCGCACGTTGAGCACGACAACGACGGTGAAGGTGTTGTAGTCGGCCGTTTCACAACCCAGCTTCAGGCGCAGGTCGATGATGGGCACGATCACGCCGCGCAGGTTGACCACGCCTTTGATGAAGGGCGGGGCATTGGCAATGCGCGTCGGCTGCTCATAAGAGCGGATTTCCTGCACGCACAGGATGTCGATGCCGTATTCCTCGGCGCCCAGGCGGAAGGTCAGGAATTCGCCGCCCTGCGCGGTGCGACTGGCGCCACTTGAGGCCGCGTTCCGGGCGCCGCCAGGCTCACCCGCAGACAGTGCGCGTGCGGCTTCATGGCGGGCGACATGGCGGGCTTCAGAGATCATCTCCATGGGTGTCCTTGGTGTCCTTGAATCAGCAAACGGTGGGTGTGGGCCCTGGGTGCGGGCCATGCGGCCCCTGTCTTGTTATCGGCGCCCGGTGAGCGGTGCTGAGACTTGTGCGGCATCAGAAGCTTTCCCAGTCTGCGTCTGCATCTGCGCCCGCAGTGGCTTTGGGGGCCGTGGTGGCGGCCGATGGGTTGCCGGGCGTGGCGAATGCATCAGGCCTGGCGCCGCGCCGCATTGGGGCTGATGCCTGGGCTGCGCCCAAGCCGCGCGCTTGCCGAATGGTGACCTGCGCCGCCATCTTGTGCGCTGGCGCTGGCCCTGGCGCTGGGGCGTGGATGTCATGGCTCGCACGGTCAATCGCACCCGGCGTCTCGCCACCGATGCGGAACGTGGCCACCGTGTCGGCCAGGCGGCGCGACTGCTGCTGCAGCGAATCGGCTGCGGCTGCACTCTCTTCCACCAGCGCGGCGTTCTGCTGCGTCATCTGGTCGAGCTGCGTGACGGCGCCGTTGATCTGGCCGATGCCCGAACTCTGCTCGGCCGCTGCGGCGCTGATCTCGCCAATGATGTCGGTCACGCGCTGCACGCTGGCCACGATCTCGCCCATCGTGTTGCCGGCGTCCTGCACCAGGCGTGAACCCGACGCCACCTTGTCGACGCTGGCGCCGATGAGCGTCTTGATCTCGCGCGCAGCTTCGGCGCTGCGCTGCGCCAGGCTGCGCACTTCGCTGGCCACCACCGCAAAGCCGCGGCCCTGTTCACCGGCACGGGCGGCTTCCACGGCGGCGTTCAGCGCCAGGATGTTGGTCTGGAAGGCGATGCCGTCAATCGTGCCGATGATGTCGGCGATCTTCTTCGACGCGGTGTTGATCTCGTTCATGGTGCTGACCACCTGCGCCACCACGTTGCCGCCGCGCGCCGCCACTTCACTGGCCGAACTGGCAAGCTGATTCGCGGTGCGCGCCGACTCCGCCGTCTGGTTGACGGTGCCGGTAAGCTGCGCCATGGAACTGGCCGCCCGCTGCAGGTTGGTGGCGGTCTGTTCGGTGCGGTTGCTGAGGTCGGCGTTGCCGGTTGCAATTTCGCGCGCCGCCACCGACACGCCGTCCGCACCGCCGCGAATCGACCCCAGCGTCTGCCGCAGCGCCACCTGCAACGCCTGCAGCGACTGCAGGGCTTCGCTGCAGTCGGCGCTGCCCTGCGCGGGGATGTCCAGCGTCAGGTTGCCTTCGGCCATGCGTTGCGTGTGCGACTTGAGGCCGGCAAGAAAGGAGTGGATCGCGGCACTGCCCGTCAGGACGACCAGGATCGCCGTCACCAGGCAGGCCGCACTGGCACTGATAACCGCCGCAGCCGACCAGCCCAGGAAGATGCCGGCGACCACGCTGGCCTCGCCAGCGACAAGCAACACCGACACGAGCGCGGTGCGCTGGCGGGTGGAAAGGGTTGAGGGCATGCGGTGTCTTTCGAGGAAGGAATGGCGGTGGAGAATGAGGACCGGGGAGTGGGGAGTGGGGCCAGGGCCGGTCAATGCCGTGAGCGGCGGACCAGCGAAGCCACGTCCAGGATCAGCGCCACGCGGCCGTCACCCATGATCGTGGCGCCCGACACGTCGTCAACGCGGCGGTAGTTGCTTTCCAGGTTTTTCACGACCACCTGCTGCTGGCCCAGCAGTGCGTCCACCAGCAGGGCCACGCGGCTGCCCTCGGCTTCCACGACGACCATGATGTCGCTGCTGTTGTGGCTGGGGTTGCGGCTGATGTTGCGGCTGCAATCAAGGTCGAAACGCGGCACGTTGAAGACCTTTTCCAGGCTCACCACCGGCATGTATTCGTCGCGCACTTCCACCACGCAGCCGCTGCCGCCGATGGTCTTGAGCATGCCTTCGCGGACCTGGAGCGACTCCACCACGCTGGACAGCGGCAGGATGTAGCACTCGTCACCCACGCCCACGCTCATGCCGTCCATGATGGCCAAGGTGAGTGGCAGCCGCACGCGCACCGACATGCCGCAGCCCTCGGTGGAGTCGATCTCCACCGTGCCGCCCAGGGCGGTGATGTTCTTCTTCACCACGTCCATGCCGACCCCGCGGCCGGACACATCGCTGACGACATCGGCGGTGCTGAAGCCGGGCGCGAAGATGAGGCCGTAGACCTCGCTGTCGCTCATCGCATCCGACACTTCCAGGCCGCGTTCACGCGCCTTGGCCAGCAGCTTGGCGCGGTTCAGGCCCCTGCCGTCGTCGCGCACCTCGATGACGATGCTGCCGCCCTGGTGGGTGGCAATCAGCGTAAGGGTGCCGTGCTCGGGCTTGCCCTTGGCCAGGCGCTCTGCGGGCTGCTCAATGCCGTGGTCGCAGCTGTTGCGCACCAGGTGGGTCAGCGGGTCGGTGATCTTTTCCACCAGGCCCTTGTCGAGTTCGGTGGCTTCGCCCACCTGCACCAGTTCCACCTTCTTGTCGAGCTTGGCGGCCAGGTCGCGCAGCATGCGGGGGAACCTGTTGAAAACCAGTGACATGGGGATCATCCGGATGCCCATCACGGCTTCCTGCAGGTCGCGCGTGTTGCGTTCCAGGTCGGCCAGGCCGCTGGCCATTGGCGTGTGCAGCGCCTTGCCCGCGTCCTTGCTGTTCTGCGCCAGCATGGCCTGCGTGATCACGAGTTCGCCGACCAGGTTGATGAGCTGGTCGATCTTTTCCACCGCCACACGCAGCGTGCTGGATTCAGGCGCCACGGTGGCCTTTTCAGGGCGCGCGGCCGGTGCCGATTTCAAGACCAAAGGGGCGTCGCCATGAAAGCCGTGGTCTTCAACCAGCGGTGCCAGGCGCACGTGTTCACGCGCGACGTGGAAGCTGAAGAGGTCGTAGAGGTCGTTGTCCGACGAGGTCGTGTGGACCTTGAAGCGGCGCACGCCGTTGCCGTTGCCGTCGCGGCCAGCGTCCAGTGCTTCGATGGTCCCGAGGTCGGTGATCTCCTCGAAGAGTTCCATCAGGCTGTCGGCGGCGCCAGGGTCGGACAGCGGGCCGACGGTCAGCTCCAGTGTGCGAAGCGTTGGCTCTGCGCGCGCTTCAAGGTCAGCAGGTGCACCGGGTGCCGCAGCCTCGCTGCGTTTTGCGGCTGCGGACGGGGCCATCACAGCCGCCGGGCCACTGGCCAATCGACGCATCGCTGCCAGCAGCTGTGCCGTGTCCACCGGCGCGGCACCATGGCCCAGGTGGTTGCCCAGGTGGTGGCCCAGTTGCGCCCTCAGTGCGTCGCCCGATGCCAGCAGCACGTCCACCATCGGCGCGGTGGGCGCCAGTTCATGCCGGCGCAGCTTGTCCAGCAGGGTTTCCATCTGGTGCGTGAGTGCTGCCACATCACCGAAACCGAAAGTGGCGGCACCGCCCTTGACCGAATGCGCGCAGCGGAAGATGGCGTTGAGCGCTTCGTCGTCGGCGTTGCCGATGTCCAGCGCCAGCAGCATCTGCTCCATCGTGTCCAGGTTCTCACCCGCTTCTTCGAAGAAGACCTGGTGGAACTGGCTCAGGTCGATGCCTGCAGAGATCGACGCGCTTTCGTTGTGGCTTTGGTTTGCCTCACCCATCGGGCTTCTCCTGTGGTGGTCCGGATGGCCAGGCTTCCTGGTTATTTTCGGCAGCTGGTGAGCCGACCTTGAGCGGAAGTTCAGCCCAATCACCCCCCATTTCCTGAGCGACGGCGCTGGGCAGGGCGGGTCGCCGCGCGGCTTTGCGATACTGGTCGCCATGAATGGCGTTGAGCGTGTCCCGAACCCGGCTGCTGCGGCCCCGGCGCTGCGCAGCATCCGGCTGCTGCACCTGGAAGATTCCGAACTGGACCACGCCCTGGTGGTGGCCCATCTGCGCCGCGGCGCACTGCGGGTGCAGGAAAAACGCATCGAGACCCGCACCGAATTCGAATCCGCGCTGGCCATGCCCTGGGACCTGGTGATCTCGGACTACCACCTGCCCGGCTTTTCCGGCCTGGAGGCGCTGCAGATGCTGCGTGCCCGCGAAAGAGCGGGTGGCGACACGCTGCCCTTCATCCTGGTGTCGGGCCAGATCGGCGAAGACACGGCGGTCGAGGCCATGCGCACTGGCGCCAGCGACTACCTGTTGAAGAACAACCTGTCGCGCCTGGCGGTGGCGGTGGAACACGCCATTGCGGCCAGTGAAACGCAGCGCGCACGGCGCCAGGCCGATGTGGAGCTGAAGGCTTCGCGGGCGCGGCTGTCAGAACTGGCGCAGCACCTGCAAACCAGTGTGGAGGCCGAACGCCACGCGATCGCGCGCGAGATCCACGACGATGTCGGCGGGTCGCTCACGGCGCTGAAATTTGAGTTGGACTGGATCCGCCGCCACGCGGGCACGCCCGACGTTCAGCAGCGCGCGGTGTCGGCGCTGGAAACAGTGACCCACGCCATTGAAGCCAGCCAGCGCATCATGCAGAACCTGCGCCCCGCCATCCTGGAGCAAGGCCTGGTGGCCGCGCTGCAGTGGATGACCAGCCGCTTCGAGAAGCGCACCGCCATCCGCTGCGAATTTCGCACTGCCGCGTCGCTGCACCACCGGGGCCTGGCCTTGCCCACTGGCGTGCCGCTGGTGGCCTACCGCACGGTGCAAGAGGCGCTGACGAATGTCAGCAAACACGCCCAGGCCACGCGGGTGGTGGTGGACTTGTCGCTGACCGCTGGCGTGCTGTCGCTGGAAGTCAGCGACGACGGCCGTGGCCTCAAGCAGCCTGACCTGGCCAAGGCGCGCAGCTTCGGCATCCGCGGACTGCACGAAAGGGCTTCCACCGTCGGCGGCTGGGTGGACCTGAGCAGCGGCGTGGCGGGCACGTCGTTGATCCTGTCAGTGCCGCTGGTGGCCGATGCGGCAGATGCCGGCGCGCAAGGTGCGCTGATGGAGCTGCCACTGGATGACGACCCTGAAGCCGCCGAATGGACCACGCACTGAACTTCGCCCCATGATCGACGTCATCCTCTGCGACGACCACGCCCTGATCCGGCGCGGCATCCGCGACACGCTGTCTGACGCCCCCGACATCACGGTGGTCGGTGAAGCCGGCGACTATGGTGAGTTGCGCACGCTCTTCCGCACCCGCACCGCGCCCGACAGCGGCCGCACATTGCCTTGCGATGTGCTGGTGCTGGACATCAACCTGCCCGGCCGCAGCGGCCTGGACGCACTGCATGTGCTGAAGGATGAAGGCTCTGCTGTCAAGGTGCTGGTGGTCAGCATGTACCCCGAAGACCAGTACGCCATCCGCGCGCTGCGCGCCGGTGCTTACGGCTACGTCAACAAGGGCGGTGACCCGCAACTGCTGGTGCAGGCCGTGCGCACGGTGGCGCAGGGCCGCAAATACGTCACCCCAGAGATTGCGCAGATGCTGGTGGAGAGCCTGACCGCGCCCAGTTCTGAGCTGGCCCACAACAAGTTGAGTGACCGCGAACTGCAGACGCTGGTGATGATTGCGTCCGGCAAGCGCCTGGCCGACATCGCGCTGGACCTGAGCTTGAGCCCGAAGACGGTGTCGGTGTACCGCGCGCGAGTCCTTGAGAAGCTGCAACTGGCCAACAACTCGGAGCTGACGGTCTACGCCATCCGCAATGGTCTGGTGGGGCAGTGAGCTTGGTTTGAGCACCGCCACGCAGACGCTGCAGATCGACGACCCGCTGGCCACCCGGCGGGCTGGGCGTGACCTGTTGTCGGTGCTGCTGATGGACGCCCGCAACCACCTGTTGCAACGCCTCGCGCTGGACGACAGCACGCCTGCGTCATGCCTGGCCGCGCGTGCCGGCCACTACCAGGAACAGTGGATCGCCTGCCATGTGCAGCGCGGCCGCGGTGAAGGCTGCGACGCGGCCAGCACGCGGCTGGCGGGCGTCGACCCGGTGGTTGAACAGTGGCTGTCAGCCCAGGGTCAAGCCCAGTGCGAGGGCCTCACGTCCGAGCGCCTGCGCGCCTACCTGGCGCAGACTTTGGACATCACGCTCGACCTGCTCAGCACCACGCCCGAGACCGACGACGCACTGCACTTCTACCGCCAGGCGCTGCTGCACGAAGACCGCCTGTGCGAAGCGCTTGACGAGCGCCTGCGCACCGGCTCGCCACCGGCGCGCACGGTGCGTGACGCGCTGTGGATGCCCGCGCAGCGCTGGCAGCTCGGCTCGCCCAAGGGTTTGACGGGCGATGGCTGGGTGCCCACGCTGGAACGCTGGGCGCATGAGGTCAGCACGCCGGAATTCGAAATCGACGCGCAGCCCGTCAACTGGGCGCAGTTCGTCGAATTTGCCGACGACGGCGGCTACGACCGCCGCGAACTGTGGGGCGACGCTGGCTGGGCCTGGGCTCAGGCCAGCGGCCGCCGCGCCCCGGCCCATGTTGAGCAACTGCGCGGCTGCGTCCTGGTGCAACGCGGCCATGGTGATGGCGCCAGCTTGCAGCGCGCAGCCGCCGGCCAGCCGGCGATGCACCTCACGCGCCACGAAGCACAGGCCTGGTGCCAGTGGGCCGGCCGTCGCCTGCCGACCGAGCCCGAGTGGGAAATTGCAGCCAGCACCGCATCCAGCCGCGGCTTTGTCTGGGGCGATGTCTTTGAATGGGTCGCCGGCAGCGCGCGCTTGTGGCCGGGTGCCGGTGTCCGCGCGCCTGGCGCGCTGGACGGCCTGGCTGACGACGGCATTGCCCCCAGACTGGCCACCGGCGTGCTGCGTGGTGGATCATTCGCCACCCGCGCGCGTTGGCGCCACCCCAAGGCACGTCGCTTTGCACGCACCGATTGCGACACCCCGTTCTGCGGCTTTCGCAGCTGCGCTTTCTAGAAGAAAACTCCCATGCCCACCTTGAACTTCTCCCTCAACGGCAAGGCCACCCGTGTGGAAGCCGACAACCACAGCTTGCTCGTCGACCTGCTGCGCGGCCCGCTGGCGCTGACCGGCACGCACCAGGGCTGCGACACCGCGCAGTGCGGCTGCTGCACCGTGTTGCTGGACGGTGAATCGGTCAAGGCCTGCAGTGTGCTGGCGCTTCAGGTGCAGGGCCGTGCGGTGACCACGGTTGAAGGGCTGGCGAAACAAGACGGCAGCCTGCACCCGGTGCAAGAGGCATTCATCGCCTGCCACGGCCTGCAGTGCGGCTTCTGCACGCCGGGCATGATGATGGCGGCAACCTGCCTGCTGCAGTCCAACCCCAAGCCCACCGACGCGCAGATCGAAGCAGCGCTGGAAGGCAACCTCTGCCGCTGCACCGGCTACGTCAACATCGTCGCCGCCGTGAAGCAGGCTGGCGCTGTGATGGCCGGGGGTGCAGCATGAACGCGCCGCTGGAAACACTGCGCTTCGGCAGCGGCGCGGCGGTGCGCCGCGGCGAAGACCCGGCGCTGGTGCGCGGCCAGGGCCGCTACACCGACGACGTCACGCTGCCCGGGCAGACCTGGATGGCCTTCCTGCGCTCGGACCGCGCGCATGCGCGCATCCGCAGCATCGACACCTCGGCTGCGTTGGCCCTGCCCGGTGTGCTGGCGGTCTTTACCGGGGTTGACCTGGTGGCTGCTGGCATCAAGCCGATCCCCGTGGTGATGCCATTCAAGCGACCTGACGGTCAGCCCATGAACACGGCGCCCAAACGCGCGCTGGCGCATGAGGTCGTGCGCTTCGTCGGCGACCCGGTGGTGGCTGTCGTGGCAGAGACGCGCGACGCCGCCCGTGCCGCCGTCAACGCTGTGCTGGTGGACTACGAAGACCTGCCCGCCGTCAGCGACGCGCAACGTGCGGTTCTGCCCGGCGCAGCCACCGTGTGGCAGGGCGCGCCCGGCAACATCGTGGCCGAGACGCGCTACGGCGACGTGGCAGCCACCCGCGCCGCCTTTGCCAGTGCCGCGCATCACGTGGCACTGGACATCGTCAACCAGCGCGTGGCCCCCGTCACGATGGAGCCGCGCAGCGTGCTGGCCTATATGGACGAAGGCCGCCTGACGCTGCGTCTGAGCAGCCAGATGCCCAGCGGCGTGCGCAACTCGCTGGCCGACACCCTTCCTGGCCGCAGCACCGACAACGTGCGCGTGGTGGTGGGTGATGTGGGTGGCGGCTTCGGCATGAAGACCGGCATCTACCCCGAAGACATCGTGCTCGGTTGGGCTGCGCTGCAACTGGGCAGGCCGGTGAAGTGGCAGGCCGAACGGGTCGAAGACTTCCTGTCCGCCGTGCACGGCCGCAGCCAGATCAGCCATGCCGAACTGGCGCTGGATGCGCAGGGCCTGGTGCTGGCTCTGCGCGTGCGCACGCTGGCCAATGTGGGGGCGTACCCCAGTGGCGCGTCGCTGGCCATTCCACTGCTTGTCGGGCCCTGGGTCAGCACCAGCATCTACCACGTGCCGCTGATCAGCCTGCAGCTGTCGGCCGTGCTGACGCACAACGCAGCCACCGGCGCCTACCGCGGCGCTGGGCGGCCCGAGGCCATCTACATCATCGAAAGGCTTTTCGACGCGGCCGCGCGCGAGATGGCGCTGGACGGCGCAGAACTGCGCCGCCGCAACATGGTCAAGCCCGCGCAGATGCCCTACAAGAACGCGATGGGCCAGGTTTATGACAGCGGCCAGTTCGAGCAGATCCTTGACCAGGGTCTGGCGCTGTCGGACTGGGCCGGCTTCGACGCCCGCCGTGCCGCGTCGGAGGCGCGCGGCAAGCTGCGGGGCCGCGGCATTGCCACCTTCCTGGAATGGACCGGTGGCAACGCGTTGGAAGAAAACGTGCGCGTCGACGTCACGGCCGACGGTTTCATCGAACTCACCAGCGCCACCATGGCCATGGGCCAGGGCATCACCACGAGCTACGTGCAACTGGCGCACGACGTCTTTGGCGTGCCGCTGGACCGCATCCGCGTGCTGCAGGGCGACACCGACCGTGCCAACGGTTTTGGCAGCGCCGGCAGCCGGTCGCTCTTCACCGGCGGTGCTGCGGTGCGGGTGGCGTCAGAGAAGGCCGTCGATGAAGGCAAGAAGCTCGCCGGCGACGCGCTGGAAGCACCGGCCGGCGACATCGAATACAAGGCCGGCCGTTTCACTGTCGCAGGCACCGACCTCGGCATCGGCCTCTTCGATCTGGCGCAGCGCCAGGGCGGCGGCCGGCTCACCGTCAGCGCATCGACCACCGCAAGCGCACCCAGCTGGCCCAATGGCTGCCACGTGGCCGAGGTCGAGATCGACCCCGCCACCGGCGACGTGCAGGTGGTGGCTTACGCCAGCGTGAATGACATCGGGCGCATCGTCAGCCCCACCATCGTGCAGGGCCAGGTTGAAGGCGGCGCGGTGCAAGGCATCGGCCAGGCCTTGTGCGAACAGGTGGTTTACGACGCCGACAGCGCACAGCTGCTGTCGGCCAGTTTCATGGACTACGCGCTGCCGCGCGTGGACGGTTTTCGCAACTTCAAGACCGCGTTCGACCAGAGCGTGCCCTGCCTGACCAACACGCTCGGTGCCAAGGGCGTGGGCGAACTGGGCACCATCGGCGCCACGCCGGCGGTGGTAAACGCGGTGGTGGACGCGCTGGCGCACAGCGGCCTTGGGCGGCGTGCCGAGCAGGTGCAGATGCCGCTAACGGCCGAAGTGGTGTGGCGCGCTTTGCGGGGTGAGTTTCCGGCGCCACTGAATCTGCCGAGCTGACGGCGTTTCAGCTCGGCTCAGGACCCCCGGATGACTTCCATCAGCACACGCGCCATCAGCAGCGGGCTGCGGTAGGCGCTGCGTGGTTTCAGCAGATGCTGCACCTCGACCACCAGCTTGTGCACATCGGGCCGGCGTGCTGCAAGCCGCAACATCGCAAAGGCGACCCTGAGCGTGCGCTCCAGGTCCGGCGGGCGATCCCCCGTGGTGTCGGGGAAGATGAAGTCGGGGATGGCGGCCATCGCCCAGGGTGTTTCCAGCAGCGGCAACAACTCTGCAAAAAACGCTGGCACCAGTGCGGCCATTGGCGCCAGCGGGTCGCTGTCACCTTTTGATCGTGCAAGCACGCGGCGCAGCAAGACCGCCTCTTGCGCCGCCACGCTCATGCCCTGACCATAGATCGGGTTGAAGACGCAGACCGCGTCGCCGAAGGGCAGCAGCCCACGCGGAAAATCTTCAACGCGCTCGAAGTGCCGCCGCAGGCTTTGTGGGAAGACATAGCGCGAGATCGCACCGATGCGCCTGGCGCCACGAATCGCGTTGTAGATCGTTGGTGTGCGCAACTGCCGCGCATAGTCCAGAAAGCCGGCTTCATCACCCGGCGGTTTGTCGGCACCCCGGCCGCCCAGGCTGAGCATCCAGCAACCGTCTTCCTGGGGCAGCATGAGCGCGCCGCGGCTGCTCTGCGGCGCCTGCGGGAACGTCATCACACCCAACCAGTTGCGGCCCGCGTCGTGTGAAATCTCATAGGTGGCGGTGGCATAGCCGATGTCCACGCCGATGGCGGTGGTCTCGGGTGGCGCGCGCCCCAGCGCTTGCAGCAGCCTGAGCGTTGGCGCGCCGCGCCCCGAGGCATCGACGACCAGATCGGCCGCCAGCATGCGCAACTGCCCGTCGGCGCCCGCGCAGCGCA
>JANMKK010000051.1:0-5748 GCA_031372005.1 Rubrivivax sp.
CTACCGTGGCAGCGTCATCGACGCGGTCAGCCAGCAGCCCCTGCTGGACCTGGCCGAGCTCGGCCGCATCGCGTACTTTCGCAGCGACACGCTGCCCAGAAGCTTCACGCCCGAACTGATGGTGACGCGCCACGCCGCGCAACGCGACTACCCCTTCATCTTCACCAATGGCGTGCAGGTCAGCCACGTCGAAGTCGACACCGACACCGGCTTTGTCAAACTGCTCAAGCACTGGGCGGTGGAAGACTGCGGGCGCGTCATCAACCCGATGCTGGTGGATGAACAGATGCGCGGCGCCATCGTGCAGGGCATTGGCGGCGCACTGTTTGAAGAATGCCTCTACGACACCGACGGCACGCTGAAGAACGGCAACATGGCCGACTACCTGGTGCCCATGGCCGCAGAAATGCCCGACATCGTGGTCAGCCATGTGCAGTCACCCACGCGCAGTTCGATGCTGGGTGCGAAGGGCGCGGGTGAGGCGGGGACTGCAGGCGCGCCGGGGGCGGTGATGAATGCGATCAACGACGCGCTGGCGCCGTTTGGCGTGCGGGTGAGTTCGCAGCCGATCACGCCCGAGAAGATCTTGCGGGTGCTTGGGAAGGTGTAGGGGAGGCAGGCTGTTGACCGTAGCATCGGATCGGGAGCCGGCATTGCGGGGGCTTAAAAGCTACTTGCCCAAAAGTGCCGTGGCGGTGGACGGTGGACGGCCTTCGACCTAGAGCCGTCTTACGTCATCGGCGATTGCGTCCTCGGAAGCCGCCATTCGTCACGCCTCGGCGAGTTGCTGGCAGAGCATCGTGCGCCCTTGCCCATTGGCGTCGACGATTGGATGATCTTCCAGGCGATGTACGTGTCCCTTACATCGGCGTAAGGGCGTGCGGTCCCACCGAGGGGCGCGGCCGCCGATGTCTTGATGCGGGCCAGCAGATAGTGCCTGCACCCACGATGGCGTCCGCTGCCGCAGGTGGGCTGCGCACCGCCCCGTCGGAGACCGGTAGGCATCACTCGAAAGGTGCCGTGCCTGAAGGGCCAGGCGGCGGCGTCGATCTGACGCCGTGCCGTCGGGCAGGGCGGTCTGAGCTGAAGTGCTTGTGGCGGTACAGAGTAAGCCAGCGGCACGCGGCTGTGGTAGTCGCGGATGGCGAAGTCGAGGAGGCCGGCGCGTTCCTGGATGGGGTAGCCGGGACGACCGACACCGACGTCCCAGCGCCTGCACATCGGGTTCAACCTGCTGGTGCACCCGACCGAACCCGACGAAGACCGGGGGCCCGATTTGCTGGCCTTGCGGAACACCCTCGAGCGAAGTGCCGGATGGGGTTCGTAGGCAGTTCCCGCTGCGTCAGGCGACCCGACCGCCTGGCCGCAGGCCGAAACCGCAGCTGGCCAGCACAGGTCGGCCAATGCTCAATGCCCGGACGCCCCCGACGCGCCAATACCGGTCTCCGACCGCACCTGCTGTGCCAGGAAGCCGGCCCGGTCTTGCGCAGCTCGCGGGCTCTTGTCGAGGATCGAAAACAGCCAGATGCCCAAGAACGCCAGTGTCATCGAGAACAGCGCCGGCGACTGGTACGGGAACAGTGCCGAGCCCTTCGGGTTGCCGAGAGTGACCTCCCAGACCGAAGGCGAGACCACCGTCAGCAACACCGACGAGATCAGGCCCAGGAAGCCGCCGATCACCGCACCGCGGGTCGTGCAGTCCTTCCACAGCACCGACATCAGCAGGACCGGGAAGTTGGCCGATGCCGCGATCGCGAACGCCAACGACACCATGAACGCGATGTTCTGCTTCTCGAAGGCGATGCCCAACATCACCGCGATGACGCCGAGCGCGACCGTCGTCAGCCGCGACACCTTCAGCTCCGAAGCGCTGTCGGCTTTTCCTTTCTTGATGACCACGCCGTAGAGGTCGTGCGACACCGCCGCCGCGCCCGACAGCGTCAGCCCCGCCACCACCGCCAGGATGGTCGCGAACGCCACCGCCGAGATGAAGCCGAGGAAGACGTTGCCGCCAACCGCGTTGGCCAGGTGGATGGCCGCCATGTTGCCGCCGCCCAGCAATCCGCCCTTGGCGTCGAGGAACTGCGGGTTGGTCAGCACGAAGCTGATGGCGCCGAAGCCGATGACGAAGGTCAGCAGGTAGAAGTAGCCGATCCAGACCGTGGCCCAGCCCACCGACTTGCGCGCTTCCTTGGCGTTGGGCACCGTGAAGAAGCGCATCAGGATGTGCGGCAGCCCGGCGGTGCCGAACATCAGCGCCATGCCGAAGCTGATGGCCGAGATCGGATCCTTGATGAATCCGCCCGGGCCCATGATCGAAAAGCCCTGCTTGGCGGCCTCGTCCGGCGACTTGCCGGCGGCGGCGGCGATGCCGGTCTTGACCTCGATCGCCTTGGCAAACATCGCTTCCGGGCTGAAGCCGAAGCTGTAAAGCACCATCAGCGCCATGAACGTCGCGCCGCCGAGCAGCAGACAGGCCTTGATGATCTGCACCCAGGTGGTTGCCGTCATGCCGCCGAACAGCACGTAGACCATCATCAGCCCGCCGACGAGCACGACCGCGATCCAGTAGTCCAAGCCGAACAGCAGCTTGATCAACTGGCCGGCGCCGACCATTTGCGCGATCAGGTAGAAGGCCACCACCACCAGCGTGCCGGAGGCCGCGAAGATGCGCACCGGCGTCTGCGCGAAGCGGAACGAGACGACGTCGGCAAAGGTGAATTTGCCCAGGTTGCGCAGGCGCTCGGCGAGAAGAAAGGTCACTATCGGCCAGCCGACCAGGAAGCCAATCGAAAAGATCAGGCCGTCGAAGCCGCCGACCATCACCGCAGCCGAGATGCCGAGGAACGAAGCCGCCGACATGTAGTCGCCGGCAATCGCCAGGCCATTCTGGAAACCGGTGATGCCACCTCCTCCGGTGTAGAAGTCTGCTGCGGACTTCGTTTTGGCGGCCGCCCATTTGGTCACACCAAAGGTAAACAGCACGAACACCCCGAACATGCCGATCGCCACCCAGTTGGTCGCCTGCTTTTCGGCTTGGCCGATATCGGCGCCTGCCGCCCAGATCGAGGCGGACACACCAAACAGAGCAACCAGCGTGAGCAACTGGCGCATGGAAATTGGGAAGCGGCTCATTTCAGCACCGCCTTGCTGATCTGTTCGGCGAGGGCGTCGTATTCGCTGTTCGCGCGCCGGACGTAGATGACGGTGATGACGACGGTGAAGAGGATGACGCCGAAGCCGATCGGCATGGCGTACGTCATCACACCCGCACCGAGTCGCGTCGCCAGGAACGGCTTGTTGAAGGCGACGAGCAGGATGAAGCCGAAGTAAACAACCATCATTGCCAGGGTCAGCGCCATGCCGAAGCTGGTGCGCTTGGCTTTCAGTTCCTTGTAACTCGGGTGGTTTGCGATGCGTGTGGTCAGGTCGGTTTCCATAGGTCTCCTCAGATTTTTTCAGCCAGCTGGTCCAGGATGGCCGGGTTTTCGAGCGTCGATGTGTCTTGTGTGATCGCCTCCCCTTTGGCAATGGAGCGCAGCAGTCGGCGCATGATTTTCCCGCTGCGGGTCTTGGGTAAGTTGTCGCCGAAACGAATGTCCTTCGGCTTGGCGATCGGGCCGATCTCCTTGCCGACCCAGTTGCGCAGTTCGTTGGCGATCTTCTTGGCTTCGTCGCCTGTCGGACGCGAGCGTTTGAGCACGACGAAAGCGCAGATCGCCTCGCCGGTGGTCTCGTCGGGACGGCCAACCACCGCGGCTTCGGCCACCAAGGCGGTGTGGCTGACAAGCGCGGATTCGATCTCCATCGTGCCCATGCGGTGGCCACTGACGTTGAGCACATCGTCGATGCGGCCGGTGATCGTGAAGTAGCCGGTGTCCTTGTCGCGGATCGCGCCGTCTCCCGCCAAGTAGTAACCCTTGAGTTCCGACGGGTAGTAGCTTGTCTTGAAGCGTTCCGGCTCGCCCCAGATGGTGCGGATCATGCTCGGCCAAGGCTTTTTGATGACGAGGATGCCGCCCTGCCCGTTGGGCACGTCATTACCGGTTTCGTCGACGATCGCCGCCGCAATGCCAGGGAACGGCAACGTGCAAGAGCCGGGCACCAGCGGCGTTGCACCCGGCAACGGCGTGATCACATGGCCCCCTGTCTCGGTCTGCCAGAAGGTATCGACGATCGGGCAGCGGCCGCCGCCGATGTGCTGGTGATACCACTCCCAAGCGGCCGGGTTGATCGGCTCGCCGACCGACCCGAGAATGCGCAGCGACGACAGGTCGTAGTTCTTCGGGTGCGCCGTGGGGGTGCCTTCAGCGGCCTTGATCAGCGAGCGGATTGCCGTCGGCGCGGTGTAGAAGACGCTGACCTTGTGGTCCTGGATCATCTTCCAGAAGCGGCCGGCATCCGGGTATGTCGGGATGCCCTCGAACACCACTTCCGTCGCGCCCAGCGCCAGCGGGCCGTAGGTGATGTAGGTGTGGCCGGTGACCCAGCCGATGTCGGCCGTGCACCAGAACACGTCGTCGGGCTTCAGGTCGAAGGTCCACTTCGTCGTCAGCGCAGCGTGCAGAAGATACCCGCCAGTCGAATGCTGCACGCCCTTGGGCTTGCCGGTCGAGCCCGAGGTGTAGAGCAGGAACAGCGGGTGCTCGGCGCTGACCCACTCGGGCTCGCACACCTCGCCCTGGTCTTGCATTTCGTCATGAAGCCAGCGGTCGCGCGCGGCGTCCCAGGTGATCTTGCCGCCGGTGCGTCGGTAGACGATGACGTTCTTCACCGACTCGCAGCCGCCCAGTCCGATGGCTTCGTCGACGATGACTTTCAGCGGCAGGTTCTTACCGCCGCGCGCCTGCTCGTCGGCAGTAATCACCATCACCGCGCCGGCCCCTTCGATGCGGTCGCGCAACGACTGCGCCGAAAAGCCGCCGAAGACCACCGAATGCGTGGCGCCGATGCGGGCGCAGGCCTGCATGGCGACCACGCCTTCGACGCTCATCGACATGTAGATGACGACGCGGTCGCCCTTCTTCACGCCGCGGGCCTTCAGCGCATTGGCCAGGCGGCAGGTGCGAGAGAGCAGCTCGCGGTAGCTGACATTCGTGACGGCGCCATCGTCGGCCTCGAAGATGATGGCCGTCTTGTCACCCAGGCCGCCTTCGACGTGGCGGTCCAGGCAGTTGTACGAGACGTTCAACGTGCCGTCCTCGAACCACTTGAAGAACGGAGCGTTGCTGTCGTCCAGGCCCTTCGTGAACGGCGTCTTCCAGCTGATGAACTCGCGGGCCAGGCGCGACCAGTAGCCGCTGTAGTCGGCGTCGGCCTCAGCCACCAGCTTGAGGTAGGCCGCCATGCCCGAAACGACCGCGCCCTTGGCCAGGAGGTCCGGCGGTGGGTAAGGATTGTTGCTGCTCATGCGCTTCTCCGTCTGAGGGTTCTGCATCACACGCCAGCTTCAAGCGCGACGCTTCGGCGCGCAGTGTGCCTCTTCCGGCCAGGGCCTGGGCTTGACGCACACAAAACTTTTTGTCATTGCACTGAAATACACTCGCCGGCCGCGACGATACGGCGCTGCTGTCGTGGCGGTGCCATCGGAGCGGCAGTCAGCGGCCCACCGCCTCGAGGTCGACGTGCCGAGCCTCGCGCACGAACACGATGCCCACCACGCAGCCGGCCAGCGCGATAGCGATCGGGTAGCACAGGCCGCTGTACATGTTGCCGGTGCTGGCGAAGATGGCGAATGCCGCGCTCGGC
>JANMKK010000060.1:0-1867 GCA_031372005.1 Rubrivivax sp.
CAAGCTCGACCGCAAGCGCAACAACGTCGTGTTGTCGCGCCGCGCTGTCGTCGAGGCTTCGATGGGCGAAGAACGCGCCAAGCTGCTGGAGACCCTGTCCGAAGGCGCCATCGTGCACGGCGTGGTCAAGAACATCACCGAATACGGTGCCTTCGTCGACCTGGGCGGCATCGACGGCCTGCTGCACATCACCGACATGGCCTGGCGCCGTGTGCGTCACCCGTCTGAGGTGGTCACTGTCGGCCAGGAACTGACCGCCAAGGTGCTGAAGTTCGACGCCGAGAAGAACCGCGTGAGTCTTGGACTCAAGCAGTTGGGCGACGACCCCTGGCACGGCGTGGCGCGCCGCTACCCCAACAGCACGCGCCTCTTCGGCAAGATCACCAACATCGCAGACTACGGCGCGTTTGTTGAAATCGAACCCGGCATTGAAGGCCTGGTGCACGTGTCCGAGATGGACTGGACCAACAAGAACGTCGCGCCCGCCAAGGTCGTCACCCTGGGCGAAGAAGTCGAAGTCATGGTCCTGGAAATCGACGAGGACAAGCGCCGCATCAGCCTCGGGATGAAGCAGTGCAAGGCCAACCCGTGGGAAGAGTTCAGCTCCAGCGTCAAGCGCGGCGACCGCGTCAAGGGCCCCGTGAAGAGCATCACCGACTTCGGCGTCTTCATCGGCCTGACGGCTGGCATCGACGGCCTGGTGCACCTGTCCGACCTGTCCTGGCACGAGCCGGGCGAAACGGCGGTGCGCAACTACAAGAAGGGCCAGGAAGTCGAAGCCCTGGTGCTGGCCGTGGACGTGGAACGCGAACGCATCAGCCTCGGTATCAAGCAGCTCGACGTCGACCCGTTCACGAGCTTCACCACGCTCAACGACAAGGGTGCAATCGTCAACGGCAAGGTCAAGAGCGTTGACCCGCGCGGCGCCGAGATCCAGCTCAACGAAGACGTCACCGGCTACCTGCGGGCCTCTGAACTCAGCCGCGACCGCGTGGAAGATGCGCGCAATCTGCTGAAGGAAGGCGACGACGTCAACGTCATGGTGATCAACGTTGACCGCAAGATGCGGTCGATCCAGTTGTCCATCAAGGCCAAGGACAGTGCCGACGAACAGCAAGCCATGCAGAAGCTGACACAAAGCAACGAGCGTGAAAACGCCGGCACCACGAGCCTGGGCGCTTTGCTGCGCGCCAAGCTCGACAAGAGCAACGAGTAAGTTGCCCCGCCCCGCCAGGCGCAATCAAGCCTGGCGGGGTACCTCTGTCTTTCACCCCTGGTTCTGCTGCACCGAGCTGATCCCCGATGACCCGCTCCGACCTCGTCACCCGCTTGGCCGAACGCTTCTCGCAGCTCACGCAGCGCGACACCGAGTTCGCCGTCAAGACCATCCTCGACGCCATGTCCGACGCACTGGCGCGTGGCCACCGCATCGAGATTCGCGGCTTCGGCAGCTTCAGCATCAACCGCCGCCCGCCGCGTGTGGGCCGCAACCCGCGCAGCGGTGCGCAGGTCACGATCCCTGAAAAACTCGTGCCCCACTTCAAGCCCGGCAAGGCGCTGCGCGAAGCCGTGGACGCCCAGGCTTCGGCGCCGCCCGCCGAATACTGATTGCCGAGTACTGATTGCCGAGTACTGAAGCGCCGCCGCCACAATGCGGCTCTGGTCTGCAGCCCGACCCTAAAATCGGCCCCGCATGCGCCTCATCTCCTGGCTGCTTCGGGCCTTTATCTTCTTCACGCTGTTTGCCTTTGCGCTGAACAACCAGCAGACGGCCAGCGTGCGCTGGTTCTTTGGCGTGCAGTGGCAGGCGCCGATGGTCATCATCGTGCTGGCCGCCTTTGCCGCCGGCTGCGCGGTGGGTGTGCTG
>JANMKK010000113.1:0-4615 GCA_031372005.1 Rubrivivax sp.
CGGCCAAGCGGTGCTGAAGCCTTTCGGCCGACAGCTGAATGGGCGTCAGCGGGTTCTTGATCTCGTGCGCCAGGCGCCGCGCGACCTCGGCCCAGGCCGCGCTGCGCTGCGACGAGACGACTTCGGTGATGTCGTCAAACACCATCAACGAGGCTTCGCCCTGCAGCGTGGCGCCGCGCACCAGCAGCGTCAGCGTGGCGCCGTCGCCGCGCTTCAGTTCAAAGGATTCCTGCCACTGGTCGCGTTCGCCGGCTTCTGGGCTCGTGGCCAGCAGCTCAAAGCGTTGTTCGACGCTGTTGGAAAATTCTTTCAGGTCCGGCATGTCCGACAGGCGCTGGCCGCGCCAGGCCGACAGCGGCCGCTGCAGGATGCGCGTGGCGCCGGGGTTGACAGTGTCGATGCGGCCTTCGCGGTCGAAGACGATCACACCCGCCGTCAGCGTGTCCAGGATGGTCTGCAGCCGTGTGCGCGCCGCTTCCAGCTGGCCCATGCCGCGTTGCACCTGGCTTCTTGCATCGGCCACCTGCGCGGTCATGTCGGCAAAGCTGCGTGTCAGGCCGCCGAGTTCGTCGCTGCTGCTGAAGATGGGCTTGGCCGTCAGGTCACCCGCCGCCACCTGGCGCACGCCATCCGCCAGCAGCAAGAGCGGCCGCGCCAGCTGGTTGCCCAGCACGATGGCCAGCAGCACGGCGGCAAACACCGCCAGCACGAGTGTGAGCGTCAGCGTGCCCACGTACATGCGGCGCAGGCTGTCGCGCGACAGTGCGCGCTGCTGGTATTCGCTGTACGCCGACTGCACCGCCAGTGCATTGATGGCCAGCGTTCGGGACAGCGGCTGGATGACCATCAGGAAGCGGTCTTCACCACCTGCCAACGTCACTTCATTGCGCGGCACGCGGGCCAGTGCACGCACCCGCGGGCCGGCGTTGCCGGGGCCCAGCGATTCGTCGTCCAGGCCTTCCACCTGGCTGGCGCTGCCGGCCTGGCGCGCCAGCCGCAAAAGCGCTGCCGCAGGCCGCTCGGGCGGGCCGGACGACGCGGCGCCGCCGGCCGTCAGCAGCACCTGGCCGCTGGCGCTGACGAGGCTGACTTCGCTGGCGCCGGCCTGTTCACGCAGCCGCTCCAACGTCAGCGGCAGCACACCTGCGCCGCCGTCGGCCAGGCGTTCGGCGGCGCTCCTGGTCTTGATGACGAGGTCGGTGCCCAGCGCTTCCAGTGTGCCCTTGCCCAGCGCCAGCCCGGCGTCCAGCGCGCCGGCCACTTTCACATCGAACCAGGCTTCGATGCTGCGCGACACGAACTGGTAGCTGACGGTGTAGATCACCAGCCCCGGCAGCAGCCCCACCACGGCGAAGATGCCCGCCAGCTTGATGAGCAAGCGGCTGCCGAACTTGCCGCGTTGCAGCCGCAGCACCAGGCGCAGCAGCACCAGGCCCACCACCAGCGCCAAGAGCCCGGCCACGGCGACGTTGATCCAGAACAGCCAGACGAAATTGCGTTCGTAGAAACTGCCTTCGGGGTTGCTGAAGCTGAGCACAAAGGCCAGCACGAGCGTGGCGCCGGTGAAGGCGACCGTCGAGATGATCCAGGCCCAGCGCGCGGTGCGTGACATGGCGGTGGGGTGTTGGTTGGGGTGTCGGCGGACAGCCGGCCTACAGCTCAACCCGCAGCGTGCGGCTCACACCCACCGCCCAGTCGCCCTGGCCACCCAGGCCGCCCAGGCCAAACTGCATGGGGCCGGGCAGTTGCGTGGTGTCCAGCCGGTAGTTGAATTCAAGGTAGAAGCTCTTGTCAAAGTCCAGCTGCGACAGGTCGACAAGCTTCCAGCCGCCGCTGCGCGAAACCGCAGACAGCGCTTCGGCCATCGACGGAAAGGTCTGGTTGAAGCCGGCCAGGCTGACGCGCCAGGAAGTGGTCAGGGGCTGAAAGGCCAGCCGCCAAGACCGCGAAACCCGCGCCACGCGTTCGTCACGCCAGTACCAGCGGTTGCGGTAGAGCTGGGCTTCGGCCACAAAGTAGATCGGCACGCCGCGCAGCAGCGCGTCTTCCACCGCCTTGGGCAGGGTGACGCGGGCCACGAAGTCCAGGTTCAGCGCACCGTCGGCCTTGGCTGTCTGCAGCGTGGCCAGTTCCACGCCCTGCGCCCGCGCCGGCTGCAGGGTCAGCTGCAACCCGAGCAATACCCACAGCAGCAGCAGGACCCTGAGGCCCTGCTGGATGTGGCGGCGGACCGTGGGCGCGAGCATGGCTGTGTGGCGGCGGTTTTCTAGGTCGTGTGGGGCTTGTGGATCAGGGCGTAGAAGAAACCGTCCTGCAGCGCAGGGCTGCGGCTGGCGGCCCCCTGCCGTCCACCCTGCAACCCACCCTGCAACCCATTGTCACGGCTGGGCAGCAGGTGGCCGGGTGAACCCGGGTCCAGCAGGGCTGTGCCGGGGGGCAGGCGTTGCATAAACGCGTCGATCTGCCCTTGCCCTTCAGGCAGGAAGATCGAGCAGGTGGCGTACAGCAGCCGCCCACCGGGCGCCAGCAGCGGCCACAAGGCGTCCAGCATCTGAGCCTGGATGCGGGCCAGGGCGTGGATGTCGTCGGCACGGCGCAACCAGCGCACGTCGGGGTGGCGGCGCACGATGCCCGACGCGGTGCACGGCGCGTCCAGCAGGATGGCGTCGAAGGGCCGGCCGTCCCACCATGCCTTGGGGTCGCGGGCGTCGGCGGCTTTCAGCTCGGCACGCGTGCTGGACGGGAACTGCAGGCGGTTCAGCGTGTCCTGCACGCGCGCCAGGCGCAGCGGGTCGCTGTCCAGGGCCAGCAGGTCGATGTCGGCCAGCTCCAGCAGGTGCGCAGTCTTGCCGCCGGGCGCGGCGCAAGCGTCGAGCACGCGGGCGTTTGCGGGCAAGGTCATGCGCCAGTTGGCGCCCTGACCGCCGCCCTGACCGTTGCCGTGTCCGTCCCCCATCAACAGCCGCGCCGCGCGCTGCGCCGCGCCGTCCTGCACCGACACCTCGCCCTCGGCAAAACCGTGCAGTTGCTGCACCGGGCAGGGCTGGTCCAGCACCACGGCCTGGCCACCCAGGGCCGGGTCGTCCAGCAGTTGCGCGCTGCGGCCCAGCGCGGCCAGGCGCTGCACGTAGGCTTCGCCCGTGCCGCGGCGGACGTTCACGCGCAGTGTCATCGGCGGGCGCTGGTTGGCGGCGGTGAGCAGCGTCTGCCAGTCTTGCGGCCACTCCCGCCTGACCCGTTCGATCCACCACAGCGGGTGGTTGTAGGCGCCCAGCGGCGAATGGCGCACCTGTGCTGCGATGCTGTCCTTTTCGCGCACGAAACGCCGCAGCACGGCGTTGATGAAGCCGGCGGCCGCTGGCGTGCGCTGGCGTGCGGCGGTGACCGCCTGGTCCACCAGCGTGTGTTCTGCATAGGGCGGGGTTTCGCCGGGCCACAACAGCGCCAGCGCAGTAACCAGCAGCGCATCCACAGCCGGTGGCGGCGTCTTTGGCGCCAGCAGGGCGCGGGCTTCGGTGGCGCTGCCCAGCCAGCGCAGGGTGTGAAAGCTCAGCGCCTGCACGCCGGGGCGCAGGTCGGCCGGCACGCGGGTGATGATGGCGGTGAGCGACTGCCCGCCGCGCACCGCCTGCACCGCGTCGGCGGTGTGTTCCAGCAGCCGGGAAAGGGGCGGCGCGCTGTGTGTGTTGGCAATGACCCCGGGCATCGCTGCAGTCTAGTCGGGCGGCGTTCACAGCCCGCGCAGTGCCAGCGCACAATGCGCCTCCCCTGTTCCGGCCGCATCCGGCCTCACCGCATGGCACGCACTGCAACATCTCTCGCCGACAGCGCCGAAGTGACCGAGCGCATCTTCCGCAGCGAAGAAGAACTGGCCGCCATGCCAGCGTCGGAACGCATCCGCTACCGCGTCGTCAGCGCCAAGCGCCGCTTCCATGCCAACGACAACATCGCGGCCTTTGTGCGCGACGGTGAACTCACCGAGCTCAAGGCCGAAGTGCAGGCCAAACTGCAAGAGGTCTTGCGCGCGCTGGTGATCGACACCGACAGCGACCACAACACGAATGAAACGGCCAAGCGCGTGGCCAAGATGTACATCGAAGAGGTGTTCCGCGGCCGCTACGTGCCGATGCCCGCGGTCACCGAATTTCCCAACGTCGAGCGGCTGAACGAACTGATGATCGTCGGCCCCATCACCGTGCGCAGCGCCTGCAGCCACCACATGTGCCCGATCTTTGGCAAGGTCTGGATCGGCATCCTGCCCAACGAGCACAGCAACCTGATCGGTCTGAGCAAGTACGCGCGCATCGCCGACTGGATCATGAGCCGGCCGCAGATCCAGGAAGAGGCCGTGACCATGCTGGCGAATGAGCTTCAGCAGCGCGTGCGCCCCGACGGCCTGGCCATCGTGATGGAAGCCGACCACTTCTGCATGCACTGGCGCGGCGTGAAGGACACCGACACCGCGATGGTCAACAGCGTGATGCGGGGTGCGTTCCTGAAAGATGCCAATTTGCGGCGCGAATTCCTGTCGCTGCTGCCGCGCAAAGCGGACTGAACCCAAGACACGATCGAAAGAACACCATGCTCGTCAGACTCATGTACGCCAGCCGCGCCG
>JANMKK010000119.1:0-26943 GCA_031372005.1 Rubrivivax sp.
GGCGAGGTGCTGATGTTCGGCGCACTCACCAGTTGGACGGTAGTCACCGCGCTGGCCGACACCGGCATGCCGGGTTGGTTGCTGATGTTGATATCGTTGGTCTGCGCCATCGTCATCTGCTCGGCGCTGAACTTCACGATCGAAAAGCTGGCCTACCGGCCGCTGCGCAACGCACCGCGCTTGGCACCACTGATCACCGCGATGGGCATGAGCCTCCTGCTGCAGACGCTGGCGATGATCATCTGGAAGCCCAACCCCAAGCCTTATCCGGCGCTGCTGCCGCCGGACCCCATCAACCTCGGTGGGCCGGTGATCACGGTGACGCAGATCCTGATCCTCGGCCTGACGGCAGTGATCCTGGCCGGGCTGATGTACCTCGTGAACCAGACCAAGCTCGGCCGCGCCATGCGCGCCACGGCCGAGAACCCGCGCGTGGCCGCGCTCATGGGTGTGAAGCCGGATGTGGTGATCTCCGCCACCTTCATCATCGGCGCCACGCTGGCTGCGGTGGCCGGCATCAACAGGGCGGAGAACTACGGCACCGTGCAGCACACGATGGGCTTCCTGCCGGGGCTGAAGGCCTTCACGGCGGCAGTCATGGGCGGCATCGGCAACCTCGCCGGTGCCGTGGTGGGCGGCATCCTGCTGGGCCTCGTGGAAGCGCTGGGCGCGGGCTACCTGGGTGACCTGACGGGCGGTGTGCTCGGCAGCCACTACGCCGACATCTTTGCCTTCGTGGCGCTGATCCTCGTGCTCACCTTGAGGCCGCAAGGCCTGCTGGGTGAACGTGTGGCTGACCGCGCCTGACGCACCGGAGACGCACAACATGAAAAACAAGTTCGTGGTCTTTGCTCTCTGCGCAGTGGCCCTGCTCGCGCTGCCGCTCTTGATGCAGGTGGGCGGCCTCGGCGCAGGGTGGGTGCGCATCCTTGCGCTGGCGCTGCTGTACGTGCTGCTGGCACTGGGCTTGAACATCGTGGTGGGCTACGCCGGCTTGCTGGACCTGGGCTTTGTCGCCTTCTACGCTGTCGGCGCGTACATGTATGCGCTGTTGGCCAGCCCGCACCTGGCAGAGAACTTTCCCTGGATCGCAGCGGCCTTTCCGAACGGCCTGCACACGCCGATCTGGATCGTGATTCCGCTGGCAGCTGGCCTGGCTGGCCTGGCAGGCGTGATGCTGGGCACGCCGGTGCTCAAGCTGCGGGGCGACTACCTGGCCATCGTCACGCTGGGCTTCGGCGAAATCATCCGTGTGTTCATGAACAACCTTGAACACCCGATCAACATCACGAATGGTCCGAGAGGCCTTGACCGGATCGACCCGATGATCATCGGCCCCTACGCCGACCCGTGGATCAACTTCGGCAAGAAGGTCGAGATCGGCGACTTCGTCATCCCGTCGGTCACGATGTACTACTACCTCTTCCTGGCGCTGGTGGTGGTCAGCGTGGTCATCTGCCACCGCCTGGAAACCAGCCGCATCGGCCGCGCCTGGATGGCCATCCGTGAAGACGAGATCGCGGCCAAGGCCATGGGCATCAACACCCGCAACATGAAGCTCCTGGCCTTTGGCATGGGCGCCACGTTTGGTGGCGTCAGCGGCTCGATGTTTGCGGCCTTCCAGGGCTTCGTCTCACCCGAATCCTTCAGCCTGATGGAGAGCGTGATGATCGTCGCCATGGTGGTGCTGGGCGGCATGGGCCACTTGCCCGGCGTGATCCTCGGCGCGGTGATGCTGGCTGCATTGCCCGAGGTGCTGCGCTATGTGGCGGGGCCCTTGCAGCAGATGACGGGCGGGCGGCTGGACGCGTCGATCCTGCGCCAGCTGCTGATCGCGCTGGCGATGATCGGCATCATGCTGATGCGCCCGCGTGGCTTGTGGCCTTCAAGAGAACACGGCAAGGCAGCGCCTTCGCCTGTGGCCTCCACCACTGCGGGCTCTGCGGCGGTTGCCGCCGGCGGCCACTGAAAGGCACGAGACCATGAGCGAAACCGTACTCAAGGTGGCCGGCGTCAGCAAGCGCTTCGGCGGCTTGCAGGCATTGTCGGATGTCGGCATCACCATCCAGCGTGGCCAGGTCTATGGCCTGATCGGGCCCAACGGCGCGGGCAAGACCACCTTCTTCAACGTCATCACGGGCCTGTACACGCCGGACTCGGGCACGTTTGAATTGGGCGGCAGCCCCTACAAACCCAGCGCGGTGCATGAAGTTGCCAAGCAGGGCATCGCCCGCACGTTCCAGAACATCCGCCTCTTTCCGGAAATGACTGCGCTTGAAAACGTCATGGTCGGCCGCCATGTGCGCACCCATTCGGGACTCTTCGGCGCCGTGTTCCGCACCCCTGGCTTCAAAGCCGAAGAACGGGAAATAGCCAAGCGCGCGCAGGAGTTGCTGGACTACGTGGGCATTGGGCGTTATGCCGAATTTCGCGCCCGCACGCTCAGCTATGGTGACCAGCGCCGGCTCGAGATTGCCCGCGCCCTGGCGACTGACCCCAAGCTGATCGCGCTGGACGAGCCCGCCGCCGGCATGAACGCGACCGAGAAGGTGGTGCTGCGCGAACTGATCGACCGCATCCGCAAGGACGGCCGCACGATCCTGCTGATCGAACACGACGTCAAGCTGGTGATGGGCTTGTGCGACCGCGTCACCGTGCTGGACTACGGCAAGCAGATCGCCGAAGGCAACCCGGCAGATGTGCAGCGCAACGAAAAGGTGATCGAGGCTTACCTTGGTGCCGGGCACAAGGCGACAACAGGGACTTCAGCAGGAGCCGCACCATGAGCCCGACACTCCTCAAGGTTAGCGGTCTGAAAGTCGCCTACGGCGGCATCCAGGCCGTCAAGGGCGTGAGCTTCGAAGTTCGCCAAGGCGAACTCGTCAGCCTGATCGGTGCCAACGGCGCCGGCAAGACGACGACGTTGAAGGCCATTACCGGCACGCAGGCGGTGGCCGACGGCCAGATCGAATTCATGGGCAAGCCCATCAAGGGCCAGGGCGCCTGGGAACTGGTCAAGCAGGGCCTGGTGATGGTGCCGGAAGGGCGCGGCACCTTCACCCGCATGACCATCACCGAAAACCTGCAAATGGGTGCCTTCGTGCGCAACGACAAGGCACAGATCCTGGTCGATATCGACAAGGTCTTTGCCATCTTCCCGCGCCTGAAGGAGCGCGCCACGCAGCTGGCCGGCACGATGAGCGGTGGTGAGCAGCAAATGCTGGCCATGGGCAGGGCGCTGATGGCCAACCCGAAGGTGCTGCTTCTGGACGAGCCCAGCATGGGCCTGAGCCCGATCATGGTGGACAAGATCTTTGAAGTTGTGGCCGACATCCACAGCCGCGGCACCACCGTGCTGCTGGTGGAACAGAACGCATCGCGTGCGCTCGGCCTGGCCGACCGCGGCTACGTCATGGAGTCGGGCGAGATCACCATGACCGGCGAGGCGAAATCACTGCTGAATGATCCCAAAGTCAGGGCGGCCTATCTGGGCGAATAGCGGCGCAGGAGAACAAGGCTCATCGATCAGCGGGATAGCCTGCTGTCTTGAAGCAGAAGTAAGATATTGGCGGGTTGTGTGCGTGCGTTTGCGTGGCGACAACCACCCAGATCTGACATCGGAGGAACAAGACATGCGCGCGTTCAATTCGGTTCATTGGTTCAGAGTCGGCGCGGTGGCGTCGTCGACATTGTTGGGTGGGTGTCTGGCCACGGCGCCAAGCCTCGGTGGCGGCAGCACAACTCCCGTAACAGGTGCAGCTGGCGGGGCCACGTCAACCGGTGGCAACGGCAAGCTCGAACGATGCCCCGAGACGCTGGGCACGATCCGCATTGAAGAGAACACCAACGCCTCTTGGTACAACCACTACTACAGCCAGTACCGCCTGGGTTCGACGGTGCCGATGCTGCGCATGATGATCCAGCAGTCCAACTGTTTTGCGGTAGTCGAGCGCGGCCGCGGCATGCAGGGGATCCAGAACGAGCGCGGCCAGATGCGCGGTGATGAAGGCCGGGCCGGCAGCAATTTCGGCACGGGCCAGCAGGTCGGTGCCGACTATTCCATGAGCCCGGAAATCATGATGAATGCCCGCGGCACGGCAGGCGCGGGTGGCGCCGTGGGTGGGCTGCTGAACCGCATCGTGCCAGGTGCCGGCGCCGTGGCTGGCAATGCCAAGATGAACGAAGCCGGGACGATCCTGCTGCTGGTGGACGTGCGCTCCACGGTGCAGATTTCCGCCGCCGAGGGTTACTCCAAGAACTGGGATTTCGGTCTCGGCGGCAGTGTGTTTTCAGCATTTGGTGCTGGCGGTGGCAGCGGCTACACCAGCACGCCTGAAGGCAAGATGGTGGCTGCGGCCTTTGTCGATGCCTACAACAAGATGGTCGTTGCGTTGCGCGAGTACAAGGCGCAAACCGTGCGCGGTGGGCTGGGCGCGGGTGGCCGCTTGGGCGTGCAGGGCGGGCAGACCGAGGCCGGTCGCGAAGTCGGTACAAAGCCGCCCGTCAAGAAGTGAACGCCATGGTGGTCCGTCGCCTGAGTGGCGCCGTGTCGGTGGCGGTGGCGGTGTCCGTGTCGGTGTTGGTAGCAGCGCTGACTTTGGCCGCGTCACACGCCCAGGCCCAGATGTTTCACCTGTACCTTCAGTGTCAAGGCAGCCTTGCGGCTGGCCTGCAGCCCGGGGCCTCGGCCGGGCGGGCCGGTGAAGCTGCGGTGGCGCCGCGCGCCGTGGAAGCGCCGCCGGAATCGGCCAGCGACAAGAACGACAACGACCCCAACGTGCAGGCCCGAACCCGGGCCGTGCGGGGCGCGGCCAAGCGCGGCAGCGCTTACCTTGAGCTCGCCCTTCGCGACAACAACATGAGTGCCTTCGTGCAGCGTTCGAATGTGCTGCCCACGGGAGAGCGCATGAAGTACGTGGCCACGCAGACCCACTATTCCGCCGCTTACAGCCCGGCGAACACGGGCCAGGCCTACGTCGATTGGCGCGGCAGCTGGCTGTTCACGTGGTTTCCGCCGTTCCAGAAGATGGCCGTCACGCGGTTCTCGATTGACCGCCAGACCGGTCAGCTCGAAGGCGAAATCGTCGGCCCTGCGGGTGAGGTGCTGGGTTTGATGGACATGCAGTGCGAGCCCAAGCGCCAAGGCGAAGGGCCGGCGCCGCGCTTCTGAACCCTTCAGCGCATCTCGGCCATCTTGCGCGTGTAGCGGTCGTAGGCGCTGTCCAGGGCACGCAGCGTGCGCGTGAATGAAGCCTTGAAGTCTCCGGGCACGATCAGGAACATCTCAGCCGCAAAGTTGGGGTCGCCGTCCTCGTCCAGGAAGCACTTGATCACCTTGACTTCGGCGGTGGCCGTGTTGCAGCCCTCCAGCCTGCGCTGGCGCATCTCGAGGCTCTTGTCATCGGCCACGAAAGCCATCGTCAGGCGGAAGTACAAGGCGTCACGGTCGTCGACGTGGATGACGTAGGTGCGGCCGTCGCGACGGAAACGCACGTTGCCGCTTGTCGTGACTTCGGCCTTGAGTGACTCGCTGCTGATCTGGGTGGCGTAGGTGTCTTGCAGTTGCTGGCGGGTGTAGCTCTGCGCATCGGCCACGCAGGGGGCCAGCATCGCGGCGAAAGTGCCGGCAAGCAGCGCGACCTGGCTGAAGCGGCTGAAGCGATGGTGAGGTTTCATCGCGGGGTGTGGGAAGTCATGGCTCCGGGTCATGGCGCCAGCCCGTCAGCGGCTGAGCTTCAGGGCCTCGCGGGCCTGATCGGCGAAGCGGCCGTCGGGGTGGATGGCCAGATAGGCCTCGTAGTCGGCCCGGCGCTTGCTGGCGGTGGCCCGTTCCCAGAGCTCATGCTCGGCCCGGGACCGCCCCGCCGCAGCTTGTGTGGCTACTGGCGCGAGCGCCGGCACGGCGCTGCCGCCGGCGATCAGGCTGGCCAGCAGCGAACGCGCTCGGGGCGCGTATCGCCCGTCGGGAAACTGGCGGATGAAGTCCTCGAAAGCGCCCCGGGTGCTGTTCTGGATGGCCATGTCCCAGGCATCGAACTCACGCTGGGGTCCGTAGGCGGAAGGGCTGGCCACCGGTCTTGGCGCTGCCGGGCCGTCCGTGGCCGGCGCCGCAGCTGCGTTCGGTGAGGAGTTCGTGGTCGTGGCCGTGGCCGTGGCAAGGCCCGGGTAGAAAAAGAAGTCGCTCGAAGACTCATCCACCAGCGACGGCCGCTGCGCATGGTTGACGGCCAGTGCAGCGCTCTCCACGTTGGCGCGGACTTTCTTCATCATCTCGCCAGCCGACTGGCCCCGCTGCCGCATCTGCTTGATCAGTTCGCGGGTGAACAGGCCGTTGTTGACGGGGTCCTTCTCGCCCAGGCGGTCCAGCGCCTGCTGGCCCTTGGACGCGGCCATGATGATCATCGTGCCCTTGGGCGGCTCGATGCGGGACAGGGCCGATCCGGGCGGCAGCGAGCGCCCGGCCCGGGTGTCGCGGAACGGGTCGTCGCGGCAGGCGTCCACGATCACCAGTGAAAACCGGGCTCGCTTGTTGAGGTCGTCCACGACCTGTTCCAGCGACAGCGCGTCGCGCGCGATCACGCGTTCGTCGTTCACCTGGATGTCCACCGGCAACAGGAAGGGCCCCAGCTGCGGCGGCTGCGAACCGTGGCCGGAAAAGTAGAACACCACCTCGTCGCCCTTGTCGATCCGGCGCAGGAAGGCGTCGAGCTGTTCGTTGAGTGTGCTGCGGGTGGCGTCCAGCACCCTTGTCACCTTGAAGCCGGCTGCGTCGAGTTCACGGGCCACGCTCTGGGCGTCGTTGCGGGCATTGCGCAGCTTGGGCACCGCGGTGTAGTTGTCGTTGCCCACCACCAGGGCAAGTCGGGCCGCGTCGGCTGGCAAAGGCAAGGCAAACACCAGAACAGCAAGGGACCACAGGCTGAAGGGCAGCCGTCGTGCCAGGCAGCGGGCGCGGGTCAAAGCGTGCATGGTCGGGGGTCCACAAGCAAGATGTGCATGGTGGGTGGGTGCCGCGGGCGCTGTGGCACGGGCACCGACTCGCCGACGAGTATGCCGCAGCCTCCGTGCAGGGCGCAGGCCTGTTGCTGCTCGGCTGAGCCTGTCAGGATTTTTGGCCGCTGCGCTTTCGCGGTGACGGCACTTCACCCCGTTTGCCGACCCAGGCCGTTGAAGTGATGGTCTCCACTTCGAATGAGCGCCATGCAGCACCACTCCCACTACCGGGCGATGTTGGCCATTGCAGTCAGCGCCTTGCTCCCGATGTCGGGCAACAGCCATGCGGCGGCGGCGCGCAGCGCTTACCGGGACGAAGCCGAACTCGGCGCCGCGCTGGCCCGTTGGCGAGCAGCGGCGCAGTTGCGGCAGCAGGCGCGCTTGCGCAGCGAAGTCGGCGTCGCGCAGTCTTTGAACGCGCCTGCGCCAGCCCCTGCTGCCGCGGCGTCGCCGCTGAAGGCCGGCGCCGATCAGCCCGCCGAGGCCAGCGACAGCATCACGAACGTGCAGACCGCCGGTGTCGATGAAGGCGGCATCGTCAAGCGCGCCGGCGACCATCTCGTCATCCTGCGCCGTGGCGCCGCGTCAATTTCTCGCCGCGCGCCAAGGTGCACTTGCAGATGCGGCCGACGCCCTTCGACTGAACTTTTGACTCAACTTTCGACTGAACTTTCGACCGAACCCCTGCGCTTCAGCCCGGGCCGTGTTTGTCGGCCTCCGACGTGAAGGCGTCGGCGTAGAACTCTTCAGCCGGCAGCCCGCAGCGCGCCACGAAATCGCGCTGCGCCGAGTCCACCATCACCGGCGCGCCGCAGGCATACACCTGGTGGCCGGACAGGTCGGGCCAATCGGCCATCACGGCCTGGTGGACGAAGCCGGTGCGGCCGGTCCAGTGGTCGTCTGCGGTGGGTTCCGACAGCACCGGCACATAGCGCAGGCTGGGCGTCTGTGCTGCGGCTTGCAGGCACCAGTCGTGCTGGTACAGGTCAGCTTGTCTGCGGCAGCCCCAGTACAGAACGGCAGGGCGCTGAACACTCTTGTGCTGCAACTGCTGGATGATGGCCTTGATGGGCGCAAAGCCGGTGCCGCTGGCCAGCAGGATCATCGGCTTGGCGGAGTCGTCCCGCAGGAAGAAGCTGCCAAAGGGCCCTTCCATGCGCAGGATGTCTTTCTCCTTCATGGCTGTGAAGACGTGGTCGGTGAACTTGCCGCCGGGCATGTGGCGCAGGTGCAATTCGATGGCCGGCGGGCTGCCCAGTGAATCGGGCGCGTTGGCCATGCTGTAGCTGCGCCGAGCGCCCGAATTCGCGCCCTGCAGGATGAATTCCACGTACTGTCCAGCGCGGTACTGCAGGTTCTGGTTGGCCGGTAGCTGAAGCCGCAGCACGGCGACATCGGGGGCAGGTTTTTCGATGCTGAGCACGCGGCTGGGCATCTTCAGCACCGGGTATTCGCCGTCGCCGGGCACGCTGCGCGCTTCCACGGTGCAGTCGGTCTGCGGTGTGGCGCAGCAAGTCAGGATAAAACCCGCTTCTTCTTCAGCCACCGACAAGGCTTTCAATTGGTGCGCGCCGTGGATCACGCGGCCTTCGATCAGCTTGCTCTTGCACGACCCGCAGGCGCCGTCGCGGCAGCCATAGGGCAGGCCGATGCCCTGGCGAATGGCGGCGGGCAGGATGGCTTCGTCACGCTCCACGGCAAAACTGCGGGCGGCGGGCTGGAGGGTGATCTGGAAGCTCATGAGGGCACGGTTGGGGCCAGAAGAAGCCCACGTAAACTGATTTGCAATTGTGCCCCGACCCCCTGTGACCCCATGACGAGCTTTGCGACCCGTTTGCGCCGGCCGACCCTGCTGATCGTCGGCTGCGGCGATGTCGGCCTGCGCGTGCTGCCGCTTCTGCTGCCGCGCTGGCGGGTGCTGGCGCTGACCTCATCGCCTGCTCGCTGCGCGCTGCTGCGTGAACGCGGCGCGGTGCCCTTGTTGGGCAACCTGGACCAGCCGCACACACTCGGCCGGCTGGGCGGCCTGGCCGACGCTGTGCTGCACCTGGCGCCGCCGCCAGGCCACGGCGCCACCGACCCGCGCACCCGCGCACTGGTGGCCGCTTTGGCCCGGGGCGGGCGCGTGCAGCGGCTGGTCTATGCCAGCACCAGCGGCGTGTATGGCGACTGCGCCGGAGAGCGATTCGATGAAACGCGGGCTGTAAACCCCGGCACCGACCGCGCCCGCCGCCGCGTTGATGCGGAAGCGCAGTTGCGTTGGTTCGGCCGTCGCACGGGCGCCGTCGTGAGCATCCTGCGCATCCCCGGCATCTACGCCACCGACCGGCCCGGCGGCCACCCGCGCGGCCGCCTGCTGCGCGGCACGCCGGTGCTGGTGGAGGCTGACGACGTGCACACCAATCACATCCACGCCGACGACCTGGCGCGCGCCTGCGTGGCCGCCTTGCTGCGCGGCGCGCCGCAACGCACGTACCACGCCAGCGACAACACCGATCTGAAGATGGGTGACTACTTCGACCTGGCCGCCAAAGTGTGCGGCCTGCCAGCGCCGCCGCGCGTCACCCGCGCCCAAGCCGCAGCCACGCTGGGTGCCATGCAGATGAGCTTCATGAGCGAGTCGCGTCGCCTGGACAACCAGCGCTTGAAGGCTGAGTTGCGGCTGAAGCTGCGCTACCCGACGGTGCGCGAAGGCTTGGTGGAACTCTGAGCGTCAATCAGCGCCGCCGCTTCAAGCCGCCAGGCCTGCGCCAGTAGAGAAACATCAGCCAACCACCCAGCATGCCGCCGAGATGCGCAAAGTGCGCGATGCCGCTGCGAAAGAACAACCCAAGCACCAGTTCCACCACACCAAAAATCGCCACCATGACCAGCGCGGGAACGTATACCGGCGGGATCGGCACTGCGCGGCGGTTGGTCATCAGCATCACATACAACACCATGCCAGCAAAGCTGAAGATCGGCGACGGCACCATCAGCAGCACCATCGGCAGAAAACCCACCAGGTCGAAGCTGCGGTGGGGAAAGGACAGCGCATAGGCCAGCAGCAGCCCGAAGAGAGCGCCTGAAGCGCCCACCGTCGGAGCGCCTGAGCCCATCAACGCCGTCACCAGCAGTTGTGCCGCCGCGGCGCTGAGCACACTGGCCGCAATGAATTGCAAGTACCGGTTGCGGCCCCACAGTCGTTCAAGCTCAGCGCCAAACATCCACAGGCCGAGCATGTTGAAAAACAAGTGCGCCCAGTCGGCATGCAGTACGGCGTAGCTCAAGACTTGCCAGGGCATGAAGAGCCCGCTGCCGACAGGCCACAGTGCGAACCACCCGGCAATCACGCCATTGGTCAGCAGCAATTTGTCCAGGCAAAACACCGCGACACACAGGAGTATCAAGAACTTGGTCGTCGGCGGAAGCTGCGGCATGAACAACGGCATTGAAGGGAATGGGGAAGCGGCTGGTGCCCTCGGCCAGACTCGAACTGGCACGCCTTGCGGCGGCGGATTTTGAATCCGCTACGTCTACCGATTTCGTCACGAGGGCAGGAAAGCTTGGGGTGGCTTGCCGAAGCGTTTTCATTATCACACGCACCCCGCGTGCCCTTTTCTGCGCTGCGACAATGACGTCTGTACAAGGGAGCACAGATGACACAGACCGTGTCTTACAAGACGCTGGAAGACGTGATTGGCGGCACGCCGCTGGTGCGCCTGCAGCGGCTGCCGGGTGAGTTTGGCGCGCTGCGCGGCAACGTGATCCTGGGCAAGCTCGAAGGCAACAACCCGGCGGGGTCGGTGAAGGACAGGCCGGCCATCAGCATGATCCGCCGCGCCGAAGAACGGGGTGAGATCCGCCCCGGCGACACGCTGATCGAAGCGACTTCGGGCAACACCGGCATTGCGCTGGCGATGGCCGCCGCCATCCGCGGTTACCGCATGCTGCTGATCATGCCGGAGGACCTGTCGATCGAACGCGCGCAGACCATGAAGGCTTTTGGTGCCGAGCTGATCCTGACGCCGCGCTCGGGCGGCATGGAATACGCGCGCGACCTGGCCGAGACGATGCAGCGCGAAGGCAAGGGCCGTGTGCTGGACCAGTTTGCCAACGCCGACAACCCGCGTGTGCACGAAGAAAGCACCGGCCCCGAGATCTGGGCCGACACCCAGGGCCGCATCACGCACTTTGTCAGCGCCATGGGAACCACAGGCACCATCACCGGCGTGTCGCGCTTCCTGAAGGCGCAGAAAGCGGCGGTGCGCATCGTCGGCGCGCAGCCGGCTGAAGGCTCGCGCATCCCCGGCATCCGCAAGTGGCCCGAAGCCTACCTGCCGAAGATCTACGACGCCCTTGCGGTGGACGAAACGGTGCTGGTCAGCCAGGCCGATGCTGAAGACATGGCTCGCCGGCTGGCACGCGAAGAGGGGCTGTTTGCCGGCATCTCTGCAGCAGGTGCCTGCTGGGTGGCGCTGCAGTTGGCCAAGACGGTGGAAAACGCGACCATCGTCTTCATCGTCTGCGACAGAGGCGACCGCTACCTGTCCACCGGTGTGTTCCCGGCATGACTGCCACGCGGTCACGGGGGCATGAACCCCAATTCATCGCCACCCAATTCATCAACAGCTCGCCACGCACCTAGAATTCATCCATGCAAGAAGTCAATCGGGAACTCGACACGCGCGGGCTCAACTGCCCGCTGCCCATCCTCAAGGCCAAGAAGGCCCTGGCCGACATGGTCAGCGGCGAACTGCTGCGGGTGGTGTGCACCGACGCTGGCTCGGTGCGCGACTTCCAGGCTTTTGCCCGCCAGACCGGCAACGACCTGGTTGAACAGACCACCGCCGGTGCCGACTTCATGCACGTGCTGCGGCGGCGCTGAATCGCGCGGACGGCATCTGCCGCTGAAGCTGCTACAGCTTCAACCCCTTCAAGAACTGCCTGAATCCTGGCCCCAGCTGCGGATGAGCCAGGGCGAGCTCGACATTGGCTTCCAGAAAGCCTTCCTTGCTGCCGCAGTCGTAGCGCTTGCCCTCGTAGCGGTAGGCAAAGACCTTCTCGCGGCGCAGCAGCGACGCAATGCCATCGGTGAGCTGGATTTCGCCACCCACGCCGCGCGGCTGGGTGGCAATCTCGTGGAACACGCCCGGCGTCAGGATGTAGCGGCCGGCCACGCCCAAGCGTGAAGGCGCGTCTTCGGGGGCAGGCTTCTCGACGATGCGCTGGATGTCCACCAGCCGGTTGTTGACCTCGGTGCCGGCCACGATGCCGTAGCGCCGCGTGTGTTCTGCCGGCACTTCCTGCACCGCAATGATCGACGCGCGCCACTCGTCAAACTGTTCCACCATCTGCTTCAGGATCGGCTTGTCGTGCACCATCAGGTCGTCGGCCAGCAGCACGGCAAAGGGTTCGTTGCCGATCAGTTTGCGGCCGCACAGCACCGCGTGGCCCAGCCCCAGGGCCTGCGGCTGGCGCACGTAAATGCACTCCATGTCGTCGGGTTTGACGCTGCGCACCACGCTCAGGAGTTCGTGCTTGTTGGCGTTCTCAAGCGCCACTTCAAGCTCAAAGGTCATGTCGAAGTGGTCTTCGATCGGGCGCTTGTGGCGGCCGGTGACGAAGATCATTTCGCGCACGCCCGCCGCATAGGCTTCTTCCACCGCGTACTGGATCAGTGGCTTGTCCACCACCGGCAGCATCTCTTTGGGTTGCGCCTTGGTGGCCGGCAGAAAGCGGGTGCCGAGGCCTGCGACGGGGAATATTGCCTTTTGGACGCGCATATGAGCTTCAGAACGTGGGGGACCAAGCCGATTTTCACATGTGGACCACCTTCCCTTTCATGACACGCTGCCGCATGCCTCGACGGTCGTATTGATCGTCGAGCCGATTCCGGCCGAAGTGCAGCAGTGGCTGGCTTCGCGCCACCCCGTTCGCGTGGCGCCGGAGCTTGCCAGCGACCCCGCAGCGGCGCGGCTGGCCCTGTCGACGGCACGCGCTGCCATCCTGCCGCCGTCAGTGACGCTGGACGCCAGCGTGCTGTGGCACGCGCCGCACCTGCGGGTGGTGGGGCGGCTGTCGGTGGGTGCAGAAAACATCGACCTGCAAGCCTGCGCCCGCGCGGGCGTGGAAGTGGCACGCGCCGCAAGCGCCAGCGCCGCAGCCGAGGCGGAATTTGTCGTTGGCGCGCTGCTGGCGATGTTGCGCCGGGTGCCGGTCCTTGGCGAAGGCGGCCTGCTCGTCGGTCGTGAGCTGGGTGCCTGCACCGTGGGCATCGTCGGTGTCACGCCCAACCTTGTGCAGCTCGCGCGCCTGCTGCGGGTCTTCGGGTCGCGGGTGCTGGGCTACGACCCGGCTGTGCATGCCGGCGACCCGGCCTGGCTTCGAGCCGGCGTGAGGCCAGTGCCGTTGCTGGACCTGATGCGCGACTGCGACGCGGTGTGCGTGCTGCTGCACGCGCACTCACGTTTCGACGGGCTCTTCGGTGACCGCCTGCTGGGCGCCGCCAAACAGCACCAGGTCATCGTGAGCCTGGCGCACTCCACGCTTTTTGATGACCAGGCGCTGGCCCGGGCCCTGCGCGACGGCCCGCTGGCCGCTGCCTGGCTCGACAGCCTGGAGCCCGGTGCGCAGGACCCCGGGCGGGCGCTGCGCAACCTGGACACATTGCAAGTGACGCCGCGCGTAGCCGGCACCACGCGTGAATCGCGGCTGCGCGGCGCATGGCGGGTCGCGCAGCGCATTGACGACGTGCTCAACGCCGACCGACCGCAGCGGCCCGCAGACCCGCCCAAGCCGCCTAAGCCGCATGAGCCGCTGAGCCCAGCCGAGAACGCTGGTCCTGCAAGCTAGCCAAGGCCTGCCTGAAGTCGGCCAGCCGAGCCCGTTCCTGGTCGACAACAGACGCTTTCGCGCGGGCGACAAAACTCTCATTCGACAGCTTGGCCTCGGCCTTGACGATCTCGCCCTGCAGGCGCGAAATTTCCTTGTCCAGCCGCACTTGTTCTACCGCCACGTCGATCTGCACGTGCAGCGCCAGGCGCAAGTCACCGCACAGCGCCACTGGCGTGCTCTGCGTGGCCGCGGCGAAGGCAGCGTCACCGTCCAGCACGCGCACGTCGGCCAGCCGCGCCAGCGCCTGGAGCACCGGCGTGGCGCTGCGCACAAAGGTCTCGTCGCCCAGCGTCAGCAGCGGCACGCGGTCGCCTGGCGACAGGCTCATTTCGCTGCGCAGGCGGCGGATTTCTGCAGCCACGGTCTTCAGGCGCAGCATCCATTCGTCGGCCGCTGGATCGACCTTCTCCAGCTGCGCCTTGGGGTAGGCTGCAGTGACCACGGTTTGCGTGTCGCCGGCCACTCTGCGACCTGCCACCACGGCCACGGTGTCCCACAACTCGGCGGTGATGAATGGCGCCACCGGATGCAAGAGCCGCAGCACGGTTTCAAGAGTTCGAATCAGCGTGCGGCGCGTGGCGCGCTGTTCGGCGTCGGTGCCGTGCTGGATTTGCACCTTGGCGATTTCCAGGTACCAGTCGCAGTATTCGTCCCAGACAAAGCTGTAGGCGGCCTTGGCGACGTTGTCGAGGCGGTAGTCGGCAAAGCCCTGCGCGACAGCGGCTTCTACGCGTTGCAGTTCACCGCTGATCCAGCGGTCGGCCATCGAGAACTTCATGTAGCCGTGGAAAGGGCCCGCCGGGCGGGTGACGCGACCAGAGTCATCCAGCATTGCGGGCGCACATTCGGCCTTGCTGTGCTCCTGCAAACCGCAGTCCTTGCCCTCGCAATTCATCAGCACAAACTTGGTCGCGTTCCAGAGCTTGTTGCAGAAGTTGCGGTAGCCCTCGCAGCGCTTGCTGTCGAAGTTGATGTTGCGGCCCAGCGTGGCATAGCTGGCCATGGTGAAGCGCAGCGCATCGGCGCCGAAAGCGGGAACGCCCTGGGGAAATTCCTTCTCGGTCTGCTTGCGCACGCGCGGTGCGGTCTCGGGCTTGCGCAGGCCGGTGCTGCGCTTTTCAAGCAGCGGCTCCAGCGCAATGCCGTCGATCAGGTCGACCGGGTCGAGCACATTGCCTTCGCTCTTGCTCATCTTCTGGCCTTGGGCGTCGCGCACCAGGCCGTGGATGTACACGTCCTTGAACGGCACCTTGCCGGTGAAGTGCGTCGTCATCATGATCATCCGGGCAACCCAGAAGAAGATGATGTCGAAGCCCGTCACCAGCACGGTGCTGGGCAGAAACAGATCCTGTTCCACTGACTTTGCCGGCCAGCCCAGTGTGGAGAAAGGCACCAGGGCGGAGGAATACCAGGTGTCGAGCACGTCTTCGTCGCGCGTCAACGGCCCGCTGTAGCCGTTGGCATGCGCGCGGCTGCGGGCTTCTTCTTCACTGCGCGCGACGAAGAGTTCGCCGCCGGTGCCATACCAGGCCGGGATCTGGTGGCCCCACCAGAGCTGGCGGCTGATGCACCAGTCCTGGATGTTGTCCATCCAGTGGTTGTAGGTGTTGACCCACTGCTCGGGCACAAAGCGCACCTGGCCACTGCTGACAGCCTGCCGTGCTTTTTCAGCGATGCTGCAGCCCGGCTTGCCATCCACATCCGCGGCGGGCGCCTTGTTGACTGCGACGAACCACTGGTCGGTGAGCATCGGCTCCACCACCTGGCCGGTGCGGGCGCAGCGTGGCACGGTGAGGCGGTGCTTCCTGGTTTCGACCAGCAGGCCGAGCGCATCAAGGTCGGCGACAACCCGCTTGCGCGCGATGAAACGGTCCAGGCCGCGGTAGGCCTCGGGTGCGCTGGCGTTGACCTTGGCGTCAAGGTCCAGCACGCCGATCATGGGCAGGCCGTGGCGCTGGCCGACTGCGTAGTCGTTGACGTCGTGCGCGGGCGTGACCTTGACGACGCCGGTACCGAAGGTGCGGTCCACATAGCTGTCCGCAATGACCGGGATCAGCCGGTCGCACAGCGGCAAACGCACCTTCTTGCCGACCAGCGCCGTGTAGCGCTCATCCTCAGGGTGCACCATGACGGCCGTGTCACCCAGCATCGTTTCCGGCCGCGTGGTGGCCACCACCACCGAGCCGCTGCCGTCTTCCAGTGGGTAGCGGATAAGCCAGAGGAAGCCGTCTTCCTCTTCGCTTTCGACTTCCAGGTCCGACACCGCGCTTTTAAGCGTCGGGTCCCAGCTGACCAGGCGCTTGCCACGGTAGATCAGCCCTTCGTCGAAGAGCCGCACAAAGGTTTCGGTGACGGTGGCCGAGAGCTTTTCGTCCATCGTGAAGTACTCGCGCGACCAGTCCACGCTGTCGCCCATGCGGCGCATCTGGTTCGTGATCGTGGCGCCCGATGTCGCCTTCCAGTCCCACACCTGGGCGACGAAATTCTTGCGCCCCAGGTTGTGGCGCGACAGGCCGTTTTCCTGCAACTGGCGTTCGACGACGATCTGCGTGGCGATGCCGGCATGGTCGGTGCCCGGCAGCCACAGCGTGTTGTGGCCCAGCATGCGGTGGTAGCGCGTCAGCGCGTCCATGATCGTCTGGTTGAAGGCGTGGCCCATGTGCAGCGTGCCCGTCACGTTGGGCGGCGGCAGCTGGATGCTGAAGGAAGGGCGGGCCGGGTCCAGCGTGGTCGTCACGGCGCCCGGCAAGGCCCAGGCTGCGCCCCAACGGGCTTCGATGGCGGCGGGTTCAAAGGACTTGGCAAGCTCGGTCATGGTGGCGGGGGCTATCCTGTGGGCGTCGCGCCAGATGGACGGGCACAAAGCGATACAACGTGAAGCGACAAGTTGTGCGTTCCCCGTCAACGCAAGGGCTGCGGCGAGAGTTTGAATTGTAGGTGTCGGCCCCCGCCGGCCCGTCTGTTTCCCGAAAGACACAAGACCATGCCAACCCGCGCCCTGAAAACGCCACGCAACGCGTTCGCCGTGCTGCTCATGCCCTTGCTGCTGGCGGCCTGTGGCGGCGATTCGGGCTATGACTCGGGCGGTAGCGCCCCACCGTCGGCCACCGATTGCAGCGTAGCCGGGCAGAAGGCGTGGTTGGGCGACTACATGAACGAGTGGTACTTCTGGTACCGCATCTCACCGCAACCCGACGCCAGGGCCTACACCGACGTGCAGGGTTATTTCGACGCGCTGCTGTACACCGGCAGCAGCGCTGACTTCCCGCGTGACCGCTACAGCGGCAGCCAGACAACCGAGTCCTTCAACCGTTTTTTTGGCGACGGCGCCTCGCTGGGTTACGGCATTTCGGTGGCGGGCCGGGAGCTCAACCGCAACGGCGCTTTGCCGCTTTACGTGCGCTACGTGGAGCCGCTGTCGCCGGCGGCCGTACAGGGTATCCAACGCGGTGACCGCGTGCTGACGATTAACGGCCGCGCCGCCAGCGAACTTGTTGCGGCTGACGACGACTTTGCGATGCTGACGCCGCAACAGGCCGGCGACACCCTGACGCTGTCGTTGCGCCGCAATGGCCTTGACCGCACGGTGACCCTGAGCGCCGCCATCTTCAACCTCACGCCCGTGACAGGCACCACCGTCATCACCACCGCAGGCGGCCGGCGACTGGGCTACGTGTCTGTAAAGGACATGGTGTCGCAAGCACTCGCGCCACTTGAAACCGCGTTCTCCCGCTTCCGCGCCGAAGGTGTGCAGGACCTGGTGCTGGACCTGCGCTACAACGGCGGCGGCCTGGTGTCCACGGGGGGCACGCTGGCGTCGTACATTGCCGGCACGCGTGGAACCAATCTGACCTACGCCTCACTGCTCTACAACGACAAACGCGCCAGCAGCAACAACACGAGCTACCGCTTCACTGCGCAAAGTTCCGCACTCAGCCTGCCGCGTGTCTTTGTGTTGATGGGCCGGCGCACCTGTTCGGCCAGTGAACAGGTCATCAACGGCCTGCGCGGCGCCGGGGTTGAGGTGGTGGCGGTCGGCGAAACCACCTGCGGCAAGCCGGTGGGCTTCCTGCCCACCAGCTCGTGCGGGCGCACCTACAGCGTGGTCAATTTTGAAAGCGTGAACCAGCGCAACGAAGGGCGTTACTTCGATGGCTTTGCACCCACCTGCGCGGTGGCCGAAGACTTCAGCACAGCGCAAGGCGGTAGCAGCGACCCGCTGATGAGCGCGGCCAGGCGGGTGGCTGACACGGGTGTCTGCCCGGCCGGCACGTCCAGCTCTTCAAGCGCAGACCGAGTCTTCCCGCTTGCCGCACGCCGCACTGGCGCGGCAGCAAGCAGCCTGAACGAAGGCGACGCCAGCCCGGGCATGATCCCGCGCTGAGCCACTGTTGAATCGCTGTTGAACCGTCTGCCGCGCGGGCGCTACATGAACAAGTGTTCGCCCGCGTTTTCGCCGCCCAGGATCACGTAATTGACCTTCTTCAGGTCGGCCAGCACCCAGCCGCCGGCGTAGCTGATGCTGCTTTGCACGTCTTCGCGCATCTCGCGCAGCGTGTCGGGCAGGGTGCCCTTGATGGGCTCCAGGATGCGCTTGCCTTCAACGTGTTTGTATTCGCCCTTGTTGAAGTCGCTGGCGCTGCCGTAATACTCCTTATAGCGCTTGCCATCGACTTCCACGGCAGTGCCGGGCGACTCTTCATGGCCCGCAAAGAGCGAGCCCACCATGACCATCGCCGCGCCGAAGCGCACGCTCTTGGCGATGTCGCCGTGGTGGCGGATGCCACCGTCTGCAATGATGGGTTTGGTGGCCACGCGCGCGCACCACTTCAGCGCGCTGAGCTGCCAGCCGCCGGTGCCAAAACCGGTCTTCAATTTGGTGATGCAGACCTTGCCCGGGCCGACGCCGACCTTGGTGGCATCGGCGCCCCAGTTTTCCAGGTCGATCACGGCTTCGGGCGTGGCGACGTTGCCGGCAATCACAAAAGTCGTCGGCAGCTTCGCCTTGATGTGCTCGATGGTCTTGCGCACGCTTTCCGCATGGCCGTGGGCAATGTCGATGGTGATGTAATCCGCACCCACGCCGTCGGCGGCCAGGCGGTCGATGACGGCAAAGTCTGCCGGCTTCACGCCAGAACTCAGCGACACGAAGAGGCCGCGGTCGCGCATGCGCCGGGCATAGGCGACCGCGTCGAGGTCGAAGCGGTGCATGACATAGAAGTGCCCGCCGGCCGCCAGCATCTGGCTGATGGGCTCGTCAATGACCGTCTTCATGTTCGCCGGCACCACGGGCAGCTTGAAGCGCCGGCCGCCGAAGTCCACCGAGGGGTCGCATTCGCTGCGGCTTTCAACGCGGCACTTGCGCGGCAGCAGCAAGATGTTGTCGTAGTCGAAGATTTCCATGGTCAGGCTCCGGTGGGGTTGGCAGCTCATGAGCAAATATGGCTGTGCCACTTTGCGCATACCCCCCTCGGGGGGCGGACGACGCAGTCGTCGGCCTGGGGGCGCTCTTGACCTGGCAAAAGAGGGGGGGTGTCTGACCAGAATGTGAACGCAGTGAGAAATTCTACGCGGCGCGGTGCCGCTGGAAGTGCCGCTGGAAGTGCCGCAGGTGGTGCCGCAGGCGGTGCGAAGGCAAGGCAGCAAGGCACGTGCAGGTTTTCACTCCAGTTCTGCGCGCAGCGGCCGAAACTCTACCGTGGCCGCCTCGGTCACGCCTGCAGCAAGTCCCAATGACCATCGCCTTCTTGACCCGCTGGCGCACTGCATGGCGGGCAGCCAAACAATCGGTGCAGCCGCTGCAGCCGCGAAGTGCGGCCTCGCAGAGCGGCGCCTTGCAGCTGATGCACCTGTTCGAGAACTCCGCCAGCGGCGTGCTGACCTGTGGCCATGACGGCAGCGTGCTGCTGTGCAGCCCGGTGGCCGCCAGCCTGCTGGCGACCACGCCCGAAGCCGTGTGTGCGAAGGGCATCGAACACTGGCTTGCGCCACTTGTGGACTGCAGCCAGCCTGAGGGCCCGCTGCTGGCGAGCGGCGAGTGGGAAACCCTGGCGCAGCGCTCTGACGGGTCAGAATTCCCGGTCGAGCTGACAGTGAGCGAGACGGTGCTGGACGGCACGCCGCAGTTCATCCTGATCGTGCGCGACATCACCGACCGCAAACTGACGCAAGAGCGCTTGAGCTTCCTGGCCAACTTCGACAACCTCACCGGCCTGCCCAACAGGGTGCTGTTCCGCGACCGGCTGGAACAGGCCATGGCGCGTGCGCGCCGCAGCGCCGAGCCGATGGCGCTGATGTTCCTGGACCTGGACCACTTCAAGGTCATCAACGACAGCCTGGGCCACGAGGCGGGCGACCAACTGCTGCGCCGGGTGGCAGAACTGCTCAAGGGTTGCCTGCGTTCGGAGGACTCGGTGACGCGCACCACGGGTGGCGAGAGCTTCACCGTGTCGCGTCTGGGCGGCGACGAATTCACCGTGATCGCCGAACACCTTGGCAGCGCCGAAGACGCTGCTCACATCGCGCGCCGCATCCTGGACGCGCTGGAGTCACCGATCCAGATGCTCGAACACGAGCTGCACGTGTCGGCCAGCATCGGCATTTCGATGTACCCCAGTGGCAGCATCGACAACGTCAGCGACCTGGACGGCCTGGTGCGCCACACCGACATGGCCATGTACCGCGCCAAGGCCATGGGGCGCGGCACCTTCAGTTTCTTCAGTGAAGAGCTCAGCGCCGAAGTGGCCGCGCGGCTGCTGCTGGAAAGCCAGCTGCGCGGGGCATTGGAACGCCAGGAATTTGTGCTGCACTACCAACCCAAGGCGAGCCTGGAGACGGGGCACATCACCGGCGTGGAAGCGCTGATCCGCTGGCATGCTCCGGGCCGCGGCCTGGTGCCGCCGGACCGCTTCATCCGCGTGCTGGAAGACAGCGGCCTGATCCTGCCGGTGGGCGCCTGGGCCATCCGCACCGCCTGCGCTGAAATGGCCACCTGGGACCGCGCGGGCCTGCCGCCCATGTCGCTGGCGGTGAACCTGTCGGCACGCCAGTTCCGCCAGCCCTACTTGGCGCGTTTCATCGAAGACGCTTTGCAAGAAGCAGGCATCAACCCCCGGCGCCTGGAAGTCGAGTTGACCGAAAGCCTGCTGATGGAAGACAACGAAGCCACCCGCGGCGTGCTGGCTGCGCTGGCGGCCATGGGCGTGCGCGTGGCGATGGACGATTTCGGCACCGGGCATTCGTCGCTGAGCTACCTGAAGCGCTTCGACATCGACACGCTGAAGATCGACCGGTCGTTCGTCAGCGAACTGCCGCACGACCCAGAAGACAAGGCCATCGCCACCGCCATCGTCGCCATGGGGCACAGCCTGCACATGCAGGTGGTGGCCGAAGGCGTGGAGACGCAGGCGCAAGCAGACTGCCTGCGTGAACTGGGTTGCGACGAGATGCAGGGCTACCTGCTCAGCCGGCCGCTGCACCCCGCGGCACTGCTGGCCTGGATGGCGCAGCGCCACACCGACCAGCAGCGGCGCGATTCGGCCTATCGCTTCCATGACAGCGGGCCGATCACGCTGCTGAGTCTGGATTCGCTGGAAGACATGGATTTGCTGGAGGCGCCGCTCACGAGGTGATGAAGCCGGTGTCTGCAAGCCGGTGCGTTGAAGCTGGGGTGCGCTTCTAGAATCGGCCGATGAATGAAGCCCGGGGCGATGCCCTTTCTGCCGTCGATTCCCGCCTCTTGCAGGGCCTCAATCCCGAACAGCTTGCCGCAGTGACCTTGCCGGCGGTGCCGTCGCTGATCCTGGCCGGCGCCGGGTCCGGCAAGACACGGGTGCTGACGACACGCATCGCCTGGTTGCTGCAGACCGGCCAGGTTTCGCCTGGTGGTGTGCTCGGCGTGACCTTCACCAACAAGGCGGCCAAGGAAATGCTGACGCGGCTGTCGGCCATGTTGCCGGTGGCTGTGCGCGGCATGTGGATCGGCACCTTCCACGGCCTGTGCAACCGCTTCCTGCGCGCGCACTGGAAGCTGGCGGGCTTGAGCCAGGGATTTCAGATCCTGGACAGCAGCGACCAGCTCTCAGCCGTGAAGCGCGTGATCAAGGCCATGCAGCTGGACGAAGAACGCTTCGTGCCCAAGCAGGTGACGTGGTTCATCGCCGGCAGCAAGGAAGAAGGCAAGCGGCCACGGGACGTGGAATTGCGCGACGAGCAGACGCGCAAGATGGTGGAGATCTACCAAAACTACGACGACCAGTGCCAGCGCGAAGGCGTGGTTGATTTTGCAGAGCTGATGTTGCGCACCTTTGAGCTGCTGCGCGACAACGACCCTCTGCGCGAACACTACCAGCGCCGCTTCAGCCACGTGCTGGTGGACGAGTTCCAGGACACCAACCGCTTGCAGTACGCGTGGCTGAAGATGTTTGCGCCGCCTGGAGGCCACCAGGGCGTGTTCGCCGTCGGCGACGACGACCAGAGCATTTACGCCTTCCGCGGCGCCCGCGTCGGCAACATGGCCGACTTCGAACGCGAATTCCGCGTGCAACGCGTCGTCAAGCTGGAACAGAACTACCGCAGCAGCGGTCACATCCTGGACGCCGCCAACGACCTCATCAGCCACAACCAGCAGCGCCTGGGCAAGAACCTGCGCACCGACGTGGGCGCGGGCGAGCCGGTGCGCGTCTATGAATCGACCAGCGACTTCGCCGAAGCGCAGTGGCTGCTGGAAGAGATCCAGCAACTGCACCGCGGCGGCCTGGCGCGCAGCGAAATCGCGCTGCTCTACCGCAGCAATGCGCAAAGCCGGGTGCTGGAAAGTGCGCTCTTCAACGCCAGCATGCCGTACCGCGTGTATGGCGGCCTGCGCTTCTTCGAGCGCGCTGAAGTCAAGCACGCGCTGGCCTACTTGCGCCTTTTGGAAAACGTCAGCGACGACACCAGCTTCCTGCGCGTGGTGAACTTCCCGGCGCGCGGCATCGGCGCGCGCAGCATCGAACAGTTGCAAGACGCCGCCCGCGCCAGCGGTCGCAGCCTGGCGCAGAGCGTGGGCGCTGTGCCGGGCAAGGCGGGCGCCAACCTGCAGGCCTTTGTGGCGCTGGTGGACGGCATGCGCGAAGCGACCAAGGGCCTGACGCTGCGAGAGATCATCGACCACGTGCTGGCACAAACCGGCCTGGTCGATTTCTACCGTGCCGACAAGGAAGGCCAGGACCGCGTCGAGAACCTCGAAGAGCTGGTCAATGCGGCCGAGAGCTTCGTGACCCAGGAAGGCTTTGGCAAGGACGCGGTGGCGCTGCCCATCGACGAACAATCGGCTGCAGAAGCTGCCGCGCCCGATGCCGAAACCGGCGAGATCATGTCGCCATTGGTCGCCTTCCTGACCCACGCCTCGCTGGAGGCGGGCGACAACCAGGCGCAGGCGGGACAGGACGCCATCCAGCTGATGACGGTGCATTCGGCCAAGGGCCTGGAGTTCGACGCCGTCTTCATCACGGGCATTGAAGAGGGCCTGTTCCCGCACGAGCAAAGCCTGTCGGATGCAGACGGCGTGGAAGAAGAACGCCGGCTGATGTACGTGGCCATCACGCGGGCGCGCAAGCGGCTGTACCTGAGCTTCAGCCAGACCCGCATGCTGCACGGGCAGACGCGCTACAACGTGAAGAGCCGCTTCATCAACGAACTGCCTGAGGCGTCACTCAAGTGGATCACGCCGCGCAACCAGGGCTTCGGTTCGGGCTATGCGCGTGAATACCAGCAGGCCTGGCAGCGTGGCAGCGGTTTGAGCGGCATCGTCGGGGCAGGGCGCGTGGGACCGTCCTTTGCGCCGTCTTTTGCACCGTCTTTTGCACATGCGTCGCCGATGATGCCGACCGCCGCCTCGCTGGCCGGTTCACACGGCTTGCGCGTCGGCCAGACGGTGTTTCACACCAAGTTCGGCGAAGGCGTTGTCACCACGCTGGAAGGCCGCGGCACCGAGGCCCGGGCGCAGGTGCAATTCGGGCGCCACGGCAGCAAATGGCTGGCGCTGGCCATCGCCAAGCTCACGCCCGTCGACTGACAACGATCAAAGGTCCGGCTGCGTCACCGCGTCGTCCGGCAGCGGTGGCGTGCCGCCGAAGCTGTCGTTGAAGGTGAACAGCAGCGAGACATAGAACACGGCAGAGAACACGAGCCCCGCTGGCACGCCCAGCACACTGGCCAAATGCGCCATGCCCAAGAGGCCGAGCACCACCGCGGTGAGGATGCCGAAGAGCACGATCAGGCCAAACCAGCCCATCGAATAAACGAAGAAGGCGCCCTTGCTGCGCCACAGCGCCACGGTGCTGGAAAACAGCGCCTGCCCCACACTGTGGCCGCCCCAATGCACAAGGGCCGGCGCGTGCCAGAACGGCACCGACAGCGCCGCGCCCAGGAAGGCGCCCAGCAACGCGCCCGTGGCCACGCCGGGCTCGGACAGCAGCGCGTCGATCTGCGGCTGTGCCGCGTCGCCCTTGGCCAGCAGCCCTTGCAGGCGGCCCCAGGCGCCGCCCGACACGGCGTCGGCCAGCCACAGGATGAAGAGCGCACAGACGCCATAGCTGACGCACAGGATCAAGAGCGACCGCCGCCGACGCGCGTCGGTGCGCAGCGGTTCCAAGTACTGGCGCGGGTGCACCGGGCCGTCGAGCAGCGCTGACTGGCTGGCCACCATGAACCCCAGGCTCAAGAGCGGCAGCGCCATCATCTGCACCAGGCCCCCCAGCAGCGGCACCAGGCTCACCAGCAACGCGCCGAAGAGAAACACCGCAAAGAGCGCGGTGAAGGCCAGCGGCCGGCGCATGAACAGGCGCCAGGCGTCGCCAATCCAGCGTGCGCCGCGCGCGGTTTCCACAGACTTCAGGGACAGGGCCATGTGTTCAGCGTCGGGTTCAAAGAAGATTCAGATTCGGGTGCCAGGGCTGGGCGATGCGCACCCGCAGCACCCGCTCAAAGTGCGTCGGGTCCTTGGGGCTGAGCATGGCTGCATCGCGCGGCAGGTGCCAGTCCCACAGGCGGGATATCCAGAAGCGCAGGGCTGCGGCACGCAGCAGCGCGGGCAGCGCGCGCACTTCACCATGCGTGAGCGCGCGGGCGCGGTGGTAGGCGGCGACGAAGGCGGCGGCGCGGCTTTCGTCCAGCAGGCCGGTATCGAGGTCGGCGCACCAGTCGTTGAGGCACACCGCCACGTCGAAGAGCAGCGTGTCGGTGCCGGCAAAGTAGAAGTCGAAGAAGCCGCACAGGCGGTCGCCGCCCGCGGTGTCGTCGAACATCACGTTGTCGCGAAACAGGTCGGCGTGGATGGGGCCGCGTGGCAGCGCCTGGCCTGCAGGTGAAGCGGCCAGGTGCTGCTGGAAGGCGACTTCTTCGTCCAGCAACGTGACCTGCTCGGTGCAGAGGTGCGGGCGGATCACCGGTGCTGTCTCGGCCCACCAGGCCAGGCCACGCAGGTGCGGCTGCGTCGGCCCGAAGCTGGCGCCTGCCGTGTGCATGCGCGCCAGCATGTGCCCCACCTGCGCGGCGTGCACCGCGTCGGGCCGCAAGCGGTGACTGCCCGGCAGCCGGGTGGCAATGGCTGCTGGCTTGCCAGCCACCGTGTGCAGCAGGCTGCCGTCAGCAGCCTGCTGCGGCGCTGGCACCGGAATGCCCTGGACGGCCAAGTGCTGCATCAGTTGCAGGTAGTAGGGCAGCCGGTCGGCCGACAGGCGTTCAAACAGCGTCAGCACCCATTGCCCGCGCGCGGTGCTGGCGTAGTAGTTGGTGTTCTCGATGCCCGAGCGAATGCCCTGCAAGTCGGTCAGTGCGCCCAGGCCCAGGCGCTGGCAGAGCGCGTCGGCTTCTTCGAAGCGGACTTCGGTGTAGACGGCCATGCCGCAACCTAGAAGTTGAAGATCGACCAGGCGCGGCGGCCGGCGTTGCCGCGCTCTTGCGACGGGTCGCGGCCGGGCGGCGCGACCTGGATCTCGTACGGCCTTGCGCCTGGCAACTTGCTCTGCACGGTGACGCGGCTGACCGCGCCGCCCTTGTGGGCCTCTTCAATGCGGGCGTTGTCGTCTTCGATGACCACCACGTGTGCTGCGGGCCCGGCTTGCGCCGTTTTGGCCCTGGCTGATGTTGAAGCCGCTGAAGCTGCTGAAGCCGCAGCCTTGGCAAGGTCTGCAGCCTGCGCCCACGCAGCGCCGCCGCAGGCTGCGCAAAGCAGGCTCAACAAAAGGCGTGGGTACAACAACATCCGCCGGATTCTACGGGCGCGGCCCCGCCGGCATGTCGGCGCCACAATCCGCGCATGAGTGACAAAACGATGCTGCTGGTGGATGGTTCCAGCTACCTGTACCGCGCTTACCACGCCATGCCCGACTTGCGTTCCGCCGACGGCTTCCCCACCGGCGCCGTGCACGGCGTGGCGGCGATGATGAAGTGGCTGCGCGACCGCTACCCGGCCGAGCACGCGGTGTGTGTCTTCGACGCCAAGGGCAAGACCTTCCGCGACGACTGGTATCCCGAGTACAAGGCCAACCGCGCGTCGATGCCCGAACCGCTGGTGCAGCAGATCGAGCCCATCCACGAAGTCGTGCGGCTGCTGGGTTGGCCGGTGCTGATGGTGCCCGGCATCGAGGCCGACGACGCCATTGGCACGCTGGCCCGAGTGGCGGCCGCCAGCGGGCACAAGGTCATCATCAGCACCGGCGACAAGGATCTGGCGCAACTGGTGACGGCCGACGTCACGCTGATCAACACCATGGCCAAACCGCCCGAGCGGCTGGACATCGAAGGCGTGAAAGCCAAGTTTGGCGTGCCGCCAGAACGCATCGTCGATTACCTCACGCTCATCGGCGACAGCGTCGATAACGTTCCCGGTGTGGACAAGGTGGGGCCGAAGACGGCGGTGAAGTGGATCGCCGATTTCGGCTCTCTGGACGGTGTGGTGGCTGCTGCCGACAGCATCAAGGGCGCTGTGGGCGAAAATTTGCGCAAGGCGCTGAACTGGCTGCCCACCGGGCGCAAGCTGATCACGGTGCTGACCGATTGCGATCTTGCTGACCACGTGCAAGGCTGGCC
>JANMKK010000120.1:0-12597 GCA_031372005.1 Rubrivivax sp.
GGCGACATGATCGAAATGGGCATCCTGGACCCGACGAAGGTGACGCGCACGGCGCTGCAGAACGCAGCCTCGGTCGCCAGCCTGATGCTGACCACAGAAGCCATGGTCGCCGAGGCGCCCAAGGACGAGTCCGGCGCCGGCGGCGGCATGCCGGGTGGCATGGGCGGCATGGGTGGCATGGGCGGCATGGACATGTAGTCTTGGGTCGGACGGGTACGCCGTCGCAAGTCAGCTCGTTCGACCGGGCAGCTTCGCTGCCGGTCAACTTGCCGGGGAGTACCCAGCCATTCAAGGCCTGCGTTCTGGAACGCAGGCCTTTTTCTTTGATCGGAGCCTTCCAGACCGCTCATAATTTTGCACATATGGCCGTGCTTCCCGTCTCCCCGATCTTCCGGCAATACGTTGACGACGAAATGCTGCGCGCCCCGCTGGTCTTTGACCAGTTGCTGGACGCTGTGCTGGACGACGTGCGCCGTGGCCTTTTTGGCATGGTGGCCACGCAGCGCACCGCCGTGGCTGACCTGATGCAGGCGCTGCAGAGCCAGCGCGTGCGCATGGGTGACTACTTCATGCATTCGCTGCGCGAGCAGCTGCAGGTGGACATGAACCGCCAGCCCGCCAAAGGCACGAAGACGGCCGACAGGAAAGCCGACAAGCCACGCAGTCTGTCGCTGGTGGATGAAGACGAAGTCGCCATCGATGTTGAGCTGTCGCACACCATCGAAGCCATCCGCAGCGTGGCCGAATACGAGCTGCGCGAACTGCGGACCTTCGTCTCCGCACTCGTCGGTGACCATGACATGGCGCACGACCACAACCCTTTCCGCGCCGAAGTCATGGCGCGCGCGGTGTGGGCTGCGGCGCAGGCCTTGCCGCTGTCGCGCGGGCACCAGATTGCCTTCATGCGCCACGCCTCGCAGCCGCTGGCGCTGGTGCTGCGCACCAGCTACGCCGCCAGCACGTCGCGCCTGGAAGGCATGGGCGTGGAGCCTGCCGCCTACCGCACGCTGATCCTGCCGTCGGGCTCGCGGCGCGGTGGCCGGTCGGCCGAGACCACCTTCACCCCGGACCTGTACCGCATGAGCGATACGATGCCGGCTCCGCAGGACAACCAGCAGGGCCTGAGCTACCACGGCCAGTCCGCACGCAGCGCGGACCTGGAGCGCTGGTCCGATGTCGCGCGCGGAACCACCCACCGCGCCGACCGCCAGGCCATTGAACTGGTGAGCCGCCTCTTTGAAGCCATGCAGACCGACTCGCGCGTGCCGCCTGACGTGATCCTGCTCATCTCACGCCTGCACGGCCCGGCCATGCGGCTGGCGCTGCGGGACCGCGCCTTGCTCGACCACAACAAGCACCCGCTGTGGCGCTTCATCAACCAGCTCGTGTTTGCGGCGGAAATGTCGCCCGACGGCTTCGACCCCGAAAGACTGCAGCTGCTCAAACTGGCGCAGGCCACGATTGAGCAGTTGGCCAGTGAGCCGGAGCAGAACTCCAACCTCTACCGCTGGGCCGTCGAAAGGCTGGACGGTTTCCTGCAAAAGCGCCTGACGCGCCGCCTGACCAGCGTGGCCTCGCAAGTGGGTGCGCTGCAGAAGCTGGAAGACAAGCTCAACAACGGCCAGGGTCCGCCGTCCACCATGAGTGGTCCGCTCGATTTTCACCAGCTCGACACCGTACCTGCCGAATTCATGGACGTCTTACCGCCGTCGCCCGCCAACAGCCCGAGCGCTGCCGAATGGCTCAGCAAGTTGAAGCCCGGCGACTGGGTGCGCATGTTCTTCAAGGGCCGCTGGGTACAGGCGCAACTGTTGTGGCCCGGTGAGCGGCGCGAATTCCTGCTCTTCGGTGATGGCGGCTCTGACGAAACCTGGGCCGTGCGCGCTGGTGCGCTGGTGCTGATGCACGGCAACGGGCTCATCAAGACGCTGAAGCAGCGCAGCATCGTCGGCAGCGCCGCAGCGCGGGTGCACGAGCAGGTGGGCTCGGCGTCGGCGGCCTGAGCCCCGCTGCTTTCAGTCCAGTGTCTCAGTCCAACAGCGACGTGATCAGCTCGGCCACGCGGCCCGGTTGTTCATGCACGATCCAGTGCGTTGCTTCAGGCACCCGTTCGATGTGCAGTTGGGGCACCCAGCGCGCCAGGCCGTCCAGCAATTCAGGCAACAGCGCCTTGTCGCGTTCGCCCCAGAGCACGGTGGTGGGCACGCGCGAGGTCACGGCGTCGTCGGGCAGTGTGACCTGGTGCACCGGGTCAATGTGACCAGCGGCGACAGTGGGCGGGCGCAGCGGCGACGCGCGGTAGTAGTTGAGACCACCGGTCAGGCCACGGCCTTCGTTGGCCCAGGCCTGCCGATACTGTTCACGCACTTCCGGCGTTAGCCAATTGGCGTCCTGCAGGAAGGGCCACATGCGGCGAAAGTCGCCCTCGGCCAGCAGGCTTTCTGCATCGGGCCGGCAGAGGAAATTCATGTACGCGCTGGCTGCTTGCTGCTGCGGGTTGTGCCGCAGTTCGCGCAGGAAGGTGGCCGGGTGTGGGGAATTGATGATCAGCAGCCGGCGCAGCAAGTCGGGCCGCTGCGCCGCCAGGTTCCAGGCCAGCGCGCCGCCCCAGTCGTGCGCCACCAGCAGGTCCAGTGGTGAGCCCAGCGCTTCGATGGCGGCTGCGATGTCGCCCACCACGTGTTTGGCGCGGTAGGCCGACACCTCGGTGGGCGCGGACGAGCCGATGAAACCGCGCAGGTTGGGCGCGACACACGCCGCGCGGGGTGCCACGCGCTGCATCACGTCGTCCCACACGAAGGCCGCTTCCGGAAAACCGTGCAGCAGCATCACGCGCACACGGCCAACGCCCGCTGCGCGGCAGGCCAGGTGGATGCCGTGGGCCAGGCTGAGGTTGAAGTGGCGAATCATGTGGGGTGGGTCGCGCCGTGTGTGGCTGCGTGCGTCCAGCCGTGCAGCGCCTGCGCCACGTCGCCCAGGCCCATCCGCGACAGGGCCGAAAACGCGGTCACGCCGATGTCGGCGTTGTCGGTGCTGACCTCGCCCAGCACGTCCTGCGCGGCGCGCACGGCGGCCTGCGTGTCGCTGCGGTTGAGCTTGTCGGACTTGGTCAGCAGTGCCAGCAGCCGCACTTCACCGTTGGCCAGCCGCGGCGCCAGCAGCGCCAGCAGGCGAAGGTCCAGCGGGGTGAAGCCCAGGCGTGAGTCGATCATCAGCACCACCCCGTGCAGGTTGCGGCGCAGCTGCAGGTAGTCGGACATCACCTCCTGCCAGCGCAGCTTGGCCGACCGTTCCACTGCGGCGTAGCCATAGCCCGGCAGGTCGGCAAAGAGCGTGTCCGGCTTGTCCTTGGGGCCGACCTCGAAGAGGTTGATGTGCTGCGTGCGCCCCGGCGTGCGAGACGCGAAGGCCAGGCGCTTCTGCTGCGCCAGGCGGTTGATGGCGGTGGACTTGCCGGCGTTGCTGCGGCCGACGAAGGCGATCTCGGGCAGTTCCCCCGCAGGCAGCTGGTCCAGCTTGCTGGCGGTGGTGAGGAAGCGCGCGCTGTGGGCCCAGGCCAGGGCGGTTTTTTCAGCCGCCTGTTCTGTTGCATCAGGCAGTGCCGGCAGGGCGCTCAAAGGCGCCTGAAGTGAGGTCGTCATGGTGCATTGTAAAATTCTTGAGTTATGCCCCGCGCAAACCGTTTGAAAGCTCTCCGCATGAAGTCGCCCGCCGCCCTGAACCCGATTCTTTTGGCCCTGCTTACCTCGGCAGCCGGCACTGTTTTCGCCGCTGAGGCCGCACCCGCTGCCTTCAAGGCCGACCCCGCCAAGGGCGCGCAGCTGACTGCCAGCTGCCAGGCCTGCCACACGGCAGACGGTTCACGCGGGTCGCCCGCCAACCCGATCCTGCAGGGCCAGCACCCGGAATACATCGTCAAGCAGCTGACGGAATTCAAGAGCGGCAAGCGCAAGAACGCCATCATGATGGGCATGGCCGCTGCGCTGTCGGACGACGACATGAAGCAGGTTGCTGCGTTCTACGCGTCCAAGTCGGCCAAGCCGGGTTTTGCCAAGGTCAAGGAAACGGTGTCGCTGGGTGAGCAGATCTACCGCGGCGGCATCCTCACCAAGGCCGTGCCCGCCTGCGCCGGCTGCCACAGCCCCAACGGCGCCGGCATCCCCGCGCAGTACCCGCGCCTGAGTGGGCAGCATGCCGACTACGCAGAGGCGCAGCTGCTGGCCTTCCGCTCGGGCCTGCGTGGCAACAACGTGCAGATGGCCACCATCGCAGCGAAGATGAACGACCGCGAGATGAAGGCCGTGGCCGACTACGTGGCGGGCCTGCGCTGAAGCCGCTGCAGCCCCAAATCAGCGTCGAAAGGCCGGTCTTGCACCGGCCTTTTTCATGGGTGCGGCGCGTTGCAAACAAAATCCTTTGTTGTAAGAAGCTGCTGCGGCAGCCGACCTTGGCTGAGAGATCCATACGAGGCATCGATGCACTTCCTGAAAGACTGCGGCTACACACATCCCATCGCGTCGGAAATCACCCCGCAAGGGCTGTACCTGTCGCGTCGGCGGTGGATGCAGGCGCTGGCGGCCACTGCGGGCAGCGCCGGCCTGCCTGCCCTGGCACAAACCGCAGTGCGCCCCGGCAAGCACACTGCCTTGTCCAGCGCCCGCAGCCCACTGCCCGGTGCGTTGACGATGGACAAGGTCACGCCCTACGCCGACGCCAGCAGCTACAACAACTACTACGAATTCGGCACCGACAAGTCCGACCCGGCACGCGCCGCCGGGACGCTGAAGCCCAGGCCCTGGACCGTGGCGGTCGAAGGTGAAGTCAAGAAGCCCGGCAACTACGACCTGGATGCGCTGCTGAAACTCGGCGCCATGGAAGAGCGCATCTACCGCCTGCGCTGTGTCGAAGGCTGGTCGATGGTCATCCCCTGGGTCGGCTATTCGCTGGCCGAGTTGATCAAGCGTGTGGAGCCCACGGGCAACGCCAAGTTCGTGCAGTTCGTGACCCTCGCCGACAAGGCGCAGATGCCGGGGCTGTCGTCGAGCGTGCTCAACTGGCCCTACACCGAAGGCCTGCGCCTGGACGAAGCGATGCACCCGCTGGCGATGCTGGGTTACGGCATGTACGGCGAAGTGCTGCCCAACCAGAACGGCGCGCCGGTGCGCCTGGTGGTGCCGTGGAAATACGGCTTCAAGAGTGGCAAGTCGATCGTCAAGATTCGCTTCACCGACAAGCAGCCCAAGACCAGTTGGGAAGAAGCTGCGCGCGACGAATACGGTTTCTATTCCAACGTCAACCCGAAGGTGGACCACCCGCGCTGGAGCCAGGCCACCGAACGCCGCATCGGCGAAGACGGCCTCTTCGCCAAGAAGCGGCCGACGCTGATGTTCAACGGCTACGAAGCACAAGTGGGGCAACTCTATGCCGGCATGGACCTCAAGCGCTTCTTCTGAAGCGGGCGGGGGCGGGGGCTTGGGTGCTGTCCATGGACGGGTGGGCGTGAACCGCTGGCTGCTGCACCGCGCTGCCAAACCGCTGCTGTTTGCGGCGGCCCTGCTGCCCTTGGCGTGGCTGCTGAATGGCGCCATCGCCAACACGCTGGGTGCCAACCCGGCCGAAGCGCTGATCCGCAGCACGGGCGACTGGACGCTGCGCTTCCTGTGCCTGACGCTGGCCATCACGCCGCTGCGGCAGATCAGCGGTTGGAACGCGCTGGCGCGGCTGCGGCGCATGGTGGGCCTGTTCACCTTCTTCTATGGCGTGCTGCACTTCTTGTGTTTTGCCTGGCTGGACATGGGCTTCGACGTAGACGCGATCCTGAAGGACATTCCCAAGCGCCCGTTCATCCTGGTCGGCACGGCCGCGTTGCTGCTGATGCTGCCGCTGGCAGCCACGTCCTTCAACCGCGCCATCAGGGCGCTGGGGGCCAAGCGCTGGCAGGCCTTGCATCGCTTGGTCTATGCCGTGGCGCTGCTTGCGCTGCTGCACTTTTTCTGGATGCGCGCCGCGAAGAACAACTTCGCCGAATGGTCGGTCTACGCGACGGTGATCGCCGCGTTGTTGGGCTGGCGTTTGAAGCGCTACTTCATGAAGCCCGGCAGCCACAGCGCCAGCTGAGGAAAGAACAGCACCAGCACCAGGCCCACGGCCAGCGGCAGGCAGAAGATGGCGCTGCCGCGAAAGATGGCCATCAGCGGCACGTCTTTGAGCAGCGCGTTCATCACGAACATGTTCATGCCCACCGGGGGCGAGATCAGGCCCACCTGCACCACCAGCACGATCAGCACGCCGAACCACACCGGGTCAAAACCGAGGCCCGTGACGATGGGGAAGAACACCGGAATGGTCAGCAGCACCATGCTCAGCTCTTCCATGATCGTGCCCAGCACGACGTAGATCACCATCATCGCGGCCACCACCATCAGCGGCGTGAAGCCCTGGTGCAGGATCCACTGCTTCAGATCGCTGGGCATGGTGGTGTAGTTGACGAAGCTGGAAAAGATCTGCGCCGCGATGAGGATGGTGAAGAGCATCGCCGTCGTGCGCGCGCTTTCGATCAGCACGTCGCGCAGCACCACCAGCGTCAGCGTGCGGCGGAACCAGGCGAACACGAAAGCACCGAAGGCGCCGATGCCTGCGCCTTCGGTGGCGGTGAAAAAGCCGCCATAGATGCCGCCCAGCACCACGATGACCAACAGCACCACGCCCCAGATGCCGCGAAGGGCGGCCCAGCGCTCGGCGGCGCTGGCACGCTCGCCGGCGGGGCCGGCCTTGGGGTCGCGGATGACGATCCAGTTCACGCCGATCATCAGCAACCCGGCGCAGACCAGCCCTGGCAGCACGCCGGCTGCAAAGAGCTTGCCGATGTGGGTCTCGGTGACGATGCCGTAGATGACCATGATCGTGCTCGGCGGAATCATGATCCCGAGCGTGCCGCCGGCCGCGATGACGCCGGTGCTCAGGTAGTCGGCGTAGCCGAGCTTCTTCATCGGCGGGTAGGCCACCTTGCTCATCGTCGCGGCGGTGGCGATGCTGCTGCCGCAGATGGCGCCGAAGCCGGCGCAAGCCAGCACCGTGGCATGCGCAAGGCCGCCGCGCAGGTGGCCGATGAAGGCGTGCGCAGCGCGGAACAGTTCGTGCGCCAGGCCGGCGCGCGCCACCAGGTTGCCCATCAGGATGAACAGCGGCACCACACTCAGCGTGTAGGCAAAACCGGTGTCGAAGACGACCTGCGCCGCATTGGCCATCGTCGGCGCCCAGCCGCGCATCAGGCCGAGGCCGACGAAGCCCACCGCGCCCATCGCAAAGGCCAGCGGCATGCGCAGCAGCGCCAGCACGAAGACGACCGCGAAGCCCAGCAGTGCGTCGGTCATTGATGCACCCTACGGCCTGCGGCCGGCCTGGCCCACGGAGGGGCCAGGCGTGCGCCTGGCACGGTCCGCCCGCAGGGGCGGCCCATGTCCGGGCGCACTCCCGCCAAGCGGGAAATCGCTCTCGGCAGAGCCAGCGAGCTCATGGCGTGCTGCCTTCGTCGGGCACGCCAGCGTGGTGCACCGCCACCGGCCGCAGCAGCACCATCCCATGCGCCAGCGCCGCCAGCGCCAACAGCGCGCTCATCACGTAGACGAAGACGCCCAGCGGCAGTTTCAGTTGCGCCGTGGTGTCGCCGTATTCGCTGAGCTGCCCTGCCTTGACCCACATCAGCCAGGCCAGGCCGGCCATGGCGGCGGCGCTGAAAAGTTCCATCAGGCCTTGCTGGGCGCGCAGCAGCCAGCTCGGCAGCCAACGGTCGGCCGAATCGAAGACCACGTGTTCACCAGCCAGCGCCACCAGTGGCAGGCAGGTGAAGATCACCACCACCATCAGCAGTTCGGTCAGTTCCAGCGCACCCGGCACCGACCCGCTGAAGAACTTGCGCCCCATCACATCGACAAAGGTGAGGCCCATGATTCCGAACAGCGCCAGCGCGGCCAGCAGGCCGCACACGGACACCAGCAGCTTCTTCAAACCGATTACTGAAGCTTGGCGATGTCGGCGCGGAAAGCCGTCAGCGCCTTCTTCGGCTCTTTCATGCCCTTGGCCTCGGCCAGCTTGGCCCACGCGTCCACCAGCGGTTCGGTCTTGTCGCTGACCTGCTTGACGAAGGCCGCGTCGGCCTTGGTGATCTGCACGCCATTGGCCTGCATGAAGGCCAGGCCGCGGCGGTCCACCTTGTCCCAGGCCTTGCCGAACATGCGCGCGGCCATCTCGCCCGACAGTTCATCCACGGCCTTCTTCACATCGGGTGCCAGGGCGTCGTACTTGGCCTGGTTCATCATGAAGACGAAGCTGGTGTTGTACAGGCCACCGGGAAAGGTGGTGCCGTACTTGATGACCTTGTCGATCTTGAAGCTCTCCACGCTTTCGGCCGGAAACAGCGTGCCGTCCATGACACCGGTGGACAGCAGTTCGTAGCTTTCAGGCGCGGGCTTCAGCGTGACGTTCATGCCCAGCGCCTTGCTGATCTCATTGACCATGCCACCACCCACGCGCCACTTCAGGCCCAGCAGGTCTTCGGCCTTGGTGACGGGGCGCTTGGTGTTGAAGACGATGCCCGGGCCGTGCGTGAAGACTGCCAGCACCTTCACGCCCTTGTGTTCTTCGGCCATGGCCGGAGTCTTGGCATAGACACGCTGGAAGGCCACCGACACGGGTTCGGAGTTGTTGCCAAGAAATGGAAACTCGGCCATCTGCGTGGTGACAAAGCGGCCCGGCGTGTAGCCGTGCACCGTGAACGAGATGTCGGCCAGGCCATTGCGCACCGCGTCGAATGTGGCGGGCGCCGCAGCGACGCCGCGCGGCAGCAGGTTGCACTTGACCTTGCCGCCGGTCTTCTGTTCCAACAGGCCGCACCACTCCTTCTGCGTTTCGGTCAAGGCGTGGCTGGGCGGCAGCCACGACGAGGCCGTCAACACGACCTGGGCCGAGGCCGAGGTGGCCATCAGACCGAGGGTGGCAAGGAGGGCGTGGGGGGCAATGCGCATGGTCGGGGGCTCCGGGGTGACGGGACGTCGGCCTGCATTGTCGCCGCCCGCACAGCGCGGGCCGATTGCTGAAAACTCGCAGAGAACTCGCAGAAAACCCAAACACGCGCCGGCACGGCCGCCGTCGCGAATTGGCGTTACTTCGACGCCGCCACGCTGGCCGCACCCGCCGGCGTCACCGCCTTGGCCGGTTGCGCCAGCCGTGCGATCAAGTCGTCGAGGTAGGGCTTGTCCTTGGCACCGCTGCGCCAGCTGGGGAAATACAGGAACACGAGGCTCGCGGTCATGAACTCGGGCCGGTTGTTGTAGCGGTGCAGCACCACTGCGATGCGTTCGTCGCGCGAGATGCGGCTGAAATTGACCAGCGGGAAGTCATAGGGGTCGAGCCAGAAGGCCAGCGTCTTCAGGCCTGGAGACGTGATGGTGAGCTTCAGGCGCCGGTGCACCGGATCGTGCGCGACCACGGCCACATCAAATTCCCGTGGCGGCGGTTCTGCGCTGCCGCTGTTGCCACTGCTGTCGTCGCGCACCCGTGCCGCCTTGACGTGGAAGCTGGGTGGATCGCCGCCGTTGAAGGCGTGGTTGAGATCAACGTCGAAGTCCTGGCGCCTGCCGTCGGCTTCCAGCAGCGAGGCCTGGCGCGCCTTGACCTGGGATGCCACGCGGTCCAGATGCTCGGAATACTCGTCGCGGGCCTTGCCCGCAGGCGCCTTGCCGATGTCGGAAGCCAGTTCCCAGAACAGCGGGCTCAGGTTCAGCGAATCGTGGAAGTTCAGCGACAGCAACTCCAGCGCCACGAGCCGCTTACCCACATCACCGGGGTTAGGCGCCAGATACGTACCCATCAGCTTGTCGAAGAGCCCGCGGCGCACGGCCGTGTCGGACTCTTCGCGCTTGCTCATCAGGTCGGTGTAAAGGCGAAACTGCTGTTCGGCCTGCTCGCGCCGGCGACTGTCATCGCGGTTTCTTTCGTCGTTCTCGGCGGCCTTCCACTGGTAGAGCAAGGGCAGCGTCACCAGCGCGATCGGCATGGCCAGCGTCTGCAGCACCCACTTGATGCCGGCGACGCGTGTGTCGGACATCCTCGCCCGGCCGGGGCCGGTGTCATCATTTGCCACAGCGCTTAGCGCCGCGCCAGCGGTGCAGCATCCGCCGGGACTTCGAAGTCGTAGCGCGCGGGGTCGCTGGACAGCACCACCCAGGTCGTCTTGTCGCCCACACTCAAGGCGCAACGGCCCTCACCGGCCACCGACAGGTTGTAGTTGCCCTGCGGGTTGCTGTTGCCGGTGGCGCCGCCGCCCGGGCAGACCAGCTTCAGCACCACGCCGGCCAGCGGTTGGGTGCCGCGTTTCAGGTTGCCGTAGATGGCGGCAGCGGAAGCCGGTGCGGCGAAGGCCAGCGCAGCGGCCAGGAACAAGGGGCGGGAAACAGGAACTCTCATGAACGGCATCTACCCAGGTGCATTAGTCCGGTCGAGTGTCGGACCGGACAGGGGCACAGTCAATGCCGAGTCATGTTCGGCGCCCTGTCTTCGCCGGCATCATTCGGCCTTCAGGCGCTGAAAACGGTGCGCGTCGCCGAAGCACAGGTTTGAGTTCCACTGACGACCAACAACGGAGACCTCCGTATGCCGACAAACAACCCCGACAGCTCCGCGCCCGATCAAGGCCGAGTCATCCTGTTTCAGGAGCAGGCGATCCGCCGCATTTGGCATCAGAACGAATGGTGGTTTTCTGTCGTGGATGTGTGTGCCGCGCTCACCGGCAGCGTGGATGCCGGCGCCTACTGGCGCAAGCTCAAACAGCGACTGGTGGCAGAGGGCGGCCAACCCGTGACGTTCTGTCACGGATTGAAGGTTACGGCCGCGGATGGCAAGCAACGAGTGACCGATTGCGCCAACACCGAGGGGCTTTTCCGCGTCATCCAGACCATCCCTTCGCCGAAGGCCGAGCCGTTCAAACGCTGGCTGGCCCAGGTGGGCTACGAGCGGGTGAAAGAGATCGAGAACCCCGAACTGGCCAGCGCCCGCGCCCGCAGCCTGTACCAAGCCAAGGGCTACCCGAAGGACTGGATCGAGAAGCGCCTGCGCTCGATGGCGGTGCGAGGCGAACTCACCGACGAATGGAAGGCACGCGGGGTGCAGGAGGGCAAGGAGTACGCCATCCTGACCGCAGAGATCGCCCGCGCTACCTTTGGTGGCGAACTGTCGTTCTTCCACGACCACTTCGGCTACTACGCGCAAGGCGTCTCGCCGGGCACTGCGCACCTGCCTCGCGGCTGACAATCGCGTCTGGTCAGGCTGCAATCTGCAGCCACCAACGACCGGGTTGGGTATTGCCTGGACCCCACGGACCTGTTTGTCTCCAAGGCCTGCGCAGCGCGCGAGAAGGACGTCGTCTTCAATCGTGCTCTGCTAAAACACGGCATCGTTGCGCTCGACCTCGCGCTGGCCCGCGCTGGCCCGCGCGGCAGAGCTTGAAGACGCTGCAGAAGCCGCCCGGGCCGCAGCCTGGATCCGCAGGCTGTCCAGCACCACCTGACCGGGGCTTACACGCGCGCCAGCACCGGCTTCAGCGCCACCCCCGTGTGCGACCCCGCCGCCACCACCGCCTCGGGCGGCCCCGCCACCACCACACGCCCGCCAGCGCCACCACCTTCCGGCCCCAGGTCCACAACCCAGTCGGCTTCTGCAATCACGTCCAGGTCGTGTTCGATCACGACCACGCTGTGGCCGCCATCCACCAGCCGGTGCAGCACCTTGATGAGCCTTTCCACATCGGCCATGTGCAGCCCCACCGTGGGTTCGTCCAGCACGTACAGCGTCTTCGGCGCACGCTGGCCGCGGCGCGTGACGTCGTCGCGCACCTTGCTGAGTTCGGTGACGAGCTTGATGCGCTGCGCCTCGCCGCCACTCAGCGTGGGTGAGGGCTGGCCCAGCGTCAGGTAACCCAGCCCGACATCTTTCAGCAACTGCAGCGGGTGGCTGATGGCGGGCATGCTGGCGAAGAACTCGACCGCTTCATCCACCTCCATGCGCAGCACGTCGCCGACGCTCTTGCCACGCCACGTCACTGCCAAGGTCTCGGGATTGAAGCGCGCGCCGTGGCACGTGTCGCAGGGCACTTTCACGTCGGGCAGGAAGCTCATCGCGATGGTCTTCATGCCTTGCCCTTCGCAGCCCGGGCAGCGGCCTCCGCCTGATGCACCGGTGTTGAAACTGAAGCGGTTGGCCGCATAACCGCGCGCCTTGGCTTCCAGCGTTTCGGTGTAGAGCTTGCGGATCGTGTCCCAGAAGCCAATGTAGGTGGCCGGGCAACTGCGCGGCGTCTTGCCGATGGGGGTCTGGTCCACCTCCAGCACGCGGTCCAGTTGCTGCCAGCCTTCGATGCTGTCGCAACCGACCCACTTGGGTGCGCCCCTCTTGCTGACGGCGGCATAGACATTGGCCAGCAGCACGTCGCGCGCCAGCGTGCTCTTGCCCGAGCCCGAGACGCCGGTGACGGCGACCAGGCGCTGCAAGGGAATCGTCACGTCGACGTCGTTCAGGTTGTGCAGAAAGGCGCCGCGCAGCAGC
>JANMKK010000136.1:0-3871 GCA_031372005.1 Rubrivivax sp.
AGCTGGCTGGGCTGGTGGCTGCTGCGGCGTGCGAAGTGGCAGCCTGCTGGCATGCCGCGCGCGGTGCTGTGGCTCTTTGCCGGCATGACGTTTTCGGGCTGGGTGGCCACGGTGGCGGGATGGTACGTCACCGAGATCTGCCGCCAGCCCTTCATCGTCTATGGCCTGGTGCGCACGGCCGACGTGGTGAGCAAGGTGCCCTCCAGCATGATCGGACTCACACTGGTGCTGTACTTGCTGCTCTACCTGGCGCTGATCGTGGCCTATGTGACGGTGCTCAAGTACATGGCCGAAAAGCCCGAGGAAGTGCTGCGGCTGGATGCCATCGAACAAGCCGTGACGCCGGCAGGCGCGATCACTTCGCCGGTGGTTCAGGGGGGATCGGCATGAACTGGATGAACTTCGACGACGCGTTGCCCGTCATCTTCATGGCGCTGATGGGCGTGTCGATGCTGATCTACGTCATCAGCGACGGCTACGACCTGGGCGTGGGCATGCTGATGCACCGCGCGACGGATGCCGAGAAGGACGTGATGGTGGCCTCCATCGGCCCCTTCTGGGACGCCAACGAAACCTGGCTCGTGCTGGGGGTGGGCATCCTGCTTGTCGCCTTCCCGAAAGCCCACGGTTTGGTGCTGGGCGAGCTGTATCTGCCGGTGACGCTGATGCTGGTGGGGCTGACGTTGCGTGGCGTGGCGTTCGACTTCCGCGTCAAGGCCAAGGACACGCACAAGCAGACCTGGGACCGGCTGTTCTTCGCCGGCTCCACGCTGGCTGCGGTGTCGCAGGGCTGGATGCTGGGGCGCTATGTCAGCGGTTTTGGCAGCGGCTGGAACTACCCACTGTTTGCCGCAGCCATCGCCGTGGCGCTGCCGATGGCCTACGTGATGATGGGCGCGGCCTGGCTCGTCATGAAGACCGAAGGCGAACTGCAGCAACGCGCGGTGGCATGGGCGCGCACTGCCTGGGCGCCGATGGTCGGCGGCATGGTGCTGATCTCGATGGCCACGCCGTGGGTCAGCCCCACAGTGCGTGAGCGCTGGTTCGTGCTGCCCGAGATCATCGCGCTGATGGCCATTCCCTTGATGACCGGCGTTAGCCTGTATGCCGTGCTGGCCGTGCTGAAGACGCGCCAGGTGCTGGGCCCGCTGTGCTGGCTGCCCTTCGTGCTGCTGATCCTGGTCTTCGTGCTCGGTTTTCTGGGCCTGGCCTACAGCATCTACCCCTATGTGGTGCTGGACCAGTTGACGCTCTGGCAGGCCGCCAGCAGCCCTGAAGCGCTGAAGGTCATCCTGTGGGGCGCCTGCATCTCGGTGCCGGCCATTGCCGGCTACACGGTATTTTCGTACCGCGTATTCCGGGGCAAGACGGGGGAGCTGAAATACGCTTGAGCACGCCGGGCGCGCGTTGCCTGACGCCCTGCAGCTGCCGTCGAGCCCTGCCTGCACGCGCCAGCTTCCGCTTCTGCTTCTGCTTCTAGCTGGGAGAATGTCAGCGTCGCGCGGGTCTCGTGCGCGCTGCCTATCGGACATGCCCCGTGTCCACCACTGGTTTTCAGTCGAAATGTTGTTGAATCAACCACCCAACCCCTGGCGCCTGTCCGTCGCCCCCATGATGGACTGGACCGACCGCCATTGCCGAGTCCTGCACCGCCTGATCACGCGCCACACGCGCCTGTACACCGAGATGGTGACCACGGGCGCGTTGCTGCATGGCGATGTGCCGCGCCACTTGGATTTCAGTGACCAGGAACACCCGGTGGCGTTGCAACTCGGCGGCAGTGAGCCTGTTGATCTGGCCCATTGCGCCAGGCTGGCCGAGCGGTGGGGCTACGACGAAATCAACCTCAATTGCGGCTGCCCCAGCGAACGGGTGCAACGCGGTGCATTCGGTGCCTGCCTGATGGCTGAACCTGAACTGGTGGCCGACTGCGTGAAGGCGATGCGCGACGCCACCCTATTGCCGGTGACGGTGAAGCACCGCATCGGCATCGACCGTGTGGAGGACTACGGCTTCATGCGCGACTTCGTCGGCACGGTGGCGCTGCGCAGCGGTTGCAGCGTCTTCATCGTGCATGCGCGCAACGCATGGTTGAAGGGGCTGAGTCCCAAAGAGAACCGCGAAGTGCCGCCGCTGCGCCATGACCTGGCGTGGCGGCTGAAGGCCGACTTTCCGCAGCTCACCATCGTGATCAATGGCGGCATTGCGGACGACGCTGCCATTGCGCTGCACCTGCAGCATGTGGACGGGGTGATGGTGGGGCGGCACGCGTACCACGATCCCTTTGCGATGGCCGGCTGGGACGCGCGCTTTTTCGGCACTTCCGGTGCTTGCGGCGCGGGGCCGACGCGCGAAGACGTCGAACAAGGCTACGTGCAGTACATGGAGCAACTGGCCGCGCAGGGCGTGCCCTGGTCACACGCGTCGCGCCACATGCTGGGCTTGCGCAATGGCCTGCCTGGCGCACGGCGCTGGCGCCAGGTGTGGTCGGACCACCGGCTGAAAGGCGAGTCGCCGCGCCGCGTCAGCCAGCTGGCCGCAGCCAGTACGCCCAGTGCCGCCGCCGTGCTGGCTTAGGATGCCTTGGCGCCGGACTGCAAAGGAGCCTGCCCGTGAGCACCGCCACACCCGTGACCGCCCCCAAGACCGTCCCCAAGACCGTCCCCAACAACGCCAGCGTCAGCGATTTCATCGCCACGGTGACCGATGAAAACCGCCGTGCCGACTGCATGGCGCTGATCAAGTTGATGGAGGCGGCAACCGCTGAGAAAGCCTGCCTGTGGGGCAACGCCATCGTCGGCTTCGGCAGCTACGAATACCCCTTCGCCAACGGCGGCACGGGCCAGTCGCCGGTGGTGGCGTTTTCGCCGCGCAAGAGCGACCTCACCCTGTACATCACACCCGGCTTTGACAACCACCAGCCACTGCTGGCGCGGCTGGGCAAGCACAAGACCGGCAAGGTCTGCCTGTACATCAAGCGCCTGGCCGATGTGGACTCGGCGGTGCTGAAAGAATTGGTGCACGCATCGGTGGCAGACATGGCGCCGAAACGCCTTTTCAAGCACAAGGACAGCCTTCCGTGACTCAGCCCCTTCTGGCCATCATCGGTGGCAGCGGCCTGTACGACTTGCCGGGCCTGGCCAACACCCGCTGGGAAACGGTGGACACGCCGTGGGGCGCGCCGTCGGACCAGATCTTTCGCGGCACGCTGAATGGCACTGAGCTCGCCTTTCTGCCGCGCCATGGCCGGGGCCACCGCATCCCGCCGTCGGAAGTGAACTACCGCGCCAACATCGCAGCGCTGAAGATGTTGGGCGCCACCGACGTGCTGTCGGTGTCGGCCGTGGGCGGCCTGCGGGCTGACCTGCCACCCGGCACCTTCGTCATCGTCGATCAGTTCATCGACCGCACCTTCGCACGTGCCAAAAGCTTCTTTGGCACCGGCATGGTGGCGCACGTGTCGATGGCCCGGCCGGTGTGCCCGCGGCTGGGTGACCACGTGCAGGCCGCGCTTGCCGCACAGGGTGTGCCGCATGTGCGCGGCGGCACCTACCTGGTGATGGAAGGGCCGCAGTTTTCGACGCTGGCTGAATCGCAGCTGTACCGCAGCTGGAACGCCAGCGTCATCGGCATGACCAACATGCCCGAAGCCAAGCTGGCGCGCGAGGCCGAGCTTTGTTATTGCTCGGTCAGCATGGTCACTGACTTTGACTGTTGGCACACCGGGCATGAGGCGGTGACGGTGGACGCTGTCATCAAGGTGCTGCTGAGCAACGCGCAGGCCGCCAAGACGCTGGTGGCGGGACTGGCGGGCACCATCACGGCCGACCCGACGGCCGCAGACTGCAACTGCCGCCAGGCGCTGAGCTTT
>JANMKK010000142.1:0-4936 GCA_031372005.1 Rubrivivax sp.
CTCCAGGCCTTCGCTTTCGGCCCAGGCCATGCTGTCGACGAAGTAGCGCATGGCGCCTTCGGTGGACGGCAGCGCGCCATGGAAGGCGCTGCCCTGGTCGGGCCAGCCGGTTTCGCTGATGACGATGCGTTTGCCCGGCGCCGCCGCGCGCGTGCGTGCCAGCATGCTTTGCATGTAGGCCAGCGCGCCTTCGCGCGGGCAGCCTTCCCAGAAGGGGTAGCAGTTGGTCAGCACCACGTCGCAGGCGGCGGTGATGAGCGGGTGTTTTTCAAAAAGATAGTAGGCATCGACATATCCCACGGGCACGCCGGGCAAAGCCTCTTTCACACGCTGCAGCCACGCCAGCAGCGTGCCTTCGTCCATGTCTTCGCGCAGCAGCACTTCATTGCCGACGGCGACGATGTCGGCGTGCCCTGCGCGGGCCAGCGCGATGACGCCCTGGATCTCGCGTTCATTGATCGCTGCATCGGTGCCCAGCCAGGCACCCACCAAGGTTTTCAGGCCCAGTTCATGGGCGATGCGCGGGGTCTGCTCGTGGCCGTCGGTGCAGGAAAAGGTGCGCACCCAGCGTGTGTGCGGCTGGATCACCTGCAGCCGCTGGCGGATCTGCGAGTCACTGACCTGCGAGCCCGGTTGCTGGCCTTCCAGGTAGGGGCTGAAGCACAGGCCGTGCACGCCGCGCTCCAGCGCGCTGCGCACGCCCACGGCCAATGCCTGCCGCGCCGCGTCGGGGCGCACGGTGGGGGTCTGGTAAGGCCGGCTGGGTGTCCAGGCGCTGCCCGGAGCGATGACCAAAGTCTTGCCGCCGGAGCGGCCGGCGCTGGCGGGGCCCAAGGCGGCAGGCATGGGCGCGGCCGGATGCGTGATGGGTCTGGACACCGGGCAACTCCTCAGGACTTCTTGTGCCAAGGCATCTTTCCCTTGGCACGGGGCTTGGGTTCACGGTGGCCACCCACCTTGCGATAGACACGCACGTAGTCCACCACCAGCTCGGCCGGGAAGCGGGTTTCTGGCGCCGGCACACCGGGAAAGTTGCCGCCCACCGCCACATTCATCACCAGGTAGAAGGGCTGGTCAAAGGGCGCGGGCCAGGGGTTCAGGTCACTGGCCTTGGTGGGCTTCAGACCGGCGCCGTCTTGCGTCTTGCTGCAAGACCACCAGTGGTTGCGCGTGCAGGTCAGCGCATCGTCCACGTAGAAGCGAATTTCGCCAGGCTCCCACTCCACCGCATAGACGTGCCAGTCGCTCACCAAACTGCCATCCGGCAGCGGGTGCACGTGCGTGAGCAGGTGGCGCTCGGGGTAGCCGGAGCCGAAGTGCAGGCTGTTCAAGACCTCATGCGGACGGTCGCCGACGATCTCCATCAGGTCGATCTCGCCCGACGCGGCCCAGCCGCCATAACGGTCATCTTGAGGGAGCATCCACAGCGCCGGCCACAGGCCTTTGCCCCACGGCACCTGGGCGCGGAATTCAACGCGGCCGTAGAGCGTGGTGAAGAGCGGCGTGCCGTCGCGCCGTCGCGTCTTCAAGCGCGCCGAGGTGTAGCCAAAACCCTGCACGGACTCTTTCAACGCGCGGATCGTCAGCAGGCTGTTGTGCACCGACACGTTGGCCGGCGCGTCGGTGTAGACCTGCAGTTCTTCGTTGCCCCAACCAGGCACCCAGGTGTGGGTAAGGGTGTCGAAAAAGCCGTTGCCCAAGTCGAAGTCCCACTTGCCGCGGTCCACCTCGCTGCCTTCAAATTCATCGGCCCAGACCAGCGTCCAGCCGGGCCGCGCCTTGGCCGCATCATTGCTGCGTTTGGCCATGGACGGTCGTGTACTCAAGCTGCCAGGCAACCATCAGCGCCAAAACCCAAGGCCCAGGTCGCGTCGGCCTGCAAGCCCACGGTCTGCCCGGCTTCAATGAGCTCCGGACCCGCGCCCACCTTGGCGCTGAGCAGGTCCGCCACGCCCTGCACGCGCAGGTGCAGGATGGACGAGTCACCCAGGTGTTCGGCCAGCTCCACCTGCGCCGGCACGCCGCTGCCGGCCGCCACCACATGCAGGTGTTCGGGCCGCAGGCCCATGCGCTGCACACCCGCCGGTGCCGCTGCGACCAGCATGCCCCACAGCGCCTGGTGCGCGGCCGGTGCGTCACCCGCGGGGCGGTCGATCAGATTGATCTTTGGCGCCCCGATGAAGCCGGCGACAAACTCGCTGGCGGGCCGGTTGTAGAGCAGCATCGGCGCGCCGATCTGCGCCACACGGCCCTGGTGGAAGACGGCGATGCGGTCACCCATGGTCATCGCTTCAACCTGGTCGTGGGTGACGTAGATCATCGTCGTGCGCAGTTCCTTGTGCAGGCGGCCGAGTTCGATGCGCATGTTGACGCGCAGCGCGGCGTCCAGGTTGGACAGCGGCTCGTCGAAGAGAAAGACCTTGGGCTTGCGCACGATGGCGCGGCCGATGGCCACGCGCTGGCGCTGGCCACCCGACAGTTCTTTGGGAAACCGCTGCAGCAGTTCAGTGATGCGCAGGATCTCGGCCGCGCGGCCCACCTGCGTGCTGCGCTCGGCCTTGCCCACGCCGGCCATCTTCAGCGCAAAGCCCATGTTCTCGGCCACTGTCATGTGCGGGTAGAGGGCATAACTCTGAAACACCATGGCCGCGCCGCGGTCCGACGGGCGCAGCTCGTTGGCCCGCTGGCCGTCGATGCGCAGTTCACCGGCGCTGATGGATTCCAGCCCCGCAATCATGCGCAGCGTGGTGCTCTTGCCGCAGCCGCTGGGGCCGACGAAGACCAGGAATTCGCCGCTCTGCACATCGAGGTCGATGCCCTTGATGACGTCGACCGCGCCGTAGCTCTTCTTGATGCCGCGCAACGAAACTTGGCCCATCTCAGACCTCCACGGCCTGGGTGGCGCCCGACGACCGGTGCGCACCCTGTTGACGCTGCTGACGCTGTTGAACCAGGAAGTCGCGGTACCAAAGAGCACTGTCCTTCAGCGTGCGCTTCTGCGTGGCGTAGTCCACGTGCACGATGCCGAAGCGCTTGGCATAACCGCTGGCCCATTCGAAGTTGTCCATCAGGCTCCACACCATGTAGCCGGCCATCGGCACGCCCTGGCGCAGCGCGTCACCGACCGCGCCGATGTGGCGGGCGATGTAGTCGGTGCGCTCGGCATCGTGCACCTGGCCGCCTTCCATCGTGTCCTTGAAGGCGGCGCCGTTCTCTTTCACAAACAGCGGCGGCACCGCGTAGTCACGGTGCAGGCGCACCAGCAAGTCGGTCAGGCCCACGGGGTAGACCTCCCAGCCCATGTCGGTGAGGGCGTGGCCGCTGCGTGTCACGTCCCAGGCACCGCTGGCGCTGACGACACCGCGGGTGTAGTAGTTGACGCCCAGAAAGTCCATCGGCGTGGCGATGTCGCGCAGGTCACCCATCTGCACCTGCGGCGCGTCGGCGCCCAGGTGGTGCAGCACGTCCTGCGGGTACTGGCCCTTGAACAGTGGGTCCATGTACCAGCGCACCAGGCGGCCGTCTTCCAGCCATGCGGCACTTGCGTCGTCGGCACCGTCACTCGCCGGGCCGATGGGTGAGAGGTTCAGCACGATGCCCAGCCGCGCTTTGCAACCTTGCGCGCGCAACGTCTGCAGCGCCAGGCCGTGGCTCAGCAGCAGGTGGTGCGATGCCTGCATGGCGGCGGCGCGGTCTTTCACACCCGGCGCAAAGACGCCGGTTTCGTGGCCCAGCGTGGCAATCACCCAGGGTTCGTTGTGCGTGGTGATGGTGGCCACGCGGTCGCCCATGCGGGCTGCCACGCCTTCCGCGTATTCCACAAAGCGGTGCACGGTGTCGCGCGCGGCCCAGCCGCCGCGGGCCTGCAGTTCGGCCGGCAAGTCCCAGTGGTTGAGCGTGAGGTAGGGCTGGATGCCGCGCGCCAGCAGGCCGTCCACCAACCGGTCATAGAAGTCCAGGCCCTTGTCGTTCCAGGCGCCGGCCCCCGAAGGCTGCACGCGCGGCCACGAGACCGAAAAGCGGTACGCATCGACACCCAGCGAAGCGATCAGTTCCAGGTCTTCCTGCCAGCGGTGGTAGTGGTCGCAGGCGGTGTCGCCATCGCTGGCGTCGGCTATGGATCCCGGCATGCGGCAGAAGCGGTCCCAGATCGACGGCCCCTTGCCGTCAGCGTCGGCGGCGCCTTCGATCTGGTAAGCGCTGGTGGCCACGCCCCAGACGAAGTCGGCAGGAAATGCGGCAAGGGTTTCGGGCGGGATGGCAGGGTGCATGGGAGAAGACAGAAAGCGGCTACTTCACGGCGCCAGCGGTCAGGCCGGCGATGAGCTGGCGTGAAGACAGCACGAAGAGGATGACCAAGGGAATGGTCGCGATGGCAGAGCCCGTCATCAGCGCGCCCCACTCGGTGTCCACCGGGCTTTGCAGGCTGCGCAGCGCCAACGGCAAGGTGTAGGCCTCGGGGCTGCGCATGACGATCAGCGGGCCGATGAAGTTGTTCCAGCTGGCGATGAAGGTGATCAGACCCAGCGTGCCCAGCGCGGGCCGCAGCAGCGGCAGCACGATGCGCCAGTAGATGCCCAGTTCGCTGCAGCCGTCCATGCGCGCCGCCTCGATCAGGTCCTTGGGCACCGAGGTCAGCACGAACTGCCGCATCAGGAAGATGCCGAAGGCGCTGGCAGCGCCCGGGATGTACAGCGCTCGCGGCTGGTCGATCCAGCCCAGCACGTCCATGATCATGAAGGTGGGGATCATGTTCATGAAGCTGGGCAGCAGCATGGTCGCCATCACAAAGGCGAAGAGCGCGTTCTTGAAGCGGAAATCAAAGCAGGCGAAGGCGTAGCCACCCATGCTGCAGAACAGGAGCGTGAGCACCGTGGACAGGACCGCCACATAAACGCTCCAGCCCAGGTTGCGCCAGAAGGGGATGCGGTCGGTC
>JANMKK010000144.1:0-3465 GCA_031372005.1 Rubrivivax sp.
GGCGCTGCCCGGCAGCGACGCGAACGCCCGGAGCAGGGTGAGGTCGACGAACGTCCGTGGGGCGCGCTACCGCGAGAATGATGCGGCACCGATGCGCGTGCTGGCCAAGGACCTGGCCGGCCTGAACTCACTGGACTTCGACCGCAAGACCGGCAAGCTCTACGCCAGCCAGGTGTTCCTGGGCGACGCGCTGTGGGAACTGGACGTGGCCGGCATCAAGCCGCCGCGCCTGATCGCCAAGGACCTGGGTGGCCTGAACGGTTTTGAGGTCGGCCCCGACGGTTTCATCTACGGCCCGCTGTGGTTCAAGAACAGCGTCGTCAAGGTGGACCCTGCCAACGGCGCCATCACCGTCATCAACAAGGAATTCAAGACGCCGGCCGCGGCCAACCTGGACGGCAAGGGCAACCTGTGGGTGATCGACACCGCCACCGGCGAACTCAGCCGCGTCGACCTGGCCAGCGGCAGGAAGACGGTCGTCAAGCAGCTCAAGACGGCCATCGACAACCTGGCCATCGCGCCCGACGGCACCATCTACGTCAGCAACATGGCGGACAACGCCATCGACGCGGTCAACCCCACCACGGGCGCCGTGCGCACGCTCACCAGCGGCAAGCTCGCCGTGCCGGGTGGCATCAAGCTCAGTGGCAACACGCTGTGGGTGGCCGACCTCTTTGCCTTCCGCAAGGTGGACGTGACTACCGGCGCCGTCACCGACGTGATGCGCATGCACGCCAGCGACATGGAGTACCCCTTTGCCGTGGGTGTCAGCGACAAGCTCATCACGCTAACGTCATGGTTCACTGGCAGCGTGCAGGTGCTGGACCGCGCGACGATGAAGACGCTGCACATGTTGCACGGCTGGAATGCGCCGTACGACACCATTCCCATGGCCGACGGCAGCCTGCTGGTGGCCGAGCTGGCCACGGGCAGCATCACCCGCGCCAGCGGTACTGGCTACACGACGCGAGCGGTGGTGGCCAGCGGCATTGGCGGCCCGGTGCAGATGGTGCTGGGTGCCGACGGCGCGTTGTACGTGACTGAAGCCGCCGGCAACCTGCTGCGCATCAACATGGTGGATGGCACCAAGACCGTGGTGGCCGCCGGCCTGGCCTTGCCCGAAGGCCTGGCGCAGACGCCGTGGGGCACCTTCATCGTCGCCGAGACAGCGGCCGCCAAGCTGACCGAGATCAACCTGCAGACCGGCACGCGCCGCACGGTGGCTGACAAACTGCCCATCGGCCTGCCAGCTGGCCCCGGCATGCCGCCGCCCTACGTGCCCACGGGTGTAGACGTCGCGGCCGACGGCACCATCTACTTCAGCGCCGACCGCAACAACGCGCTCTACCGCATCCGCCCGGCACGCTGAAGGATTGACCACGGCAGCATGACTTCCCCGCTACTTTCCCCGCTACTTTCCCCGCTACTTTCGCCGTTGCTTTCTCCGTTGTTGATAGGCCTGTCGGCCCGCATCTATACCCCCGGCTCGGCCGGCGTTGAACTGCCCGGCGTGTGGACCAAGACGCTGCACTACCTGGAACAAAGCGCCGCGCACTGGGTGCTGTCGGGCGGTGCCATGGCGCTGATGGTGCCGGCGGTGACGAGTGACAGCATCGTGCTGCGCAGCGACATCGACCTGAACCACTACGCGCAGGCGCTGGACGGCCTGGTGCTGCAAGGTGGTAACGACGTGGCGCCGCAGCACTACGGTGAAGAACCGCTGCATGCCGACTGGCATGGCGACCGCGTGCGCGACCTGTACGAGATGGAACTGATCCGCGCCTTCGTCGCTGCCGGCAAGCCCGTGTTCGGCATCTGCCGCGGCCTGCAATTGCTCAACGTCACCTACGGCGGCACGCTGCTGCAAGACATCACCACGCAGCGCCCGGGCGCGCTGGACCACCGCATGCCGGGCAAGTACGAAGACCACTTCCACCGCATCGAATTCGTGCAAGGCACGCACCTGGCTTCGCTTTATCCAGGCATGACCCGCGCCACCACCAACAGCATCCATCACCAAGGTATCAAAGACCTGGCGGCAGGCTTTGTGGTGGAAGCGCGCTGCCCCGACGACGGCACGGTGGAAGCCATCCGCCGCGTGGGCCCGGGCTTTGTAGCCGGCGTGCAGTGGCACCCGGAATTCCACCGCCCCGGTGACCCGGCGACGCTGGACGACAGACCCGTTCTGCAGGACTTTTTGCAGGCCTGCCGACAGGCGCGCGTCGTGCGATGAAGCGGCTGCTGAAAGCGCTGATCGTCACGCCGGGTCTGTGGCTGGGCCTGTGGCTGGGTCTGTGCATGACCCTGCCGGCCTGGGCCCAGCCCGTGGAGGCACGCGCCAGGCTGCGCATCGCTTCCGCTTTTGACCCGCAGACGATGGACCCGCACGCCATCGCCTTGCTCTACCACTCGCGGGTGGCGTTTCAGATCCATGACTCGCTGGTGGGCCGCGACGAAAAATTCAAGATCGAGCCCGCGCTGGCGCTGTCCTGGCAGATGGTGGCGCCCACGGTGTGGCGCTTTCGCCTGCGGCCAGGCGTGGTCTTTCACGACGGCGCTCCCTTTACGGCCGACGACGCCGTGTTTTCGCTGGAACGTGCGCTGACACCACCGTCCCAACGCGCCTTTCAGTTGAAGGGCGTCACCGCCATCCGCAAGGTCGATGGGCTGACGATCGAAGTGCAGCTGGAAGCCCCCGATGCAGTCCTGCCCGAAAAGCTGCCCTACATCGCCATCATGAACAAGGTCTGGTGCGAAAAACACGGCGTGACCAAGCCGCAGGATTTCAACGCCAAGCAGGAAACCCACGCCGTGCGCAACGCCAACGGCACCGGCCCCCTGAAACTGGAGCGTTATGAGCCCGACGTGCGCACGGTGCTCAAGCGCCATGCGGGCTGGTGGGGCTGGGCCGACAAGCGCAGCGGCAACCTGGAGCAAACCCAGTTCGTCACCATCAGGTCCGACGCCACGCGCCTGGCCGCGCTGGCCAGTGGCGAAGTCGATCTGGTGCTGGACCCGCCGTACCAGGACATCCTGCGCCTGAAAGCCGACCCGCGCATCGTGCTGTCGCAAACCGCCGACATCGGCCAGCAGTACCTCACCTTCGACCAGGCGCGCGATGAACTGCAGGACAGCGACGTCAAAGGCCGCAACCCCTTCAAGGACCTGCGCGTGCGCAGGGCCGTCTACCAGGCCATCAACGTGCCGCTGATCGTGGACAAGGTGCTGCGCGGGCAGGCCGTGCCCACCGGCGCTTTCCTGAGCCCGCTGGTCGATGGTTCACCGGCTGAACTGGACAAGCGTCTGCCCTACGACCCGGCGCGCGCGCGGCAATTGCTGGGCGAAGCGGGTTACCCCAACGGCTTTCAGATCACGCTGGACTGCGTCAACGTGGCATGGCGCGAAAACGTCTGCCAGGCGGTGGCGGCGATGCTGACGCAGGTGGGCATCCGCACCACGTTGCGC
>JANMKK010000153.1:0-30597 GCA_031372005.1 Rubrivivax sp.
GTCTTCTTCCTGCGCCACTTCGTGCCCCAGATGCGCGACCTGGCCAAGACCAGTTCAGAACTGCGCAGCCAGGTCATGGGGCGCGTGGTGGACAGCTACACCAACATTCTCACCGTCAAGCTCTTTGCCCGCGCCCGCGACGAAGACGCCTATGTGCGCGAAGTGATCGACGAGCACAGCGGGGCCATCGCCGCGCACATGCGGCTGATCACGCAGTTCATGACCACGCTTTCAGCGCTGAACGCGCTGCTGCTGGTGGGCACGGCCGCCATCGGCATCACGCTGTGGGGCCAGGGCCTGATCGACGCCGGCACCGTGGCCACCGCGCTGCCGTTGGCCTGGGCGATCTGCAATGTCGCCGGCTTTGTCAGCTGGGAAGTGACGGGCATCTTCGAGAACATCGGCGTCGTGCAGGAAGGCATGGAGACGATCGCCGTGCCGCACGCAATGGACGACCTGCCGAACGCGCGCGACCTGGTGGTGACGCAGGGCGAGATCCGCTTTGAACATCTCACCTTCACCTATGGCCGCCAGGACGGCAAAAAGGTGCTCGATGACCTGACGCTGGTCGTGCGCCCAGGTGAACGGGTGGGCGTGGTCGGCCGCTCCGGCGCGGGCAAGAGCACGCTGGTCAACCTGCTGCTGCGCTTTCACGACCTGGAACAGGGCAGCATCCGCATCGACGGCCATGACGTGCGCGAAGTCAGCCAGGAAAGCCTGCGCGGCGCCATCGGCATGGTGACGCAGGACACGTCGCTGATGCACCGGTCCATCGCCGCCAACATCGGTTACGGCCGCAGCGGCGCCACCCGAGCAGAAATCGAAGCTGCGGCGCACAAGGCGCAGGCGCATGAATTCATCATGAGCCTGCAGGACTGGAAAGGCCGCACGGGCTATGAAGCACATGTCGGCGAACGCGGCGTCAAGCTCAGCGGCGGCCAGCGCCAGCGCGTGGCGATTGCGCGCGTGGTGCTGAAGGACGCGCCGATCCTGGTGCTGGACGAGGCCACGTCGGCGCTGGACAGCGAAGTCGAGCTTGCGATCCAGAGCCAGTTGCTGGGGCTGATGGAGGGCAAGACGGTGATTGCGATCGCGCACCGGCTGTCAACAATAGCGCGCATGGACCGGCTGATCGTGCTGGACCAGGGCCGCATCGTCGAGCAGGGCACACACGCAGATTTGCTGGCGTTGGGCACGGAGCATGGGCACTACGCCCGGCTGTGGTCGCACCAGAGCGGCGGCTTCCTGGCCGAGGACCTTGAAAACGCGCAAAGCCCAGAGAGCGACGCGACCACTGCGCCCGCACCAGCCTGATTGCTGCAGCGGCCCAAGCCACAATCGTGGCCCATGGAACTGCTCAGCCTCGGCCTCGATTTCATTCTTCACGTTGACCGCCACTTGGCGGACTTCGTGACGGCGTATGGCGGCTGGGTCTACGCGCTGCTGTTCCTGGTCATCTACGTCGAAACTGGCTTGGTGGTGATGCCCTTCCTGCCCGGCGACTCGCTGCTCTTCGTGGTGGGCGCACTGTGCGGGGTGGGCTTGATGAGTCTGCCGCTGTCGATGGCGCTGCTGACGGCCGCGGCCATCCTGGGCAACCAGACCAACTACGCGATCGGCCGCCACATCGGGCCGCGCGTGTTCGGTTGGCAGAAGTCTCGCTGGTTCAACCGCGACGCCTTCGACCGCATGCACGCGTTTTATGAGCGTTTCGGCGGCGTCACCATCGTGCTGGCGCGCTTCATGCCGTTCCTGCGCACCTTTGCGCCCTTCGTGGCCGGGGTGGCGCAGATGACACGCCGCAAGTTCACGTTCTACGATGTCACTGGGGGCCTGCTTTGGGTTTGCAGCCTGACGCTGGCCGGCTACCTGTTCGGCAACATCCCGTGGGTGAAGGCAAACCTGTCCAACATCATCTGGGCCATGATTGCCGTGCCGGGGGTGTTGGTGCTTGTGGGTGCCTTGCGGGCGCGAAAAAGCCCGCCGGAGCGGGCTTTGTGACGAGACTTGCGACGAGACTTGTGACGGGCCTTCTGAGATTGCGGGCCCCGCCGAATCAGGCTTTGCGCCGACGCACCATGCCGCCCACGGCCAAGAGGCCCAGCGCCATCATGCCGTAGGTGGCAGGCTCGGGCACCGGCACCACCCGCAGGGTCAGCGAACCGGAATTCCAGATGCCGTCCGGGTTGACTTCGGGGTCGTTGAAGCTCTCGTAGAACTCGACCCGCACCAAGCCATTGGCATTGGCAGTGAAGCTCAGCCCGAGGCCGATGAGGTCAAGAATGCCACCCGAGGAATAACTTGCCGTGCCCGGCATGCTGTCATTCACGCCGACCGACAGGTTCACGCCACCGGTGTTGTCGGTATTCCTGAAGCCGACCGCCATTTCCGCCAACCAGCTGGGCGCAATCGCCGTGATGTTGACGTCCCAGCCAAGGCCCACTACCGACGCACCCGCGCCGACGTTGAAGCTCAGCACCGTGTTGCCGGCTGCGCCGGCCGCAGCCACGCTGTTGATGCCGGTCACGTTGATGATCTGATCAACCTGTTGACCGACGATGGGTGCCGTGGCGCCGCCGCCAAAGCCCGACAGCACGGTGGCCGAGCCCAAGGCACCAGTGGCTTGCGCCTGGCCGATGAGCGCCAACGCCGCCACCGCAGCAACGCCCTTCAAAGTCTTTGAAATATCTGTCACGCAACTCTCCGATATTCATGAACTGCACTCGACCCGAGAACAGGGCCGCGTTGCATTGAATTTGCATGGATAGAAGGTTCGTGACAACCGGAATTCCAATCCAACCCTTCATTTCGGGTGGGTAGGTTTACCCTCAATGGGCACGGCGTCCGGAATTGACCCTTCAGGGGCACTCGGCAATCACCCGCGCCACCGCCGCTGTGAGCTTCTTGCCATAGGGCACATGCAGGAATTCGTTCGGCCCGTGGGCGTTGCTCTTCGGGCCGAGCACGCCGCAAACCATCATCTGCGCCTGCGGGAAGCTCTTGCCCAGCATGCTCATCAGGGGAATCGTGCCGCCCTGGCCGATATAGCCCACCGGCGCGCCGAAGTACGCCTTGGACGCGGCGTTGAGTGAATCTTCGAGCCACGGCGCCAGGTCTGGCGCATTCCAGCCTGTCGCGCCCAAGGCCCCGGCACGGCCATCGGCATGGAAGGTGACCTTCGCGTTGTAAGGCGCGTTGTCTTCCAGCAGCGCCTTCAGCTTCAGGCTGGCTTCATGGCCGTCCACCAGCGGCGGCAGGCGCAAGCTGAGTTTGAAGGCCGTGTAGGGGCGCAGCACGTTGCCGGCACTGCCCATGTCGGGAAATCCATCGACGCCTGTGACGCTGAGCGTCGGCCGCCAGGTGCGGTTGATGAGCGCCTGCACGGGGTCGGTGGTGGTGGGCAGGCTCAGGGCCCCGTCGGCGCCGCAGGACCAGGGGAAGCGCTTCCAGAGTTCGTCCTTCAGGATTGACGCGGTGGCTTGCGCCTGCACCAGCCTTGACGCCGGCATCTCGCAATGAAAACTCTGCGGCAGGAGTTCGCCAGTCGTGCTGTCTTCCAGGCGGTCCAGCACCTGGCGCAGGATGCGAAATGACGAAGGCACCACGCCGCTGGCGTCGCCCGAGTGCACACCTTCGGTGAGGATCTCGACCTTCAGCACGCCGCTGACCATGCCGCGCAGGCTGGTGGTCAGCCACAACTGGTCGTAGTTGCCGGCACCGCTGTCCAGGCACACCACCAGGCCGACCTGCCCCAGGCGGGCTTTGAGCAGGTCCAGGTAGGCGGGCAAGTCGGGGCTGCCGCTTTCTTCGCAACTCTCGATCAGGCCCACGCAGCGCGGGCGCGGGATACCCTGGCGGTCCAGCGCTTCGATGGCGGTGATGGCGGCATAGACGGCATAGCCATCGTCAGCGCCACCACGGCCGTAGAGCAGGCCGTTTTCATACTTCGGCGTCCACGGCCCCAGGTCCTTGCGCCAGCCGTTGAATTCGGGCTGTTTGTCGAGGTGGCCGTACAGCAGCACGGTGTCGCCGGCCCGTGCTTCTGCCTTGGTCGCCGGGATGTCGAAATAGATGACCGGCGTGCGGCCTTCAATGCGCACCACTTCCAGCGTCAGGCCGGCCACTTTGCGGCTCTCGACCCAGGCAGCAGCGTCACGCACCACGCGGTCGATCAGGCCGTGCTCCGACCATGCGGCGTCGAACATCGGGCTCTTCGCCGGCACGGCGATGTAGTCGGTGAGCGCGGGCACGATGCGCTCGTCCCAGGCTTCGTTGGCGTAGGCGCTGATCTTGGCGTTGACGCCGGCCAGCGCAGCGGCTTCAGGCGGACGAATGGGTGCGTTCATGAAGGTTCCTCAGGCGGTGACGGGCGGGTCGGTGGGCAGGTCGGTGGGCAAGGTCGGCGGGCGAGTGGATGTCGGCAGCATGCCGAGCCACTGGGTCAGGCGGGCCAGCACCTGCAGCCGTTCGGGTTCGTTGAATATCTCGTGGAACAACCCAGGATACGCTTGCGACGAGACCTGCGCGGCGGGCGCCGCCGCGGCAAAGGCCGCGCTGCCCGCCGGCGCCACGCAGCGGTCGGCGCCGGCCCACAACAGCAGCGTCGGCACGTGCCACTTTGGCGCGCAGGCCAACGCTGCGACGCCAGCGTCGCGCATGAAGCGCACCAGGCGCGGTGTGATGCGGTCGTGCACCAGCGGGTCGTGGATGTAGGCCTGAACCACCGCCGGGTCGCGGCTGATTGCCGCAGGCTGCAGGCCGTTGCCGATGCGCAAGTCGGGCGCCAGCGGGTGCAGCACGGCCAGCAGCGCGCGCTGCAGCGCATTCATGCCAAGGTCCAGCGCCGGCGAACTGAGCACCAGGCCGTCCAGCGGCCGCGACCAGTGGGCGGGCGCGCCCGCCAGCGCTTCGGCCACAAACCGCGCCGCCACCGCGCCGCCCATGCTGTGGCCCAACAGCACATGCAGGCCGCGTGCCGCGTCAGCGCGCACCGCGTCGATCACCGCCGCCAGATCGGCCAGCAAGCTCAGGCCCGGTGGCACAGTGCCGCGCGCTCCTTCACTGCGGCCATGTCCGCGCTGGTCGTGCCCCACCACATGCCAACCCGCCGCGTTCAGCACTTGCGCGACAGTGGCATAGCGGCCGATGTGTTCACCCAGGCCATGCACGATCTGCACCGTGCCACGCGCCTGGCCTGGTTCTTTCTGCAGCACGGGCCAGCGCTGCAGGAAGAGCTTGGTGCCGTCTGCGGCCGTGACGTTGCTGGTCATGGGTGGGTCCGAGAGGCGGCGGTCGCTCAAAGCGTGAAGTCATAGTCGATGGTCAGCGGCGCGTGGTCGGAAAAGCGCTGATCGAGATAGATCGACTCTCTGCGCGCCAGCGCCGCAACGCCCGGCGTCGCCAGGTGGTAGTCAATGCGCCAACCCACGTTGTTGGCCCAGGCCTGGCCGCGGCTGCTCCACCAGGTGTACTGGTGGGGTTTCGAGTTCAGCGTGCGGAAGACATCCACCAGTCCGCCGTCGGTCAGCAGCTTCGTCATCCAGGCGCGCTCTTCGGGCGTGAAGCCACTGTTCTTCAGGTTGCCCTTCCAGTTCTTGAGGTCGATCTCGTGGTGGGCGATGTTGACGTCGCCCAGCAGGATGAATTCGCGCTCGGCCTTCAGCTTCATCAAATGCGGATAGACATGGCCCAGAAAGCGGAACTTGGCGGCTTGGCGCTCTTCGCTGCTGGACCCGCTGGGGAAGTAGCAGCTGATGATGCTCAAGCGGCGCTTTGTGGTGTCAAAGCGTGTTTCGACCCAGCGGCCTTCGGCGTCGAACTCGGGGCTGCCGATGCCCATGACGACATCGCTCGGCGCATGCTTCGTGTAGACGCCCACGCCCGCATAGCCCTTCTTCTGTGCAAAGTGGAAGTGCCCTTGGTGCGAACCCAGTTTGTCCAGCTTGCCCATCACGTCTTCAGGTTGGGCCCTGACCTCCTGCACACCCATACAATCTGCACCTGTGCTTTGCGCCCATTCGACGAAGCCTTTTTTGGCCGCCGACCGAATGCCGTTGAGGTTGAGTGTGATGAGTTTGAAAGCCAAGAGATCCCCTTGCAGCCGCTGAGCACCGTTGACGACACGCCCCTTGCGCAGGCCTTCGTCCAGTTTGCATTGGCCGCTGGCGTGTTGCGCTTTGGTGAGTTCAAGACCAAGGCCGGGCGCCTGTCGCCGTACTTTTTCAACGCCGGGCTTTTTGACGACGGCGCCAAGCTCGGCCGTTTGGCGGAATTCTATGCAAGGCGCCTGCTGCAGGCGCAGGCGCAGGGCGAGCTGGCTTTCGACATGCTGTTCGGCCCCGCTTACAAGGGCATCACCTTGGCGTCGGCGGTGGCGGTGGAACTGGCGCGCCAGGGCCGCAACGTGCCCTTTGCCTACAACCGCAAGGAAGCCAAGGACCACGGCGAAGGCGGCACCCTTGTCGGCGCGCCTGTGCGCGGGCGCGTTCTGATCATCGATGACGTTATTTCTGCAGGCACCTCGGTGCGCGAATCCATCACCCTGATCCAGGCGGCTGGCGCGCAGGCCTGCGGCGTGGCGATTGCACTTGACCGCCAGGAAAGCGTGGCTGACGACGGGCCCGAAGCAAGCCGCCCAACCCGAGTGAGCGCGGTGCAGTTCGTGACGCAGCAACTCGGCCTGCCTGTGGTGGCGGTGGCCACGCTGCAAGACCTGCTCACCTTCCTGCGTGGCCAGGCCGGCGACGCGCTGTCGGCCCATGCAGCGCCGGTGGCGGCCTACCGTGAACGTTACGGCGCCTGAGATGGGCGGCGCCGCCGTGCTCTTGCCGCGCCGGCTTGCAGCCTTCGGGTTCGCGGTGGTTTTGGTGCTGGCCGCTGCAGGCATTGCTGCACAGCCGGCCAAGTCCCCCGTGAGCATCTACACCTGCACCGACGGCCAGGGCCGGCGCCTGACGGCCGACCGGCCTGTCCCCGAGTGCGCACACAAAGAGCAGCAGGTGCTCAACGGCGACGGCTCGGTGCGCGCGGTGCTGCCGCCGACGCTGACCGCTGAAGAGCGCGCCGAGAAGGAAGCGCGCGACCGGGCGGCGGCAGAGGCCCGCGCCGCGCAGGCCGACGCCGCACGCCGCGACCGCAACCTGTCCACGCGTTTCCCCGACGAAGCCGCCCACAAACGAGCCCGCGAAGCCGCAGTGGACACCGTGCGGCTGGCCATGAAGTCCAGCGAAATCCGCCTGCGTGAACTGGAAGCCGAACGCAAGCCGCTGCGCGAAGAAGCCGAGTTCTACAAAGGCAAACCACTGCCGGCCAAGCTGAAGACCGCGATCGACGCCAACGACGCGTCGATGGATGCGCAGCGTTCTTCCAGCGCCAATCAAGAGGCCGAGCTGGTGCGCATCAACAAGATTTACGACACAGAACTCGACCGCCTGCGCCGCTTGTGGGCTGGCGCGCAACCGGGGTCGCTCGGGCCGATGGCGGCACCGCCGCCCCTCAAGGCCGCCCCCAAACCGGCGGCGTCGCAGCCTGTGCGGGCCAAGGCAGGGGTTGCCTCAGCGCGTTGAAAGTCAGCGCAGGTGCGTTGAGGTTGCAGCGGTATCTCAGCCGTCGCCCAGGCGCCGCCGCAACAGTTCACCGGCCTGCGCCGGATTCGCCTTGCCCTTGCTGGCCTTCATGACCTGGCCCACCAGCGCGTTGAAGGCCCTGTCCTTGCCGGCGCGGAATTCGGCCACCGATTTTTCATTCGCGGCAATGACTTCGTCGACTATTGTTAGAAGCGCGCCGCTGTCGTTCATCTGCTTCAGGCCATGGGCTTCGATGACTGCGTCAACGTCGGCCGTGGCACCGGGCCACAGCACGTCAAAGACCTGGCGCGCGCTGTTGTGCGACAGCGTGCCGTCGGCCACACGCTGAATCAGCGCGGCCAATGTGGACGGCGCCAGCGCGACTGCCGTGATGTCGCGCCCTTCTGCATTGAGCCGTTTGGACACTTCACCCTGCAGCCAGTTGGCGGCCAGCTTCGGCGTGCCGCTGGCGTTGCGCACGGCTTCGTAGTAACGCGCCAGCGGCAGGCTCTGCGTCATCATGGCCGCGTCGTAGGCGGGAAGGCCATCGGCTTGCTCAAAACGCCGCGCCATCGCTGCCGGCAGCTCGGGCATCGAAGCCTTGACGCTTTCGATCCACGCCGGCGCAATCACCAGCGGCGGCAGGTCAGGGTCAGGGAAGTAGCGGTAGTCGTGCGCGTCTTCCTTGCTGCGCATGGCACGCGTCTCACCGGTGTCGGGGTTGAAGAGCACGGTGGCCTGGTCAATGGCCAGGCCGTCTTCGACACGGTCGATCTGCCACTGCACTTCAAAGTCCACCGCCTGCTGCAGAAAGCGGAAGCTGTTGAGGTTCTTGATCTCGCGCCGCGTCCCCAGCGCCGCGCCGGGTTTGCGCACCGAGACGTTGGCGTCGCAGCGGAAGCTGCCTTCCTGCATGTTGCCGTCGCAGATGCCCAGCCACATCACCAGCGCATGCAGCGCCTTGGCGTATTCCACGGCTTCAGCGCTGCTGCGCATGTCGGGCTCGGTGACGATTTCGAGGAGCGGCGTGCCGGCGCGGTTCAGGTCGATGCCGGTCTGGCCGGTGAATGCCTCGTGCAAGCTCTTGCCGGCGTCTTCTTCCAGATGCGCGCGGGTCAGCCGCACGGAGCGGGCCTCACCATCCAGCACAAAGTCCACGTGCCCGCCCTGCACCACCGGCGTCTCGTACTGGCTGATCTGGTAGCCCTTGGGCAGGTCGGGGTAGAAGTAATTTTTGCGCGCAAAGATCGACAGCGGCGCCACCTTGGCGCCCACCGCCAGGCCGAAGCGAATGGCGCGCTCGACGGCGCCACGGTTCATCACCGGCAGCGTGCCGGGCAGCGCCAGGTCCACCGCGCAGGCCTGGGTGTTGGGTGCGGCCCCAAAGTGCGTGCTGGCGCCGCTGAAAATCTTGCTGACGGTGGAGAGTTGGGCGTGGGTTTCAAGGCCGATGACGACTTCGTAACCGCGGATGAGTGCTGCTCGTTGTGGCATGGCTCAATACCCCTGCGGCGCGCGGCGGTGGTAGTCCGTGGCTTGCTGCAGCGCGTGCGCGGTCTGCAGCAAAGTGGCTTCCTCGAAGTAGTTGCCGATGAGCTGCAGGCCCACCGGCATGCCGCCTTCACCGGTGCCCGCCGGCACGCTCATGCCCGGCAAGCCAGCCAAGCTGGCCGGTAGCGTGAAGATGTCGGCGAGGTAGGCTTTCACCGGGTCGTCGGCCTGCGCGCCCAGCTTCCAGGCCACCGTGGGCGCCACCGGGCCGGCGATCACGTCGCAGCGCTGGAAGCAGGCTTGAAAGTCGTCGGCGATCATGCGGCGCAGCTTTTGCGCCTGCACGTAAAAGGTGTCGTAATAGCCGTGTGACAGCACGTAGGTGCCGATCATGATGCGACGCTTGACTTCGGCACCAAAACCTTCGGCGCGCGACCGCTTGTACATGTCCAGCAAGTCGCCATGCTGCGCCGCGCGGTGGCCGAACTTGACGCCGTCGAAGCGGCCCAGGTTGGAACTGGCCTCGGCCGGCGCGATGATGTAGTACACCGGAATCGACAGCTCGGTGCGCGGCAGGCTGACATCCACCAGCGTGGCGCCGAGCTTTTCAAGCGCCACCAGCGCGCCGCGCACAGCGCCTTCGACGTCGGCGGACAACGCCGCCGGGAAGAATTCGCGCGGCAGGCCGATGCGCAGGCCCTGCAGCGGCCGCGCGGCGCTGGCGCCGGTGCGACGCAGGTGCATCGCCGCGTGGTAGTCCTGCGGCGGGCGCTGGGCACTGGTTGCGTCGCGCTCGTCGAAGCCGCTCATCGCCGACAGCAAGAGCGCACAGTCTTCAGCCGACCGCGCCAGCGGGCCGGCCTGGTCCAGGCTGGACGCAAACGCCACCATGCCGTAGCGGCTGCAAACACCGTAGGTCGGCTTGATGCCGGTGATGCCGGTGAAGCTGGCCGGCTGGCGGATGGAGCCGCCGGTGTCGGTGCCGGTGGCTGCCGGCACCAGGCGTGCGGCCACGGCCGCTGCGCTGCCGCCCGATGAACCGCCCGGCACGCGCGACAGGTCCCAGGGGTTCTTCACCGCGCCGAAGGCCGAGTTCTCGTTGGCGGAACCCATGGCGAATTCATCGCAGTTCAGCTTTCCGAGTGTCACCATGCCCGCGCCAGGGCCGCGGCCCGGTTCTCCGTTGCCCAGGCGCGCCACCACCGTGGCGTCGAATGGGCTGGCATAGCCGGCCAGCATCTTCGAGCCCGCCGTGGTGGCCAGGCCCGAGCTTGCAAAGTCGGTGGCGAAGATGTCCTTGTGCGCGATGGGCACGCCCGTCAGCGGGCCGGCTTCGCCTCGCGCGCGGCGCGCGTCAGCGGCACGCGCCTGCGCCAGCGAGGCGGCTTCGTCAGTGGCCAGGAAGGCACCCAGTTCAGTGTCGCTGCCGATGCCGGCGAGCAAGGCGGTCGTCAATTCAACGCTGCTGACCTGCCCTGCCGCCAAGGCGCGCGACAGTTCAGTGACGCCGCTTGCATGGATGCTGCCCGTCATTTGCTCGGTCATTCAATCACCTGCGGCACCAGGAAGAGGCCGTCTTCCACCAGCGGCGCGCTGCGCTGGTTGGCAGTGCGCTGGTCGGTTTCCGTCACCACGTCGTCGCGCAGGCGCAAGGTGACTTCCTGCACCGCCGACAGCGGCGTGTACAACGGCTCAACGCCGCGCGTGTCCACGGCGCTCATCTGATCGACGATGCTGAAAAAACCGTTGAGCTGGCCCAGCATCTGCGCTTGTTCAGTGCTGGAAAGCGCCAGCCGCGCAAGGTGCGCAATGCGGCTCACGTCGTCTTGAGTCAATGCCATTGTCGAGGTCGTCAAAACAGGGTCTGAAAAGGGCGCCTGCGGCAGGCCGCGCTGCTGAAAAAAGCAGCGCCCCACCTCGGAGAAATAAGTCTGGTGCGTTATTATCTCCGGTTACTTGCAAGGCCCTTAACGGCTGCTCGGTCGAGGGCTATGCTCAGCCCCCCGGCAAGACCAGTTGTTCATGGCCGACGCCACAAAAGAGCGCTTCAAGACAAGTGCCACAGCACCCATACACCGCGCCCTCCTCCGCGCAACGCCGACCATCCCCTGCCCATGTTTGCTGCCTCTCTGCGCCGCTATTTTTCCACCGACCTTGCCATCGACCTTGGCACCGCCAACACACTGATCTACGTGCGCGGCAAAGGCATCGTGCTTGACGAACCGTCGGTCGTTGCCATCCGCCACGAAGGCGGGCCCCAAGGCAAGAAGACCATCCAGGCCGTCGGCAAGGAAGCCAAAGCCATGCTGGGCAAGGTGCCCGGGAACATTGAAGCCATCCGGCCCATGAAAGACGGTGTCATTGCCGACTTCACGGTGACCGAACAGATGCTCAAGCAGTTCATCAAGATGGTTCACCCGCGCGGCATCCTGCGGCCCAGCCCGCGCATCATCATCTGCGTGCCCTGCGGCTCGACCCAGGTGGAACGGCGCGCCATCCGTGAATCGGCCTTGGGTGCCGGCGCCTCGGACGTGTTCCTGATCGAAGAACCCATGGCCGCAGCCATCGGCGCCGGCCTGCCCGTCAGCGAAGCCAGCGGTTCGATGGTGGTGGACATCGGCGGCGGCACCACCGAAGTCGGCGTCATCAGCCTGGGCGGCATGGTCTACAAGGGCAGCATCCGCGTCGGTGGCGACAAGTTCGACGAAGCCATCATCAACTACATCCGCCGCAATTACGGCATGTTGATTGGCGAGCCCACGGCCGAATCCATCAAGAAGACCATCGGCAGCGCATTCCCGGGCAGTGAGGTCAAGGAGATGGAAGTCAAGGGCCGCAACCTGAGCGAAGGCGTGCCGCGCAGCTTCACCATCAGCAGCAACGAAATCCTTGAAGCCCTGACCGACCCGCTCAACCAGATGGTGAGTGCGGTCAAGAATGCGCTCGAGCAGACACCACCCGAACTGGGCGCTGACATCGCCGAGCGCGGCATGATGCTCACCGGTGGCGGCGCGCTGCTGCGCGACCTGGACCGCCTGCTGGCCGAAGAAACCGGGTTGCCGGTGCTGGTGGCCGAAGACCCGCTGACCTGCGTGGTGCGCGGCTGCGGCATGGCGCTGGAACGCATGGAACGGCTGGGGTCCATCTTCACGTCCGAATGACCACCGCCCGGGCCGCGCCATGCAGCTGGGGACGATAGACCGCACGCCACCGCCGTTCTTCCGCCAGGGGCCGTCATCCCTGAGCAAGCTGATCTTCTTTTCAGCGCTTGCGCTCTTCCTGATGGTGGCCGATTCGCGCTTCAGGTTCGTGCAGCCCATGCGCCAGGGCCTGGCGATCACGCTGCTGCCGCTGCAACGCGCGCTGGCGGTGCCGGTGGACCTTTGGGACGGCGGGGGTGACTACCTGCGCGGCCTGAGCCAGGCCCAGGCCGGCGAGCGCGCCGCGCGTGTGCAGGCCGCAGCCGTGGCCGAACGCGCCGCCCGCACCCAGCAGCTGACCGAGGAGAACAAGCGCCTTCGCGCCTTGCTGGGCTTGAAGCCCACGCTGGCCGTGCGGTCGCTGCCGGCCGAGGTGTTGTACGAAGCCGCCGATCCGTATTCGCGCAAGGTCGTCATTGACCGTGGCACGCAGGACGGGGTGGTGGCGGGTGCACCCGTCATCAACGACGCCGGTGTGCTGGGCCAGGTCACGCATGTCTATCCACTGACCGCCGAGGTCACCTTGCTGGCCGACAAGGACGCCGCGATTCCCGTGCTCAACACCCGCACCCAGCAGCGCAGCGCGGCTTTCGGTGGCGCGGTCAGCGCTGCACCCGGGGGCGGCATGGAGTTGCGCTTCATGTCCGGCAACGCCGACGTGCAGATCGGCGACGTGCTGCAGACGAGCGGCCTGGACGGCATCTACCCGCCGGGGCTTCCCGTGGCGCGGGTGGTGGCGGTGGAACGGCGTGTCGAGTCCGGCTTTGCGCGCATCACGCTCACGCCCGCTGCCAACGCCGACGGCGTGCGCCATGTGCTGGTGCTGGAACCGCTGGCCGCGCAACTGCCGCCGCGGCCAGCGCCGGTGGTGGTGGAACCGGCCAGGACCGAACGTCAGCTCAAGACGCCGCGGCGCGGGGCTTCGGCACCGGCTTCAGGGCCGGCAGGGCCGGCGCCATGATGACGCTGAACCCAGGGGCCGCAGCATGATCATGCCGCGTGGCTCCGACCAGCTGCTGCTGCCGGTCAACCCACTCTTCATCGGCTTCACGCTCCTGCTGGCGCTGGCCTTCAACCTGCTGCCGCTGGGCCGCCAGCCCGCCATGCCCGATTTGCTGGCGGTGGCCCTGGTGTTCTGGAACGTGCACCAGCCGCGCCGCGTGGGCGTGGGCGTGGCCTTCCTCTTCGGTCTGATGATGGACGTGCACCAAGGGGCGCTCTTTGGCCAGCACGCACTGGCGTACACGCTCTTGAGCTTTGTGGCCATCAGCATCCAGCGCCGTATGCTGTGGTTTGGCGTGATCCAGCAAGCGGTGCAGATCGTGCCGGTGTTCTACGCCGCGTTTGGTGTCACGCTGGCGGTGCGGATGCTGGCCGGCGACATGTTTCCCGGCTGGTGGGCCTTTGTGGCGCCAGCGGTTGAGGCGTTGATCTGGCCGCTGGTGAGCGTGCTCTTGCTGGCGCCGCAACGCCGCGCGCCCGACCCCGATCAAAATCGGCCTTTGTGAATTGCCCAGCCCCATGAACGTCCTGCGCGACGTCGAACAGGAAATCGACCGCTTCCGTGGCCGCGTGCTGGCCGCTGCCGGCTTTGTGCTGCTGGCCTTTTTGCTGCTGGCGACGCGGCTCGTTTATCTGCAGGTCTTCCGCCACGAAGAGCTGGCCACGCAGGCCGAAGCCAACCGCATCGCCGTGGTGCCGATCGTGCCCAACCGCGGCCTCATCGTTGACCGCAACGGGGTCGTGCTGGCCACCAACTACTCGGCCTACACGCTGGAGATCTCGCCACGCAAGGGCGCAGCAGCCGGGCCGCAGCAAGACGCGCTGATCGACGACCTGGCCACAGTCGTCGAAATCGCCCCGCGCGACCGCAAGCGCTTCAAACGCCTGCGTGAAGAGATGAAGGGCGCTGAATCCCTGCCCATCCGCACCAAGCTCAGCGACGAAGAAGTGGCGCGCTTCACCGCGCAGCGCTACCGCTTCCCCGGGGTGGAGGTGAAGGCGCGGCTCTTCCGCAGCTACCCGCTGGGCGAGACCGGCGCCCACCTGCTCGGGTACATCGGCCGCATCAACCCGGCCGAAAAGCAGGCCATGGAAGAGTGGGAAGACGAGGACCAGGGCAACTACAAGGGCACCGAATACATCGGCAAGCTCGGCCTGGAGCAAAGCTACGAACGCCAGCTGCACGGCAGCGCCGGCTTTGAAGAGGTGGAAACCAGCGCCGGCGGCCGCGCCGTGCGGCGCCTGAAGAGCCACCCGCCGACACCGGGCGACAAACTGGTGCTGTCCATCGACATCAAGCTGCAGGCGCTGGTGGAAGAACTCTTCGGCGACCGCCGCGGCGCGCTGGTGGCCATCGACCCGCGCAACGGCGAAGTGCTGGCCTTCGTCAGCAAGCCCACCTTCGACCCCAACCTTTTCGTCGACGGCATCGACGTGGAAAGTTGGCGCGAGCTGAACGAAAGCATCGACAAGCCGCTGCTCAACCGCGCCCTGCGCGGCACCTACCCGCCAGGTTCAGCGTACAAGCCTTTCATGGCCATGGCCGCGCTCAACACCGGCAAGCGAACGCCGACGACGATCATCAACGACACGCTGGTCTTCAACTTCGGCGGCCACCGTTTCGGCAGCCCCGAAACCGAACGCGGCGGCCTCATGGACATGCACCGCGCGATCGTGCAGTCCAGCAACGTCTATTTCTACTCGCTGGCCAACGAGATGGGTGTGGACCTGATCCACGAGCAGCTGTTTCCGATGGGCTTTGGCCGCAAGACCGGCATTGACGTCGAAGGCGAAGTCACCGGCGATTTGCCGTCCACCGACTGGAAGAAAAAGCGTTTCAAAAAGCCAGAGCAGCAGAAGTGGTACGCGGGCGAGACCATCTCCTTGGGCATCGGCCAGGGCTACAACAATTTCACGATGCTGCAAATGGCCGCCGCCACTTCCACGCTGGTGTCCGGCGGCCTGCGCTTCAAGCCGCGGCTGGTGCGCGAGATAGAAGACGTCATCAGCGGCCATCGCAAACGCATCGCCAATGACGCGCTGGCGCCGCTGCCCTACAAACCGCAGGACGTGGAAGTGATCCGCCGCGCACTGCAAGGCGTGGCGCTGGAAGGCACGTCTCGTGCGGCCTTTGCCGGTGCCGGCTACAGCAGCGGCGGCAAGACCGGCACGGCCCAGGCGGTGGGCGCGCGTGCCAACGAAAAGTACAACGCTGCCAGGATCGACGAAAACAAGCGCGACCACGCGCTGTACGTGGCCGCCGCGCCCATCGACGCACCCACCGTGGCGCTGGCAGTGATTGTTGAAAACGCGGGCTGGGGGTCGGATTCAGCAGCACCCATCGCGCGCCGCGTCTTCGACTACTTGTTGCTGGGCCAATACCCAAGCGTTGCCGACATGGCCGCCATGCGCGAAGGCAAGGCCAAGGCGCCCATCGGCACGCCGCGGCGCGCGGCTGAGGTGCCGCTGCCGGGGCAGGCGGTGGCGCCTTTGGTGCCTTTGGTGCCTTTGGTGCCTCTGGTGTCGGTGGCGCCTCTGGCGTCGGTGGTGGGCGCGGCGGCGTCCACCGAGCGCGTCGCTGCTGCACCACCCACGCCATCCGCAAAGCCCAGCCGATGAACGCCGTCTTTGAGCGCCCGTCCGCCTGGCTGCGCTTGCAGCGGGTGTTTGCCGGCTTCGACGGCCCCCTCTTGCTGGCCATCACACTGCTGGCGACGATCGGCCTTCTGACGATGTACTCGGCCGGCTTCGACCACGGCACGCGCTTCGTCGACCACGGCCGCAACATGCTGATCGCGGTGGTGGTGCTCTTCGTGGTGGCGCAGGTTCCGCCGCAGAAGCTGGAACGCCTGGCGGTGCCGCTGTACCTGGCCGGCGTGGCGCTGCTGGTGGCCACCGCGCTCTTCGGTCTCACGCGCAAGGGCGCCACGCGCTGGTTGGCGCTGGGGCCGCTGGTCATCCAACCCAGCGAAATCCTGAAGATCGCCATGCCGCTGATGCTGGCCTGGTGGTTTCAGAAGCGCGAAGGCCAGTTGCGCGTGTCCGACTTTGTGGTGGCCGCGGGCCTGCTGCTGGTGCCGGTGGCGCTGGTGGTCAAGCAGCCTGATCTGGGCACGGCACTCTTGATCCTGGCCAGCGGCGTGTACGTCATGTTCTTCGCCGGGCTGTCCTGGAAGCTGGTGCTGCCGGTGCTGGCGCTGGGCGCCGTGGCCATCGGCGCCATCGTCATCACCGCCGACGACATCTGCGCTGCGGGCGTGCGCTGGCCGTTCTTGCGCGACTACCAGCAGAACCGCGTCTGCACGCTGCTCGACCCCACCAAGGATCCGCTGGGCAAGGGCTTCCACATCATCCAGGGGATGATCGCCATCGGCTCCGGCGGGCTGGGTGGCAAGGGCTTCATGCAGGGCACGCAGACGCACCTGGAATTCATCCCCGAGCGCACCACCGACTTCATCTTCGCCGCCTTCTCGGAAGAATTCGGCCTGACGGGCGTGCTGGCCCTGCTGGGCAGTTTCACCTTCCTGATCTTTCGCGGCCTGATGATCGCGGCCGACGCACCCACCGTCTTCACCCGCCTGCTGGCCGGCGCGGTGACGATGAGCTTCTTCACCTACGCCTTCGTCAACATGGGCATGGTCAGCGGCATCCTGCCGGTGGTGGGCGTGCCGCTGCCATTCGTCAGTTATGGCGGCACGGCGATGGTGACGCTGGGCCTCGGCCTGGGCATCCTGATGTCGGTGGCCCGAAGCCGCAGGCTGATGCAAAGTTAGGCCGACGGCTGCTGCAAAGTCAGGCCGAAGGCTGCTGCAAAGTCAGGCCGACGGCTGATGCAAAGTCAGGCCGAAGGCTGATGCAAAGTCAGGCCGCGGTGGCAGGCAACGCGGCCTGCGCAGGCTCGGTCAACCTGAAGCGCACCGTGAACAAGGCACCTGGCGCCAGGGGGAAGAGTGTGCGTGAACGCGCGTCGTCCACCGTCACTTCGGCGTCATGCCGGTGCGCGATTTCCTGCACGATAGCCAAGCCGAGGCCACTGCCGTCCACCAGCGTTTCCAGCGACCGGTAAAAGGGCCTGAAGACCGCATCGCGCTCGGCTGGCGCCACACCCGGCCCGGTGTCTTCAACCTGCAGCACCAGCACTTGCCCGAAAGGGTCGGGCACGACACGCGCTGTCACCGTGCCGCCTGCGGGCGTGTATTGCAGCGCGTTGTCCACCAGGTTGCGCACCAGTTCACCCAGCAGCACGGGTTCGCCCCGCAGCAGGGCTGGCGTGCCGGACTCGGGGCCTTCGTAGCCCAGGTCGATGCGGCGCTCCATGGCGCGAGCGACAAAGTCCTGCACCACGTCACGCGTCACGCCGCCCAAGTCCACCGGCACACGGCGCAGCGCCTGGCCGCCATCTTCGGCACGCGCCATCGCCAGCAGCTGGTTGACCATGTGCGCGGCGCGCTGGCTGGATACCGCAATCTGGTGCAGCGAATGGCTGATCGACGCCGGGTCACCGCGGCCGCTGTCGATTTCGCGCCCCGCCAGTTCGGCTTGCATGCGCAGCCCCGCCAGCGGCGTCTTCAGCTGGTGCGCGGCATCGGCCAGAAAGTGGCGCTGGGTGGCGATGGACTGGTCCAGCCGCTGCAGCAAGTCGTTGATGGCCTTGACCAGCGGCACCACCTCGTCGGGTACGCCGTGGGTGGGGATTTCGCTCAAGTCGGTGCTGGCGCGCTGGCGGATGCGCTGCTGCAAGTCAGCCAGCGGGCGGATGCCGCGCACCAGTGCCAACCACACCAGCAACACCGCCAGCGGCAGAATCAAGAACTGCGGCAGCAGCACGCCCTTGATGATTTCCGTGGCCAAACGCGATCGTTTGCCCAGCGTCTCGGCCACCTGCACCAGGGCATCGCCCTGGCCGTCGGCGCCGGGCAAACGCAGGTAGGCCACGCGCACCGGTTCGTCGCCCAGCACGTCGTCGCGGTAGCGCACACCAGCCTGGGCCACGGGTTCGTCGGTGGGCACCACCAGGCGCGCGTCTCCGGCCACCAGTTCACCGCGTGGGCCCAGCACCTGGAAGTAGGCGCTGTCGCCATCGTCGTCGTCGCTGCGCAGCAGGGCGGCCGCAGTGCGCTCCAGCGCACGTCGGCGCAGTGCCTCAGGCGAGGTTGCGTTGGACGATGCGGCATGGGATGCGGCATGGGATGCGGCATTGGACAGGTCGGGCGCCGACAGCACGGTGGACTGCCGCGCCAGCGCCAGCGCCACGTCGGCCAGGTCGCGGTCATAGGGCCGGTTGGCGATCGACTGCGCCACCAGCGACGTCAAGCCCAGGCTCAGCGGCCACAGCAGCAAGAGCGGCGCGAGCATCCAGTCAAGGATCTCGCCAAAAAGCGAACGCTGCTCATGCGCAACGGGCCCGAACATCAGGCCCGCCGATCTGGCGGCAGGTGTGGCTGGTGTGACCGGTGCGGCTGGTGCGGCTGGTGCGGTCGGCACTGCGGCTGGCCAGTGCCGTTCAAGCCGCAATCTTTTCCAGGCAATAGCCCAGGCCGCGCACCGTGGCAATGCGCACCGGGCCTTGTTCGATTTTCTTGCGCAGGCGGTGGATGTAGACCTCGATGGCGTTGTTGCTGACCTCTTCGCCCCATTCACACAGCCGTTCGACGAGTTGGTCCTTGCTGACCAGGCGGCCCGCGCGCTGCAGCAGCACTTCCAGCAGGCTGAGTTCGCGCGCCGACAACTCCACCATCTGGTCGTTGAGATAGGCGACGCGGCCGGTGGCGTCAAAGGTCAGCGGGCCGTGCTTGAGCAGGTTGGACGCGGTTCCCAGGCCACGCCGGGTCAGCGCCCGAACACGGGCTTCAAGCTCCTGCAACGAAAAGGGCTTGGCCATGTAGTCGTCGGCGCCCAGGTCCAGGCCCTTGACGCGCTGTTCGACGCTGTCGGCAGCGGTCAGGATCAGCACCGGCACGGTGATGCCGCGGCCGCGCAGCTTCTTCAGCACCTCAAAGCCGTGCATGCGCGGCAAGGCCAGGTCAAGGATGACCATGTCGAATTCGTGGGCCGCCAACGCGGCGTCGGCTTCGGTGCCGCTGCTGACCTGGTCCACGGCATAACCCGCTGAACGCAGGGACCGCAACAGGCCGTCGGCCAGCACCTGGTCGTCTTCGGCAATGAGGATGCGCATGCGTTTTGTCTCCTTGCGGGCTCGGTGTGCCGGCCCGCTTGCTTTGCTCAAATTCTAGGCAGCACCCCGACGTCAACCTCGACTGCCCTCAAAGTCGTTCGCCCCGTTGGGTGCGCCCCCAGGAGTTACCCCAAAATGACTGTACGCATATCCAGCTTGTGCGACATAATCCGCCCCAGCAGACCCACCCCGGAGAACCCCATGGATGCACCCGTCAAAGCGCTGAACACCGAAAAAGCCAAGGCCCTGCAGGCTGCATTGGCGCAGATTGAAAAGCAGTTTGGCAAGGGCTCGATCATGCGCCTGGGCGAAGGCGAGGTGATCGAGGATATCCAGGTCGTCTCCACCGGCTCGCTGGGCCTGGACATCGCACTCGGTGTCGGCGGCCTGCCGCGCGGCCGGGTGGTTGAAATCTACGGGCCGGAATCATCAGGCAAGACCACGCTCACGCTGCAGGTCATTGCTGAAATGCAGAAGGTCGGCGGCACATGTGCGTTCATTGACGCTGAGCACGCGCTTGACATCCAGTACGCGCAGAAGCTGGGCGTCAACCTGCAGGAGCTGCTGATCAGCCAGCCCGACACCGGCGAGCAGGCGCTCGAGATCGTCGACGCGCTGGTGCGCAGCGGCTCGATCGACCTGATCGTCATCGACTCGGTGGCTGCGCTCACGCCCAAAGCCGAACTCGAAGGCGAAATGGGTGACAGCCTGCCGGGGCTGCAGGCACGCCTGATGAGCCAGGCTTTGCGCAAGCTCACCGGCACCATCAAGAAGACCAACACCATGGTCATCTTCATCAACCAGATCCGCATGAAGATCGGCGTCATGTTTGGCAACCCGGAGACGACAACCGGCGGCAACGCGCTGAAGTTCTACGCCTCGGTGCGGCTGGACATCCGCCGCACCGGCAACATCAAGAAGGGCGAAGAAATCATCGGCAGCGAGACCAAGGTCAAGGTCGTCAAGAACAAGGTCGCGCCGCCTTTCAAGGTGGCCGAGTTCGACATCCTCTACGGTGAAGGCATCAGCCGCGAAGGCGAAATCATCGACATGGGCGTGGAAGCGCGCATCCTCGACAAGAGCGGCGCCTGGTACGCCTACAACGGCGAAAAAATCGGCCAGGGCAAAGACAACGCGCGCGAATTCCTGCGTGAAAACGCCGAACTGGCGCGAGAGATTGAAAACAAGGTGCGCGAATCGATGGGCATCCCGCTGCAAGAGGCAAAGGCGGCCGAGTAAGCAGTCCAGCAAGCAGTCCAGCAAGCGGCTGAGTCTGCAGCTGAACCAGCCACGTGATGACTTTCGGCGCACTGTCGGTCAAGGGCCGCGCGCTGCGCTACCTGTCGCAGCGCGAACATTCGCGCCTTGAGCTGGAACGCAAACTGGCCCGCCACGTTACCGCGACTGAAGACGACAGCGTTCAGGCTCAGATCGCACGCGCTCTCGACCAACTGGCCGCCGCCGGGCTGCTGAGCGAAGCGCGCGCCGCCGCTTCGGTGCTCGCCAGCCAGGGCCAGCGCTACGGCGTGCGCCGCCTGAAGCAGACGCTGCAGTTCAAGGGCCTGGACGCGGACCTGGTCAGCGCCACGCTGAAAGAGGCCCGCAGCACCGAAGTCGAGCGCGCCCGCGAGGTCTGGCGCCGGCGCTTTGGCGTCCCACCGGCCGACGCCGCAGAGCGCGCGCGCCAGATGCGCTTCATGGCCGGCCGCGGCTTTGAAGGCGAGGTCATACGCCGCGTGGTGCAAGGCGCCGAAGACGATTGAATTGCGGTTTGGCTTGCGTTGTCGCGCGTTGGACAGCGCGCGAACCAGCACACCGCGACGGGCACCGCAGCAGCCACCGGCACCGCTGAAGGGCGGCCGGGCGCTCAACGGGCATGCGCTGGAAGCGTCTGCTGCACAGCAGCATGCTAAATTCCCCGCCGCATTGCGCACACGCTGCAACCCACGACATCGCCCCTGCCCCACCGCCCCAGCAATGAGCCTTCCGCCAGCGGCGCCACAGCGCCAGCTCAAGCACCGCCGCCAGATCGATGTGCAGGTGTTTGCGTGCGGCAATGGCCTGTGGGAAGTGGACGCGGTGCTGACGGACGTCAAGACACGCATCGCCCACATGGCCGAAGGACCGCGCGCGCCCGGCACGCCGATCCACGACATGCTGCTGCGCCTGGTGGTGAACGAGCAGCTGGACGTCGTCGCCGCCGGCTCCGAATCGCGCTGGGTGCCCTACACAGGCGTGTGCAACGAACACGGCGACGCCTACGCCACGCTCGTTGGCCTGAATCTGTTGAAGGACTTTCGCAAGCATTTGCGCCTGCGTGTGGGCGGCGTGCTGGGCTGCACGCACATCACGGAACTGGCCCAGGTGCTGCCCACTGCCGTGGTGCAGGCTTTTGCTGGCGAGGTCATCGACACCCGCGGCACGGCCGAGGGCGCGCACAAGCCTTTCCAGATCGACCACTGCCACGCCCTGCGCAGCAGTGGCGAAGCGGTGCGCCTGCACTACCCGCGCTGGTACCGCGCACCCGTGGCAGCCGCTGTTGAACAGCCCCATTCCGATTTGAACGAGCGAGCGAAGGAACCCCAATGAAGATTCACGAATACCAGGCCAAAGAGTTGTTGCGCGCCCACGGCGTGCCGGTGCCGCGCGGCTACCCCGCATTCAATGTGCGAGAAGCCCAGGAAGCGGCGCAGAAGCTGGGTGGCTCGGTATGGGTGGTGAAGGCGCAGATCCACGCCGGCGGCCGTGGCAAGGGCGGTGGCGTGAAGCTGGCGCGCAGCCAAGCCGAAGTCGAGACCTTGGCGACGCAGATCCTGGGCATGCAGCTCAAGACGCACCAAACTGGCCCTGCAGGCCAGAAGGTGCGTCGTTTGCTCGTGGAAGAAGGCGCCGACATCCAGAAGGAGTACTACGTGGCCGCGCTCACCGACCGCGCCACGCAGAAGGTCGCCATCATGGCCAGCAGCGAAGGCGGCATGGACATTGAAGAGGTGGCCCACAGCACACCCGAGAAGATCTTGAAGGTCTTCGTCGACCCACTGGTCGGCCTGACCGACGCGCAGGCGCTGGAGCTTGCAGCCGGCATCGGCGTGCCCGCCACCAGCCAGCCGCAAGCGGTGGACGTGCTGAAGAAGCTCTACACCTGCTACATGGACACCGACGCGTCGCTGGCCGAGATCAACCCGTTGATCCTCGAAGGGTCGGTGGATGGCAAGCCGGGCAACATCAAGGCCCTGGACGCCAAGTTCAACTTCGACAGCAATGCGCTCTTCCGCCACCCGGAAATCGTGGCCTACCGCGACCTTGACGAAGAAGACCCGGCCGAAGTCGAAGCCAGCAAGTTCGACCTGAGCTATATCAGCCTGGACGGCAACATCGGCTGCCTGGTGAATGGCGCCGGCCTGGCCATGGCCACGATGGACACCATCAAGCTCTTTGGCGGCGAACCGGCCAACTTTCTGGACGTGGGCGGTGGCGCCACTGCCGAGAAGGTCACCGAGGCCTTCAAGATCATGCTGTCCAACAAGTCGGTGAAGGGCATCCTCGTCAACATCTTCGGCGGCATCATGAAGTGCGACACCATCGCCGAAGGCGTGATCGCCGCCTGCAAGGCCGTCAACCTCAGCGTGCCGCTGGTGGTGCGCATGAAGGGCACCAACGAAGACCTGGGCAAGAAGATGCTCAAGGAGTCGGGCCTGCCGATCATCAGCGCCGACACGATGGCCGAAGCGGCCACAAAAATTGTCGCTGCCGTCAAGTAAAGACTGGAACACCATGAGCATCCTGATCAACAAAGACACCCGCGTCATCACGCAGGGCATCACCGGCAAGACCGGCCAGTTCCACACCCGCGGCTGCCAGGGCTATGCCAACGGCAAGGCCTGCTTCGTGGCTGGCGTGAATCCGAAAAAGGCCGGCGAGACTTTTGAAGGCATTCCCATCTACGCCGGTGTGCGTGAAGCCGCCAAGGCGACTGGCGCCACCGTCAGCGTGATTTACGTGCCGCCCGCAGGCGCTGCCGCCGCGATCTGGGAAGCGGTGGAAGCCGACCTTGACCTGGCCATCTGCATCACCGAAGGCATCCCCGTGAAGGACATGCTGGAAGTGCGCAACAAGATGAAGAAGAAGGAAGCTGCAGGCGGCAAGCAGACGCTGCTGCTGGGGCCCAACTGCCCGGGTTTGATCACGCCCGACGAGATCAAGATCGGCATCATGCCGGGTCACATCCACCGCAAGGGCCGCATCGGCGTGGTCTCGCGCTCGGGCACGCTAACCTATGAAGCGGTGGCCCAACTGACCGAGATCGGCCTTGGCCAGAGCAGCACGGTCGGCATCGGCGGCGACCCGATCAACGGCTTGAAGCACATCGACGTCATGCGCCTCTTCAACGACGACCCCGACACCGACGCCGTCATCATGATCGGCGAAATCGGCGGTCCCGACGAAGCCGAAGCCGCGCGCTGGTGCCAAGCGAACATGAACAAGCCCATCGTCGGCTTCATCGCTGGCGTCACCGCGCCGGCCGGCAAACGCATGGGCCATGCCGGTGCGCTCATCAGCGGCGGCGCCGATACGGCAGACGCCAAGCTGGCGATCATGGAAGAGTGCGGCTTCACCATCACGCGCAACCCGTCGGAGATGGCGCGGTTGCTCAAGGCCCTGCTCTGACGGCTGGGGCAGCCAGGCCCCGCCCCGCTATGTAATTCCCGCAGGCCGTCACGCCTTGGTGGCCCCTACACTGCCGCTCAAGCGGGCACCGTGTGCACGGCGCAGCTGTGTGAGGAGACACCATGGAACACATCGGGGACGCCACCTTCTGGGTGGCCTTGGGCAAGATCATCTGGGTCAACATCCTGCTGTCGGGCGACAACGCGGTGGTGATTGCGCTGGCGGCGCGCAGCCTGCCCGACCACCAACGCAACAAGGCCATCTTCGCCGGCAGCGCAGCGGCCATTGTCTTGCGCGTGGTGCTGACGGTCTTCGCCGTGCAGTTGCTGCAGTTCCCGTACCTGAAGATCATCGGCGCGGTGCTGCTGTTCTGGATCGGCGTGCAGTTGTTGGTGCCCGAGGATGAAAACGAAGACGGCATCAAGTCGTCGGAGCATCTGTGGTCGGCGGTGCGCACGATCCTCCTGGCCGACCTGGTAATGAGCGTGGACAACGTGCTGGCCGTCGCGGCGGCTGCCGACGGTGGCCCGCCCGAGTCGAGGTTCCTGCTGCTGGTCATCGGCCTCGGCCTGTCGATTCCACTCATCATCTTCGGCAGCCAACTGCTGATGAAGGTGATGGAACGTTACCCGGTGATCATCACCATAGGCGCCGCGTTGCTGGGCTTTGTGGCTGGCGAAATGCTGGTCACCGACAACGCGGTAGAACACTTCTTCCACTCCGCAGGCCGCGCGTCCACCACCATCATTGAAGTGGCAGGCGCCGTGGGCGTGGTGCTGATCGGGCAGTGGCTGGCGCGGCGCAAACGCCAAGCCGCGCCGGAGCACGCAGCGCATTGACCATGCAGCCTGGCCTGCGCAGCGGGCAGCCGCTGGGCACGCTGGCGGGCTACCGGCTGCTGCGGCAAATCGGCCACGGCGCCACCAGCGCCGTCCACTTGGCCGAACACGTGGCCACGCAACGGGTCGTGGCGCTGAAGGTCCTGCCCCTGCCGGCAGGCCCGACGCGGGCCGCGGCGGGCACACAATTCCTGGAGGCCGCAAGCGCGGCAGGCCGCCTTCAGCACCCCCACATCGTCCAGGTTCATGATGCCGGCCTTTTGGACGACGTCGCCTGGCTGGCGATGGAACCGGTGGCGGGCGGTGACCTGGCGCGATACACACGCCCGCTGCGGCTGCTGCCCGAAGCGCTGGTTCTGCGCCTGTGCAGCCGCGTAGCCAGCGCTCTGGCCCATGCGCACCGCCAGGGGGTGGTGCACCGCGACCTGAAGCCGGCCAACGTGCTGGTGAACTGGGCCGACGACGTCGTTAAACTGGCCGACTTCGGGCTTGCGCGCACCAGCGCTGCGTCCCGAACCGGCACCGGCATCGTCATGGGCACGCCTTCGTACATGGCGCCCGAACAATTGGCCGGCGCCTTGCCAAGCCCGGCCACGGATCTGTACGCACTGGGCGTGTTGCTGTTCGAGCTGCTCGTCGGCAGGCTGCCCCACCAAGGCCAGTCGATGGGTGAACTGCTGCGACAGGTGGCCAACGAACCAGCGCCTGACTTGCAAGGCTTGCGCCCGGATCTTCCCGTGAACTTGGCGCAGCTGGTGGCCAGCCTTCTGGCCAAAGCGGCCGCCGGACGCCCTCGCGACGGCGATGCGGTGGCGCTGCAATTGCGCCTTCTGGGCCAGGCGTTGAGTAAACCGCCCGATGGCGTCGGTGTGAAGTCACGGTGACATGGGTTCCCACCCACCAACACAAGCCGCGAACCGATGCACAATCCCGTTCCCTTGTGACCCGAGCTACCGCCTTTGCCTGTGCCAATGACGATCGAGCTCCATGCCGCCGTGGACCCCGGCCGGGCGCGCAGCAACAACGAAGATTCGGTCGCCACCGACGACGGAGTCCACTTGGCTGTGCTCGCCGACGGCATGGGCGGCTACAACGCTGGCGAAGTCGCCAGCAACATGGCTACCAGCTTCATCCGCACCGAGCTCGGCCGCTGGCTGCGCGAAGCCAGCAGCCAGGCCAGTGACGCCGAAGTGCGCCGCGCGATGGACATTTGCGTCGACAACGCCAACCGCGCCATCTTCAACGCCGCCAATTCCAACCCGCAATACGCTGGCATGGGCACCACGCTGGTGGTAGCGGTCTTCCGCGACAGCCGCGTGCTGCTGGGTCACGTCGGTGATTCACGCTGTTACCGGTTGCGTGAAGGCCGTCTGCAGCAGATCACGCGTGACCATTCGCTGCTTCAAGAGCAAATTGACGCTGGCCTCATCACGCCAGAGCAAGCTGCTTTTTCGGCCAACAAGAATTTGGTGACGCGCGCCGTGGGCGTGGAAGACACTGTGCTGCTTGAGACGCACCAGCACGACATGCTGCCCGGCGACTTGTTCCTGATGTGCTCCGACGGGCTGTCCGACATGCTGGACGACGAGGGCATCTCGCAGGTGTTGCTGGCGCACGACTCCCTTGAATCAAGCACGCGGGCGCTCATTGATGCCGCCAACGATGCTGGCGGAAAGGATAATATCTCCGTGATTCTGGGGCGCGCGTCCGGCGGCGCAAGCACAGCGGCACGGTTTTGGTGGCCCTTCCGGCGCTGATGCCGCAGCCACCTGCTGCTATAAAACCGCTATAAACCCGCAATAAACCCGCAATAGAACATGCAGCGTTGCAAGGCGCTGCCACCGCTGCAGCCGGCAGCGCAAAGAACCGAGGGCAGGCATGGGCAAATTGGTGGTATCTCTGGACGGTGTGGTGATCAAGGAAGTTCAGATCACCAAGGACAAGACCACGCTCGGCCGCCGTCCGTACAACGACATCGTGATCGACAACCTGGCGGTCAGCGGCGAACATGCCGTGCTGCAGATGGTGGGTGCCGACGTCTTCATCGAAGACCTCAACAGCACCAACGGCACGTACATCAACGGCAAGGCCATCAAGAAGCAGCTACTCAGCCACAACGACACGGTCGAGATCGGCAAGTACAAGATCAAGTACCTGGTCGATGAGTCCAGCGATTACGAAAAAACCATGATCATGCGGCCGGGCAGCGCCCAGCCCGGCATAGGCGCGCCCAGCGTCATGCAGGCCACCGCCGGCGCGTCCGGCTTTGGCGGCCTGGGCGGGGTGGTGCCACCGCCGCCCGTGCAGCCTGCGTCGATCAAGGTGCTCAATGGCGCTGCAGCCGGACGTGAAGTGGTGCTGACCAAGGTGGTCACCACCGTCGGCAAGCCGGGTGTGCAAGTGGCGTCGATCACCAAGCGGCCCAACGGCTACGCTTTCTCACACGTCGAAGGCGCCACCAAGCCCAGCATCAATGGCGTGATGATCGTCGGCGACTCCGTGCCACTGCGCAATGGCGACGTCATCGAACTCGCCGGCACCCAGATGCAGTTCATCTTCCGTTAGATCGGACTACGCCTGAGAACCTTTGGTTCTCAGGCGTCGCCGTTCTAACTCGCCTCGTTCGAGCGAACACTGCGTGCCGCTCGACTCGGCGGACTACGGCGCAGGCGCCGTGATGGGGTTCACGTCCGGGGCGGTGCTGTTGTTGCCAGGCGTGTCGTCTGGGCTGATGTGCCTTGCGCGGGCACGGCCGGGGGGTCAGCATCTGCATCCTGCCGGTTGATTGCTTGCGTTCAGCGGCCCCTACCCTTGCCACACCCCATGCAGATTCGCGTCCTCGGTTGTTCGGGTTCCATTGCCGCCGGCAGCCGGACCACATCTTTCCTGCTCGACGAGACCGTGCTCATCGACGCCGGCACCGGTGTCGGTGACCTAACGCTTGAAGAGATGGTGTGCATTGACCACATCCTGGTTACGCATTCACACCTTGACCACGTGCTGTCCATTGGCCTCTTGGCCGACAGCGTCACCCGCCGCCGCCGCGCTGCGGCACGGCCCCCCATCCAGGTCCATGCGCTGGCGGCAACCATTGCGGCGCTGCAGCTGCACATCTTCAATGGCGTCATCTGGCCGGACTTCACCCGGCTGCCCGATGTGGTCAACCCGGTCCTGCAATTCCATGCCCTTGAGGTGGGCCAGATCCTGACGCTGGCCCAGCATCTGATTGAAGTGCTGCCCGCCAGCCACACCGTGCCAGCTGTTGGTTATGCCGTGTTGGGCAGCCAGGGCGCGTGGGTCTTCACCGGCGACACGGGCCCCAACGCCGCACTGTGGGCCAGGCTGGCCACGCTGCCCGTGGCGGCGCTGGTGATCGAAACCGCGTTTGGCGACGACGAAAAGGCGCTGGCCGGCATCAGCCGCCACCTGTGCCCTGCAGACCTGCGCGGTGAACTGGCGCAGCTGGCGCAAGACACCGACATTTACATCACCCACATCAAGCCTGGCGAGGTGGACGCCGTGATGTCCGAAATCGCCGCCCAGGGCAGCCGCCACCGCGTGCGCGCGCTGGCATCGGGCGACGTGATGAGCGTGCCGAAGTAAGCGGCACGGCAGGTGACGCATTGCGTCACCTGGGGCGCCAGGGCGCCTGCCCAGTCAGCCGAAAGTGACCGAACGCGTCGCACCCGGTGGCAAATCTCACGGTTTGAGCGGGATCTGAGGCTGGCACGGGCCCTGCATCTAGGGGGATGTTGTTCCCCAATTGTTACCCCCCCCAGCCCCAAGGAGTCTCATTCATGAAGCGTGTTCAACAAGGTTTCACCCTGATCGAACTGATGATCGTCGTGGCGATCATCGGCATCTTGGCGGCGGTTGCGCTGCCGGCGTATCAGGACTACACCGTCCGTGCAAAGGTGTCGGAAGTTGTACTGGCTGCGTCAGCCTGTCGCACCGGAATCACTGAAGCGGTTCAGACTTCTGCGGCCACGATTCCGGCTGGCGCGCTGCCCGCAGCCTGTACCGTTAGTGCGACGAAGGCCGTTACGTCCGGCACTGCAAGCGATAGCGGAGTGATCACGATCGTCGCTAACTTCGCCAACATTGGTGGCGGCATGACTGCAGCAAGCAACACGCTGAGCTTGGTGCCCATGACAAGCGCAACGGCGGCGCTGACTGCCAGCGGCGGCGGCGCGACGCTCAACGGCTGGCGCTGTGGCTTGCCGGCCGACGGCACCACTATCAATCCGAAGTTTCTCCCTTCGTCTTGCCGCGGCATCTATCCTTGATTCGTGCGAAATTTGAGGTGGGCACGGGCCTAGCGTTCAGCAGGATGCTCTGCCCGAGTTTGTTCACCTAATCCACCCCCCAAGGAGTTTCATTGATGAATCGTGTCCAGAAAGGTTTCACCCTTATCGAACTGATGATCGTCGTGGCGATCATCGGCATCCTGGCAGCGGTAGCGCTGCCGGCGTACCAGGACTACACCGTCCGTGCCAAGGTGTCGGAAGTTGTGCTGGCTGCATCAGCCTGCCGCACCGGAATCACTGAAGCGGTTCAGACTTCTGCGGCAACGATTCCAACCGGCGCGCTGCCTGCAGCCTGCACCGTCAGTGCAACGAAGGCCGTTACGTCCGGCGCTGCCAGCGATAGCGGAGTAATCACGATCGTCGCCAACTTCGCCAACATTGGTGGCGGCATGACTGCAGCAAACAACACGCTGAGCTTGGTGCCCATGACAAGCGCAACGGCGGCGCTGACTGCCAGCGGCGGCGGCGCAACGCTCAACGGCTGGCGCTGTGGTCTGCCGGCGGATGGAACCACCATCGATCCGAAGTTCCTTCCTTCGTCGTGCCGCGGTGTTTATCCGTGATTGTTTGACGCCTTTACGATCTCTCTCCAAGACCGCCGCGGCGGTCTTTTTTCATCGGTGCCTGAAGAGGATCGATCGACGGGATGAGATCTGTCTATCGACTGCCGGATGCATTAAAACTGACACCTCCAGGGCATGTGCATCGACCTGCTACGGTCCCACTGCATTTACCCACCCAACGCCACTGGCCACTGCCGCTCCCTTCAGCGCCGCATTCACCGTCGCCATCGGCACCTGCAGCCGCAGCGCCAGCTCCAGATACGCAGCGTCAAAACAGCTCAGCCCAAAGCGCAGCGCCAACGCCAACAGCTCACGCGGTGGCACGCCGGCCCGGTCCACGGCGATGGGCAGCCTGGCCATCCGGGCCAGCACTTGCTGCGCTTTTTCTGCCGTCATTCGCTGGCGCAGGCACGCGGTGCGCAGCACGTTCGTCAACTCCAGCTCCCACAGCGCAGGCACCACAGCGCGGTCTTCACGCAGACGGTCAGCGATGGCTTCGGTGTACGGCGTGGCCTGGCTTTCAAGATACCAGCCCGCGACCACCGAGTTGTCGATCACGAAGGGCATTTCAGTCGCGCCCGATGTTGATGGCGTCCTTCAGCGGGATGTCCAGCACGGTGCCGCTGCGCAACTGCGCCAGCTCTGCAAACGCCTGGTTCACGCGCTCACGTTGCGCATTGCCTTGTGCGCGCCGTGCGGCAGCCGGGGCTGCGGCCACCAGCCGAGCCACTGCCACGCCGCGCCGGGTGATGACGAACTGCTCACCTGATTCCACCTCGGCAAGCAA
>JANMKK010000160.1:0-5294 GCA_031372005.1 Rubrivivax sp.
TGGTGCGACCGGCAGGAATCGAACCTGCGACGTGGCCTTCGGAGGGCCGCATGATATCCACTTCACCACGGTCGCCGATGTGGGAAACAGATTCTAGCGCCCGGGGTTTGCGGGCTGCCTGGGCGACGCGACGCCGCGAAGTGGGCCTTTATACTTTGCGGCTTTCCGCCTGCCTTCAGTTCGGGACCATTCCGTTTAAAGGCGACGCCCCATTTCGAGGATTTCATGAGCGAACCGCAGCACACTTCATCGCCCCAGGGTGCGCCCCAGGATGGCCACGACGACATGCCGCATGAAGGCCCGATCAAGACGCCCAAGCAGCTCATTGCGGCGGTGCTGGCATCGTTCATCGTGCCGATCATCGCCATCATCCTGCTGGTGAACTACGTAGACTTCGGCAACAAGGCCGGCGCCGGCAGCGACGGCCTGCAAGCCGAGGCAGTGGCCAAGCGGCTGCAGCGGGTGGGCTCGGTGGAGATTCGCGACGCGTCCGCCCCGGCCGTGATGCGCACCGGTGAACAGGTTTACACCGGCCAGTGCTCGGCCTGCCACGCAGCGGGTGTTGCGGGCGCACCGAAATTTGGTGACGCGGACCTGTGGGCGCCGCGCATCAAGACCGGCTATGAATCGCTGCTGAACTCTGCCCTCAAAGGCAAGGGCGCGATGGGCGCACAGGGTGGCGGCGACTACAGCGACTTCGAGATCGGCCGCGCGGTGGTCTATTTGGCCAACAACGGCGGCAAGCTGGAAGAGCCTAAAGCGCCTGCTGCACCGGCGTCAGCGGCAGCCAGTGCGCCAAACTGAAGCGCGGCACGGCTGTGAAAAAGGCCGCCTGCGGGCGGCCTTTTGCTAGGCGCACGATACCCCGTTTGCATCCGCTGTCCGTGGGGCAGCGTACAGAGCTGGGTGATGAAGCGCCTACCTTTGCGCCGCGCCCGGCGCGGGTTTGAGCTGAAAAGCGAAATGCCGGGGCATCTGTGCCCATGGCATTTCTGCCGGCTGCCAGATGCCCTGCTCCACCGCCTGCGCCGCAACGCCCATGTCCATGGTGTGCACCAGCCCGAGGCCGATGTCGGTGGCCAGAAACAGGCGGCCGTTTTCGTCGAGCCAGCTGGTCTGCAGCCGCGCGGGCAAGCCGGTGTGGCTGTGCAGGGTGAAGCAGGCTGCGGTGGCGTCCACGGGGTCCACGGGGTCCACGGCGTCCACACGCCACACCCACGGCGCGGCTTCCAGTTCCACATACACCCGCTGCGGCCCGTTCTGGAAGAACCACGCGCCTGCTTCGTCGTGGCCGTAGTTGCGCTGGATGAAGGCCAGCAGCTTGTCGTGGTCGATGCGGCTGCCCTTGACCTGCGGAAAGGGGCCGCGGTGCTGGATGCGGTCGTCGCGCATGTACCAGTCGCCGCGGGCGTCCAGCGCCAGCCAGCCGTAGCAGTGCGGCACATGGGGCCACTTCAGCAGCGCAGCCTTGACGATGTCATCCATGGGGCGGAAGGTACGCCTTCACACGTGCTGTGCCAACCAGTCCGCCACCGCCTGCGGCATGGCCAGCACATTCGACGGGTAGGCTCCATGCGGGAAGCCGACATGCCCGCCCTGCGCGGGCTGCCACAGCGTGACGTGGCGGCCCACCGCCGCTGCGCTGGGCAGGCTGGCCGCAGGGACGAAGGGGTCGTTGCCGGCGTTGAGCACCAGCGCAGGAATGCGGATCTGCGCCAGGTGCGGCTTGGCCGACGCGCGGGCCCAGTAGTCGGGCGTGTCCTTGTAGCCGTGCAGCGGCGCGGTGAAGATGTTGTCGAACTCGAAAAGGGTGCGCGCGGCCGACAACTTGGCGCTGTCGAAGAGGCCCGGGTGCTGCTTCAGCTTGGCCAGCGCCTTGGGCTTCATGGTGGCCAGGAACATGCGCGAATAGACCAGCCAGTTGAAGCCCCGGTCGATGGCCATGCCGGAAGCCGCCAGGTCGATGGGCGAACACACCGCCGCCACGCTGGCGGCGGTGGCGGCGGCGCTGTCGCCGGCCTCTTGCGCCCAGCGCAGCAGGGCATTGCCGCCCAGCGACACGCCCACCACCAACAGAGGCTGGTTGCTGGCCGCGCGCAGGCGCTGCAGGATCCAGCCGATCTCTTCAAAGTCGCCCGAGTGATAGGCGCGCGGCCCGCGGTTGAGTTCACCGCTGCAGCCGCGAAAGTGCGGCACGCTGAAGGCCCAGCCGCGCGTCTGCGCGATGCTGGCGAAAGCTTGCGCGTACTGGCTCTGGCTGCTGCCTTCCAGGCCGTGGAACAGCACCAGATGCTGCGGGGCGCCAGGCGGCAGCAGCTGATCCACATCGATGAAGTCGCCATCGGGCGTGGTCCAGCGGTCGCGCTTGAACTGCAGCGGCGGTCCCGAGCCAGCAAGGTGCCGGCGTGACCGCGTGGCGGCCCAGATCGTCTGCAGGTTGCCACCCGGCAACCACGCCGGTGCGCGGTAGGCCTGCACCGCTAGTGCAGCGTGGCCGGCTGGGCTGGCGTGCGGCCGCCCAGCACCGGTGGCTCGTGCGGCATGCCAGGGCTGGCGTGGTGCGAAGCCAGGCGCCAGCCGAGTGCCGTCTTCACGTAGAGGTTGGTGGCCAGCACCCAGGCGCTTTGCGTGCCTTCTTCGGTCTTGATGTCGATGCGTTCCACCAGGTGGTGCAGCGCGGTGCCCATCTGCAGCAGCCGGTGCACCTGCTCGGGCCGCACCGCCACGCCCCCGTTGGCAAACACGGCCTCAAAAGTGGCGCGGATGGCAGCCGCACCAATGGCGCGGCCGCCGCCGGGGTGGACGCAGACGATCTCGTCATCGTCAGCCCAGACGGCCATGAGCTTGTCGATGTCGGCGCGCTGCAGCGCTTCGTAGAACTGCGCTTCCACGTCGTCGGCGCTGCCATGCAGCGCGGCGGCGGGGGGCGTGGTGGTCGGGCGGCGAGACATCGGCTCAGGGTGTCAGCGAAAGACCACGCACTTGTGGCCGTTGACCAGCACGCGGTGTTCCACGTGCCAGCGCACGGCGCGCGCCAGCACCATGCATTCGATGTCGCGGCCGACGGCCGTGAAGTCTTCGGCCGACAGCGTGTGGTCCACACGCTGCACGTCCTGTTCGATGATCGGGCCTTCGTCGAGGTCGGCAGTCACGTAGTGCGCCGTGGCGCCGATCAACTTCACGCCGCGCGCGTGGGCTTGAAAGTAAGGGCGCGCGCCCTTGAAGCTGGGCAAGAAGCTGTGGTGGATGTTGATGGCGCGGCCGGCCAGCGCGTGGCAGAAGTCGCTGCTCAAGATTTGCATGTAGCGCGCCAGCACGACAAGGTCGATGCGCTCTTGTTCGATGAGCGCATGCACCTGCAGCTCTTGTGCGCGTTTGGTCTCGGAACTGCTGCCACCTTTCAGCGGCAGGTGGTGGAACGGGATGGCGTAGCTGCCCGCCAGGTCGGCAAAGGCTTCATGGTTGGACACGATGCCCGCCACGTCCACTGGCAGCGAACCGCTTTTCCAGCGAAAGAGCAGGTCGTTCAGGCAGTGGCCATGCTGGCTGACCATCAACAGGACACGCGGCCGTTTGTCCAGGGCGTGAAACTGCATCGCCATCCCAAACTGCTGCCCGGTATGCTGGAACAATGCATCCAGGGTGCCGGCCTTGGCCAGCTGCGGCGGCGCCTGGAAATGCACCCGCATGAAGAAGAGGCCCGTGGCGTCGTCGCCATCAAGGTCACCGAACTGCTGCGAATCGATGATGTTGCAGCCGGCCTGGTACAGCAGGCCAGAAACCGCGTGCACGATGCCCTTGGCGTCGGGGCAAGCCAGCGTGAGTACAAACTGGTGTTCAAGAGACATCGCAGAGATTGTAGGGACCGAACATGAGCAACGAAGGCTTCGCCAAGTGCGATTTCCCCCTCGGGGGGACGGCGCGCAGCGTCAAGGGGGCGACATGATCAACAAAGTGGACGAGCAGGACTGGCCACAGCGCAGCCGCGAATTGGCCGGCCTTCTGGCGCGTGCCGGCATGGGTGACCGCGCCTGCTTTGCGGCGCTGTACGAACGCACCAGCGGTCATCTGCTGGCCGTGGTGCTGCGCATCCAGCGCAACCGCGCGCTGGCCGAGGACTTGCTGCAAGAGGTGTACGTGTCGGTGTGGAAAGCCGCCGGCAGCTTTGACGCCGCGCGCAGCCAGCCGCTGACCTGGCTGACGCACATCGCGCGCAACCGCGCCATCGACAGCCTGCGCCGCGCGCAGACCCAGCCGCAGCTGGAAAGCACCACGCGCGATGATGATGACGACCGCCCCGATGCGTCTGAGGCGCAGGCCGACAGCGCACCCGGCCCGTTGGAACTGCTCGGCCTGGCCAGCCAGAAACGCGAGCTGTCCGCCTGCATGGACCGCCTCACCGCGCCGCAGCGCCAGAGCGTGGCGCTGGCCTTCTTCGACGGCCTGTCGCACGCTGAAGTGGCGGCGCAACTGCGCGAACCGCTGGGCACCGTGAAGAGCTGGGTGCGCCGCGCGCTGGCCACGCTGAAGGGCTGCCTGGACCGCGCTGCGGTCAAGGATGAACGAGACGAGCAGAGGGTCACCTGATGGACTACGCCAACCCACAGCTGGCCGATGCACTGAGCTCCACCTATGTGGCCGGCACCCTGCGCGGCCCCGCACGGCGGCGCTTTGAAGCCTTGCTGCCCAGCCACCCGGCGCTGCAGCGTGCAGTGCAGGACTGGCAGGGCCGGTTGATGCCGCTGACCAGCGCGCTCAAGCCCGAGAGCCCGTCAGCTGCAGTCTGGCAGCGCATCGAAGCCGCGCTGTGGCCTGCAGCTACCACGCAACCTTGGTGGCAGAAGCTGAACCTGTGGCGCAGCCTCTCGGGCGCCGCATTGGCCGCGGTTGTTGGCCTGGCGGTGTTGGTGGCCACACCGCCGCCAGCCCAGGCGCCCGTGGTGGTGGTGCTGCAAAGCCTGCCCGGCCAGGGCGGGCAGCCGGGCTTGGCCGGCAGCGTGGTGGCCAGCTTCAGCGGCGACGGCCGCGCGCTGGTCGCGCGACCGTTAATGCCGGTGTCCCTGGAGAGCAACCGCGTGCTGGAGCTGTGGTGGGCCAAGGCCGAAGGGCCGCCCAAGTCGCTGGGACTGATCAAGGCCGACGGCACCACCGTGCTGTCGCGCGGTCAACTGCCCGGCGGACTGCAAGGCAGCGGCATCGACCACATGGCGGTGAGCGTGGAGCCACCCGGCGGATCACCCACCGGCAAACCGACGGGGCCGGTGGTGTACTACGGCAAGCTGCAGCTTTGACGC
>JANMKK010000176.1:0-20174 GCA_031372005.1 Rubrivivax sp.
GTTCATCGCCGACGACGAGCTGGTCGAGATCACGCCGAAGAGCATCCGCGTGCGCAAGCGATTCCTGACCGAGCACGAGCGCAAGCGCGCCGGCCGCCCGGGCGCTTGAGGCAGGTCGTTCGCATGAAGATGACGCACCGCAAGGCGAGCATGTGAAACACCGCAAAGCGGTGTGGGTGATGGTCGCTGCGGCGCTGATGTGGAGCATTGCCGGCGTCGTGTCGCGCCACCTGGAAGCCGCACGCAGCTTTGAAGTCACTTTCTGGCGCAGCGCCTTCAACGCGCTGGCGCTGGTGCTGTTGTTGTCGTGGTTGCGCGGCCCTGCGGTGCTGCTGCAGTCGTTGAGGAACGGCGGCCGTGCGCTCTGGGTGTCAGGCTTGTGCTGGTGCGCGATGTTCACCGCGTTCATGGTCGCGCTCACGCTCACGACGGTCGCCAACGTGCTGGTGACGATGGCCATCGGCCCCTTGCTGACGGCGCTGCTGGCGCGCGGGCTGCTGGGGCACAGATTGGTGCCGCGCACCTGGGGCGCCATCGCCTTGGCCGGCATCGGCATCGCCTGGATGTACGGGCATGAGGTCAGCGCCGGCGACTCGCGACACCTGCTGGGCACCGTCGTGGCGCTGGCCGTGCCGGTGGCGGCAGCCATCAACTGGACTTTGCTGCAGCACCTGAAGTCGCATGCAGGTGGCGGCGCCGACATGCTGCCGGCCGTGCTGCTGGGTGCGCTGCTGTCGGCATTGCTGACGTTGCCGCTGGCCTGGCCCATGGCGGCGTCGGCGCAGGACATGGGTTTGCTGGCACTCCTGGGCGTGGTGCAGTTGGCGATTCCCTGCTTGATGGCAGTGGCTGCAGCGCGCGTGCTCAGCGCGCCAGAGATCGCGCTGCTGGGTTTGCTGGAGGTGGTGTTCGGCGTCGCCTGGGCCTGGCTGGGTGCGGGCGAGGCACCGTCGGCGGCGGTGCTGGGTGGCGGCGCGCTGGTGCTGGCGGCACTGGCGGGCAACGAGGCGCTGGCCTTGCGCCGCTAGAGGCCGCAACGCCCGCGTCCGGCACTCAACACTTTTGCCTATTCGCACGCATCACTCGCAGCGCTAGCATGTGCCGACGGCGCGCGTTTGGCGGGTCGCAAGGATTCGGCCATGCACATCGGACCCTGGACCCGTCTGGCTTTGCTGCTGACGGCAGCAGCCTTGCATACCGGCTGCGCATCGGTTGCCGCGCAGAACGCCGCCATCGCTGTCGGCTTGACGACAGGCGCCGGCCACTTCCCCACCAGCCACATTCACCAGGTCTATTACCTGGGTGTGTTCGACCCACGCGATCAGTTGCCGCCCACCATCTACCGCGTGCGCGTGCAGGGCCAGGCCAGCGCGCTGGCGCTGACCAAGTTCGCCTCGGGCTGGGTGCGGGCTGAACTGGTGGATTCGCTGTCGGGCCGGGTGGCGCTGCCGGGCGACAACAAGGCAGGCGTGGCCGCTGCTGAAGAAATCGACAAGGGCGCGCTCACCGGCCGTCGGCTCGTGATGTTCGGCCCTGAAGGCTTTCGCGAAGCCCCACGCGACCACCGCCTGGTGGTGGTGATGGGCTCCGACCCGGAAGCCTTTTTCTCGGCCGTCGACCAGGCCCTGGGCGTGGTGGCGCAGGTCACGCAAGGTTCGGCTGCCGGGCCTGAAATCGAGAAGGCCTTGTGGACCGACCTGGCCAAGATCCGCGTGCTGCGGCAGCAGCTGGATCTGGTGCTGGACAGCGTGCAAACCGACTGAGGCCCCCATGAAAAACCGCCGCCCTCCCAGTTTCAACCTGGCCGTTTTGCTGGCCGCCTTGTGCCTGACCGCGTGTTCGGCCTTGCAGATTGATGTCGACGTCTACAAGGGCCCGCTCAGCAACGAAGAAGAGATGCAGGCGCGCCAGTTTGCGGCCCTGGCAGTGTCGGCGCGGCCGATGCTGGCGGCGCTGCGCAATGACATCGAAGACACGTACCGGCGCGACACGCGCTGGCGCACCCGCGATATCGCAGACAAGGACGCCCTGGATCGCTTCCTCGGCAGCAAAGAGACCCGGCTGCAGTCCACGCTGGCGCGTTTCGTCAACGGCGCGCTGTACCTGTATGACGACATCGACGAGAGCCCGGAAGCCAAGGTCCGCACAGCGCACGCCCACGTGCAGGCGGCCGTCTTCCTGGGGGGGTCGCAGGATGTGGACTACAGCTTGGCACAGCGAATTCCCGTGCAATCGCTCCCCGCCAATCTGCAGCCCTTTGCCCGCGCCTACCAGGGCTTTCTGTGCCCAACTGACCTGCAGAATTTTTGCCGCAACCCGTCCCTCATTCCGAGGCGTGTCAAACAGTTGGCTGAGGCTTGCCAAAATCTGGCACAAGCGGTGCCCCCTGGCAAGGACGCGCCCTCTTGTCCAGTGCCTGAACTTGCCAATCCAGGCGACAAAACGGGTGGCACTCACCGCACCAATCGCAGCTTTGAAAAGCTGAGCGATCCCCAGGTGGTGGCCGGCCACGCGCTCTTGTTGTTCAAGCAGCGCAATCCGGAATTCGAAGAACGTGTCGTGGCAATTGCGCGTGCCTTCGCGGACGCCCGGCAAGCCATGAGGGGCGTGCTGCGCGGCGCGCTTGAAGCGCTGCCTGCAGCCGGCAGCGACCTGGCAGCCACCAGAACCGCCGCCAAGGTGGTGGCCGGTGCGATGCAGCCCGAATATCTTGCCTGCTTCCTGCTGTCAGACCGCCAGCATGGCCGTGGCAAGTTTGAACCCTTGCGCGAAGAGATGACGCGGTGGTTTAAAGAGCGGTATCCACCGGTCAACACGGTCGGCGGCTTCGGCTACGGCGAAGCGAGCCGCGCCATTGAAGCCTGGGCGGTCCGTTTGCCCATTGAGACTTCGGGCCTCTTGAGCTGGATCGATCAGCTTGTTGAACAGGTTCCAGACCACCAATTCGGCAGTTGTGCGTCAGTGCAGAAGGATGCGTCTCGCAATCTTCAGCCGGCTTCTGTGCGCCGCTGGGGTCTGGCCCGCGGCCCTGCGGACCCGGGCGATCTGGATGGCGCCGTGTCGTCGCTGGACGACGACGTGGATGCGCTCCCCAAGCAAGGCAATGCGCTGGGTTTCGAAAGGGGCCGACTGCCTGATGGCATCGACACCCTCACCAAACGCTTCCTCGAATCCCTGGCCCGCCACAACCACCGCATGGACCACCCCGAGATCCGCCGCGCTCTGGCCGACCTGGAAGAAGCGCTGGTGTTCTTTGCCGAACGTGTGCTCTTCGTCGTCAACAACACCACCTACCGCGCGCTGCAGGACGACTTCCCCGCGCAAGGCAAGGAGGTGACCGTGCAACCCGTGGGCGACGCGCTGTACGTGTACAGCGAAAAAACCACTGGCATTGAGCGCATGGCCACGCGCATGGCGGTGCTGCAGACGCTGGGCAACACGCTGATCCTGCACGCCAACGACCTGCGCCGTCGACGCGTGCACCAGCAGGCGCAGCGCGACGCCGGGCCGGCGGAGTTGCGTGCGGCCAAGGCGGCGCTGGCGCCGGGTGCAGACGTCGCCTTCGATGCCCATCTGCGGCACGCCCGTCTGCAGCTTGATCTGAGCAAGGTTCAGGCTGGCACCAGTTCGGCGGCTGCAGCGCAAAGCGCGCAGGCCCAGGCTGCGCGCCAGGCCAGCGCCGACACCGAACTGCTCAGAAAGAGCCAGGAGCTCGCCGACACCAGCACGCGTTTGGCGGACTACGCCGCACAGCTGGGGGTGCTGGAAGCTGCGGTGCGCACGCTGGTGCCGCTTGCTGAACGCGTCGGGCGGTTCCCGCCGCCTGCCGACGGCGTGCTGGCCGACCAGGAACGGGGTGACTCGCAAGCTGCCATTGAAGCGCCAACGCCAGTCACCACCGAAGCCACGCAAATGCCGGCCGATTTGCTGCCTGGCTTGACCACGTGGGTCAACGCACGCGCCAAGACCGCCACGGGGGTGCGCGCCAAGCGCCTGGAAGCCACGCGCGGCCTGCTGGCGTCACCCGGCGCGTTGCTCGACTTGACGCTGGCCAAGCCTGCACCCACCGCCGGGGCCTTCCGCAGCCTGCGGGACAGCCTGCAGACCGCAGCGCTCACCTACCAGCGCGAAGTGGTCGTGCTGGGCACGCGCAAGCAGGCGCTGAGCACCTTCGTTGCCGACATCCAAAAAGACCTCGCCGCTGCCACCTCCAATGCGCAAGCGGCGGCGGCTGCGAAGGTGACGAGCGACGCCCAGGCCGACCTCGCCAAAGCCACGTTGGCGGCCATCGAAGGCCAGCGCGAAGCCGTGATCAACGAAGCGGTGAAAGCCCAGGTGCGCGACGCGGCGGGCGTGCAGCGCTTTCTGCTGGCTGCGCTGGACAAGGCCGTCAAGGCGCCTGCCGCTGCCGCCGACCTGCCCGGCCTGAACGCTGCCATTGCACTGGCCAAGCAGCTCACACCGCCGCCCGCGAGCACCGCGCTTGCATCCGTGGGCGTGGGCGAACGCCCGGTCGAGCCGCGCGAAGTCATCGATCAAGTCATCGCAGAATTGCGCCAGCTGCGGGTGCAAGCGCTGGCCGCCGGCGACGAGGGCAGGGCGCGCAACCTGCTGAGTGCCATCAACGCGGCCTACGAAACACGGTCCAACGCCACCTTCCTGCGGCCGGCCAGCGAATACCTGAAGAGCGTTTACTCCAGCACCACGGTGCAGGAGAGTTATGCCGGCACCGACGACAACCTGCTCGACAACTACCTGCGTTTCGTGCAGCGCAATGTGGAGGCGGACGAATTCACACGCCGCACACGCCAGGCCAAGGAACAGGTCGAAAAGCTCTACTGGCAAAACATCAACCGCGTCACGCTGGCCGGTGGCGGCAAGACCAACTATGTGCTGGCCAAGGACGATGTCGGCAACTGGTACGTCAAGGCCTACACCGCAGACCCGGAGACAGTGATCAAGTCGGCTCAGTCGCTGGCGCTGTTTGGTGCCGGCAAGCGCATCGACACCAACCTGCTGCGCAAGCTCGACCTGCAGCGCCGTGCTGACGACAGCACGCGGTCGGCCGCCGACCGCGCTGCCGCCCAGACCGAGGCGGACGCCACGGGCGCGGACGTGAACATCGGCTTGAACCGGGTGCGCGAGCGTTTTGGTGTCGGCTACGCCACCACGCTCAACACCCTGGCCGGGCAGTTGCAAGGCAGCATCGCCGGCCTGCCCGCGGCTTTGAAGACAGCCGCCGCCGGCAGTGCCGACCTCAAGGACATGAGCGCCAAACAGTTTGCCAGCGCGATCGACAGCAGCCATGACGCAGCGCTTGCCAGCGCCCTGACGCAGCTCAAGGGCGCCCTCGACACCCCGCCGCTGGACGTGCGGCGAATCGGGCTGCTTGAAGACGCGGTGATCACAGGGCTGACCAGCCTGCGCCGCTTCTACCTTGCGGCCGGCGCTGCGCTAACGGCCGACAAGACCTTGGGCGTCGCCGACGGCGGCGCCAAGGCGGTGGCGCTGGTCAAGACTGAAAGCAAGCAGCGCATCGACAGCCACGGCAAGCGCCTGCGCGCGGCGCTGGACACCTTTGAGTCTGGCTTGCACGTGGTGGGTGACGCCAAGACCGCGCCCTGAGCGCGATTGCTGCGGCTGCTGCGGCAAGTGCGGCTGCTGCGGCAAGTGCGGCAAGTGCGGCAGCTGCGGCAGGTGCGGGCTGGCGCCGCATCAGGGCATGCCCTGCCGTGCAGCGGCGGCGCGCCCGCCTAGCATGGGTTCCAGACCGCGCTGCATGCGCTGAATGGGAGTCCGCATGAAACAACTCTCCGGCCTGGACGCCACGTTCCTGTACCTCGAAACGCCCGAGATGCCCATGCACGTGGGCGCGCTGCATGTGTTTGAGTTGCCGGCTGGCTACAAGGGCAAGTTCGTCACCGCGCTGCGCAAGCACATGGCCGCGCGCTTGCCGGTGGCGCCGGTGCTGCGACGCAAGTTGTGGTGGATGCCGCTGAACCTGGCGAACCCGGCCTGGGTGGATGCAGAGCCCGATCTCAAGCAGCACATCGTCGAGATCACGCTGCCCAAGGGCTCCGGCATGGCTGAGCTGGAGGCGCAGGTCTCGTGCCTGCACCCCGTGCTGCTGGACCGCAAAAAGCCGCTGTGGAAGTTCCACATCTTTGAAGGCCTGGCGCCCTCGGCCGGCGGCAAGAAGCGTGTCGGCATGTACACGCAGCTGCACCACGCGGCCGTCGATGGCCAGGCCGCAGTGGCGCTGGCCAATGCGATCCTGGACGTGACGCCGGTGCCGCGCACCATTGAGGCCAGCGCCAGCAAGCGCGCGCGCATCTTTCGCCTGGAGATGACCGAGATGCTGCGCGGTGTGCTCGCCAACCAGGCGCAGAAGGTGGCCGAGATCGTGCGCAACCTGCCGGCGACCTTGGGCACTATGAAAAACGCAGCCGGCACGGCGAACAGCACTTCGTCGCTGCTCACCGGAAAGAAGGGGCCCCGCAACCTGACCCTGGCGCCGCGCACGCCACTGAACATGTCGATCACGCCGACGCGTGCGTTCGCCAGCGTGACGCTGCCGATGCAGGAGTTGAAGGCGCTGGGCCGCGTGCATGGCGCCACCATCAACGACATGGTGCTGATGGTGTGCAGCAGCGCACTGCGCCGCTACTACGGCAAGCGCCGCACGCTGCCGCGCAAGAGCCTGGTGGCAGCGGTGCCGATTTCGCTGCGCGAGAAGGGCGACACGACCGCAGACAACCAAGCGAGCATGAGCCTCATCAGCCTGGGCACGAACATCGCCGACCCGGCCCAGCGGCTGGCGCATGTGAAGGCGGCCACGGCGGCAATGAAGACCAGCATGGGCAGCATCAAGAGCATCCTTCCCACCGACTTCCCGTCGCTGGGCGTGCCGTGGTTGATCGAAGCGGCCACCGCGCTGTACGGCAAGGCCAAGGTGGCCGACCGCATTCCGCAGGTGGCCAATGTCGTCATCAGCAACGTGCCCGGGCCGCCGGTGCCGCTGTACATGGCCGGCGCGCACATGGTCACCAACTACCCGACGTCGATCATCGTGCACGGCATGGCGCTGAACATCACCGTGCAGAGCTACGACCGCTCGCTGGACTTTGGCCTGATGGCCGACGGCGCGGCGATGCCCGATGTGCGCGAGCTGGCTGATGCGATCGCCATCGCGTTTGATGACCTGCGGGCGCTGCCGCAGCCGGGTGATGCGGCGCATGAAGACACGCCGCAGGGTGGGGTGGTGGGCCGCACCACGCGCAAGGTGGCGGGCCGACTGACGGGTGCGGTGACGGGTGCTGTCACAGGCACAGTGGGCAAGATCGCGCGCAAGGTCGTGAGCACGGCAGTCGATACCGCTGTCGCCCAAGTGACACGCAACACACGCAAGCAGGGGGCCGAACCTAGGGCAACTGCCCCAAAGCGCCAGCGTGCCACTGGCTAACAATGTCCGCATGACTTTTCTCAAACGCCGGCAGTCTGCGGCCCGCGAAATCCAACCGCAGCCCAGTCCTTTCGCGCCCTTCGACCCCACTGAGCTCGTCAGTGCACCAGGCCCGCTGCTGATGATGATGGAAGCCCGCGCGCCATGGGAATACGCGGCGATGCTGGCTGCCGCGCCCTGGCTCAACAAACTGCCCGTCGGCGATGGCCACCCGGTGGTGGTGTTTCCGGGGCTGGGTGCTGCGGACATGAGCACGGTGCCGCTGCGCAACTTTCTGCGTGACCGCGGCTACACGCCGTACCCCAGGAAGCAGGGCTTCAACTTCGGCCCGCGCCATGGCGTGCTGGACAGTTGCCGCGCCCATGTGCAGCAGGTGGCGCAGCGCCACCAGGAAAAGGTCAGCCTCATCGGCTGGAGCCTGGGCGGCCTGTACGCGCGGGAAATCGCCAAAGAGCAGCCCGACGTGGCACGTTGCGTCATCACGCTGGGCACGCCCTTCAGCGGCCACCCGCGCGCCACCAACGCCTGGCGCCTTTATCAAATGGTCAGCGGCCAGTTGGTGCACGACCCGGCGCTGGTGGAGCAGATTCGCGTCGCGCCCAGCTGCCCCACCACCAGCATCTACAGCAAGACCGACGGCATCGTGGCCTGGCAATGCAGCATCAACCCCGCTGCGCCGCACACCGAAAACATCGAAGTCCATGCCAGCCACATCGGCATGGGCATGAACCCGCTCGCGCTGTACGCCGTGGCCGACCGCCTGGCGCAAGACCCCAAAGCCTGGCAGCGCTTTGATGTGAAGGGTGCGCGCAAGTGGTTCTACAAAGTGACGCACCACTCGCCGCTGCAGGCAAGTGCCGGGGTGTGATGTTGCCAACCCCAAGGACGCACTGAATGCAAATCGTCGCCAACGGCATCGGCATTGAAGTCGATGACCAGGGCCCCGCCAACGCAGAGCCGCTGCTGTTGATCATGGGCCTGGGCATGCAGCTCATCGGCTGGCCCGATGACTTTGTGCAGCTGCTGGTGTCGCGGGGTTTCCGCGTCATCCGCATGGACAACCGCGACGCGGGTCTGAGCCAGAGCTTTGACCACCTGGGCCTGCCCAAGCTGGCCATTGGCGCCTTGCGGCTTGCGCTGCACCTGCCCGTGCGTTCGCCTTACGGCCTGGACGACATGGCTGCCGATGCGGTGGGTGTGCTGAATGCGCTGAACATCCGACAGGCCCACGTCTGCGGCGCATCACTCGGCGGCATGGTTTCGCAGCACGTGGCCGCGCGCCACCCGCAGCGTGTGAAAAGCCTGACGCTGATGATGACCACCAGCGGGTCTCGCAAGCTGCCGCAGCCGAGCTGGCGGGTGCAGCGGGCGCTGCTGTCGCGGCCCGACGGCCAGGACCCGGCCGCGGTGGTGGCGCACCTGCAGAAGTTGCTGGCCATCATCGGCAGCCCCGCTTACCCGGCGGAGCCCGAAGGTCTGCGCCGGCGGCTGCTGGCGTCGGTGCAGCGCGCCTACCGCCCAGCCGGCACGGCGCGGCAGTTGATGGCCGTGGCGGCCGATGGCGACCGCAGCGCCATGCTGCCGCTGATCCAGTCGCCCACGCAGATCATCCACGGCCTGGCCGACCCGCTGGTTCCTGTGGGTGCTGGGCAGGACCTGGCCCTGCGCATCAAGGGTGCCCGCGTTGATCTCGTGCCCGGCATGGGGCATGACCTGCCGGCGCAGCTGCTGCCGCGTTTTGCCGATGCGATTGCGGGCATCGCAAGGGTCTGACGCCTGCACATTGCACGCCTGCACACCTGCACACCTGCACATCGGCACATCTACGCGCGGCCTCGGGCCGAATTCAGACCTCAAGCGCGACCAACCGATAGCCGCCCAGCGCGGCATCCTCATCCAGCGTCAATTCCAGTGCGCCGTGGTCGTCCTCCAGCCCCTGGCTGCGAAAGAACTCCTGCGATTCAACGACACGGTCGCCGCGCGCATTGCGAATCTTGATCTGCAAGCCCCCTGCGCCGCCGTGCAGCGGCAGCAGCATCCATTGGCCGTCGCGCACCATCAGGGCCACCGCCACACAGCCCATCAGCCGGCGGCCGTAGGTGCTGCTGTCGATGTGCAGGCGACCGGCGCGCAGGTGGATATGGTCCGACTCAGGCATGGCTGGCCACCACCCCCTCAACCAGGTCCACCACCTTGCAGACCGCCAGTTGCACGGCTGCGCTCAGCTCCAGTCCGAAGGCGACGTGCTGGGCTTCGATCAGGATCACCTCGGCCTGGTCGATGAAAGCGTCGCCAAACATCTTGTGTCCGGCATACAGCGCATGGTCCCAGCGCATGCCGTGCAGGCTGTAGCCATGTTCGGTGGGTGTCATGGCCTCGCGCGCCGGCAGGCGAAAGAGGGCGCCGGGTTCGCTGCCGCTGCGGCAGGCATCGACGATGAGCACATGCGCAGCGCCACGCACGCGGAACATCACATCCATGCCGCTGGTGCCCGCGTCGATGTATTCCACACCCGGCGCTGCGGGCCTGGCTTTCAGCCTGCGGATGACCTCCACGCCCGCACCGTCGTCCGAGCGCGCAGGGTTGCCGCAGCCAATCACGACCCACCGCAGGGCTTGGAAAGCTTGGGTTTCAGACACGCCAGAGCACGCAGGACCATTCGGCTTCTACAGCCAGCTTCAATTCCGGCAGGTTGCACCAGCGGCGGTGCAATTCAAAGTACATGCAGCTGCTGCAAGCCTGTTCGATCTCCGGATCTTCTGCGCCGACGTAGGGCGCAAGCGTGAAACCGCCCACGCGCAGTCGGCCGCGGATGTCGTCTGGCGCGAGTGCCTGCAGGGCATCCACCACGCGCAGCACGTCGGCGCTGTCGTAGGCGCGGTGCTGCCAGTCGGTGACCAGGCCGCTGCGCAAGGCGGCTTCGATAGCGCGCCGCTCGACTTCAAGTTCAGGCGAGTCCATCGCCGTTCAAATCCGCCACAGCCGGCACCACCAGTCGGCCTCCACCGGCACGGCCAGTTCGGGCAGGTCACACCACTTGCGGTGCACCAGGTAGTACATGCATTCCTGACAGCGCATCTGGTCGGGACCATAAGGCTTGTCGGTGAAGCCCGACAGCACCAGCATGGCCTCAAGGTCGCCCTTGGGCAGTGCCGCCAGTGCATCAAGCAGCCTCGAAAACTCCCGGTCGGTTTCCGGGAAGGGTTCGGTCTGCGTCTGCAGCCCTGCGCCCAGCATCTGGCCGATGCGGTCGCGCAGCTTGTCGTCGTCTTGGGTCGACATCGCCACCTCGGTTGGTGAATGCGGCCTTGAGCAACCGCACCGGGAGCCGGTCGTTCAGCCAATCCTGAATCGTGACAGTTCCTGACCCGTTTTGGCGTCGTGTGCGTGCACGGTGCAGACCAGGCACGAATCGAAAGACCGCGCCACGTGGCCCACTTCCACCGGGTCGGTGGGGTCGGCGATGGGCGTGCCCACCAAGGCTTGTTCCATGGGCCCGAGCACGCCGTTGCCGTCGCGCGGCCCGACGTTCCAGGTGGTGGGCGCCACGATCTGGTAGTTCTTGATCTTGCCACCCTGGACCTCGATCCAGTGGCACAGTGCGCCGCGAATCGCTTCGGTGGCACCCCAGCCGCGGCCGTCGCGTTCACGCGGCTTGATGTACCAGGGGTCGTTCAACTTGAATTCGCGCAGGCAGCGTTCGGCCTGGCGATAGAGCTTGATGGTTTCGTGCATGCGCGCAATCTGGCGCAGGTGCACGCTGGGGCCGCCCATCTTCTTGAACATGTCCAGCACGAAGGGGTCGTGGTGCTGCCAGGCTTCGCCGTGTGTGCCGCCGGCGATAAGCTGCCGCGCAAAAGGCCCCGCTTCCAGGCGACCGCTGTCGGCGTGCGTCACGGCCGATGCCCACGAATACTTGCCGGCGTAGTCGATGGCGTTCTTCTGCACCGGTTTGGTGGTGCGGTCGAAGGGGTGTTGGTCGGCGGTGCCTTCGTCGTACCAGGCGTGGGACAGGTTTTCGCGCGCGAACTTCTGGTCCATCAACACATGCGTGTCGGTGGCCGCGTCGTAGACACCGCCCTTCATGATGAGCGCCGCGTTGCGGCCGTCGATGGTGGGCTTCTGGTACTTGTCTTCGTGCGGCAGGTAGCCCCAGCTGATGTACTTGCCGACACCGCCGCCAAACTTGTCCAGACCGATGTCCAGCCCCATGCGCCAGTAAAAGCCCAGGTCTGAATTGGCGTGCGCAGGTGACTCGGCCAGCCAGGCCATGAAGTCGTCGTGCGAACGGATCTGTTCGTAGCGCTCCAGCGTGCAGCCGAGCCAGGTCGATTCGAGCCAATTTTTCTTGAAGTACTCCAGCAAAGCCCAGGCGCGGGTGATGTCGGTCAGCGTCGGCGCGCACATCACGCCGCCCGGCACCATGTAGCTGGAATGCGGCCACTGGCCACCGAGCAGCGCGTAGATCTCCACCGGCTTGCCCGAGATGGTCACGCCGGTTTCATAGGAGGTGCCGGTGAAGGGCGAGAACCTTTTCACCGCTTCTTCGTAGAAGGCGCTCTTGCGGTAGTTCTTGTTGGTGAGGTCGATGGCATACAGGCCGTAGAAATAGCGCGGCTGGCTCTGCAGGCTTTCAACGATCTGCCCCAGGTTGCGCGCCAGGATCGCGTTGCGCGGCACCTCCGTCTGCCAGGCCGTGTCCAGCGCCCAGGCGGCGCAAGTCAGGTGCGACGCGCCGCAGATGCCGCAGGCGCGTGGCGTCACCACCAGGCCGGCCTGCGGGTCCTTGTCGCGCAGGATGACCTCGAAGCCGCGGAACAGCTCGGCTTGCGTCCAGGCGTTGACGACAACGCCGTCCAGGATCTCGACGCGCACGTCAAGGTCGCCTTCGACGCGGCCAACCGGGGAAATGTCCAGGGTTTGAACTTGTGCAGACATGGTGTGGTGCCTTGTGCGTTTTTAGACGACGAAGATGTCTTCCTCGGCCCACTTGGGCGCGGCGTTTTTCGCCGCAGCGGTGAGCGCGAGATAGCCCTTCTTGTCCACCCCGGTCGGCATGTCCTTGGGCACGCCCATCACGGTCTGGGTCTTGAAGACGGTGCCGGGCGCGAGGTCGAAGAAGGGGAACTCGGGCTCGGTGCAACCCAGGCACGGCATGCCAGCGCGCGTCTTGCTGGACTGCCTGTTCCACAAGATGCGGTTGCAGGGTGAATGCGTCATCGGCCCGCGGCAGCCCAGGTCGTAGAAGAGGCAGCCCTTGCGCTGCCCGAATTCCGTGGCGCTGACCTTGTAGGCAAAGTGCATGTTGCGTGTGCACCCGGTCTGCGTGAAGGACTGGAAGAAGGTCTTCGGGCGCTGGAATTCGTCCAGCGTGATGTCGGCCGTGCGGCCGGTGGCCACCGCCACCACCACCTGCGTGATCCAGTCGGGGTGCGCCGGGCAGCCGGGGATGTTGATCACCGGCAGGCCGGCCTTCGAACGGTACGCGGCGCCGAGAGACCCGCCGTTGGCGCGTTTCAAGAACTGCAGCCCGGTGCTGTCCGACGGGTTCGGCGCCGTCGCGGGGATGCCGCCCCAAGTGGCGCAATCGCCCACCGCCACCGTGAAGCCTGCCACTGCCGACAGGTCCTTGACCCAGTCTTTCATCGGCCGGCCGCAGAATCTGTTCCACTCACCTGTGCCGTTAGGTGCATTGACCACGGTGCCTTCAAAGACAAAGATATCCAGCGCTGTCTTGCCGCTCACCAGGTCATTCAGCAGGCGCTTGAGGTTGTCGCCCAACTCCACACCCAATGACGGGTGCCAGAGGATGTTGATGCCGAAGTCCGTGACCAGGTCGCAGGCACTGGGCTCTTCCGCATTGAGGAACGACATGGTGTTGCCTGAACATGCGCCGCCTTGCAACCACAGCAGGTTTGCCATGAGGAACCTCGTTTCGTTGGTGTGGGCGATGCAATATCGCGGTCTACGGACACTGCCATGCATCGGGCGTGCCCGGCTTTGCCGTGGCTGCCGTTGGCAATGGAAAACCACTAGTGAAACGTTGCCGGATCGCAGGGCGAAGCGTCCAGCTGCTATTGCTGCGCTGCGATGGCATCGAATACCGCCGCATGCGCACTCCGGCGCGGCCTTGCAGGGCGTAAAGCAGGTATGCGATGTGGCTAAGCGCAAAGCAACTTTGCAGCGCTGCGGATCAGTGCCGGGCGTGTGTCGCGCCTTGTCTTACACGCCGTTGCGCCGCGCCCAGCGATCAACGCCTTCCTCCACCCGTTCCCACGCGTCGCGCCGGTAGTCCAGCGTGATGAAGAGGTTGGCCTTGCTGGGGGCCGCACGCCGGGCTGTGGCGGCCAGGCGTCCCAGTTCGTTGTGCAGCGCCGCTACACAGCCGTGCAGATCGGTGAAGCGCGGGTCCAGGCGATGGAAGAGGATGCCGCGCTGCAACTCGCTGGCCTTGAATGAGCTCTGGCGCACGGTGCGCACGAAGACGCGAGCGCCGTCTTCTCCCAGCAACTCGACACAGAATTCGCGCTGCCAGCCGTTCAGGCTTTCGGTTGGGCTCAGGGGTGGCACATCGGCATCGACTTGCAGCAGGGCCGCAGTGCCGGGCGGCTTGGGCAGGGTGGTCAGATCAGCAGATTCATTCATGCACGGGTGCAGCGTTCTTTGGAAGGAGGGTGGGGGCCGAGGGCATCACTGAATCAGCAACACCCGCGTGCCAAGGGGCTTGCCGGCGGCGCGGTCAAGCACCTGCACGGTGGCCTGGTGCGGCTTGAAACCCGCCGGCAGCGGCACGCTGCCGCGCACGACATCCTGGCCGCCCAGCGCCAAGGGAATAGCCTCAGGTGTGACCACCGACGGCGTACCCCGTTCGGATTCACCGGCCACCAGCAACTGCAGCGTGCCGGGCATCGGCTTGCCCACCGCACGCTCGCGCGTCAGCACAAGGCTGTAGTCCAGTTGGCCGCCCTTGACCGTGAAGCGCGCGGCACGCACCGCGACGGCGCCGCCGCGCGGGTCGGGTGGCAGTGACATCACCACTGCAAGCAGATCCTCGCGCAAGCGCGCTGTCGCGGCGGACTGCACAGCCCGGTCTTCGGCCATTTGCGCGCGCTCGGCGCGCAGGGTCGCCAGCCGCGTGCTGGCATCGGTCAGCGCAGTTTTCAAGCGCAGCCGCTCGGCATCGGTCTGGTCAAAGGCGCTGCGCAATTGCGCCGATTCGCCAGCCGACAGGCGCGGTGGCAGGTAGCGTTCCTGGACCGTGATGACGGCTGCGGCGCCGCCAGCGAGGCCAGTCAGCAGCAGCAACATCCAACGCGGCATGTTCCAGAACGAACGCCAGCGCGTGGGCTGCCTGCCGTAAGACGGGAAAACAATTTCTTGCGATCGACCGAACATTCGAATGGACGAGTCTTGTCTGTGCGGGCACTCAAGGTACTGCGTCCGGTCCACTCGCATGCAACGTGATGTAGTGCTCGGATCGGCTTTGCAAGAGCCCCCGCGCACGCGCAGCAAGGCCGTCAGCGCTGCGGATGCACAGCTTAGGCGGTGGGTGCAAGGCCGCTGGGTGCCTTACCGCTGGTTGCAGTCGATGTGCGGAACACGTGCGCGCGGCCCGGGCTTTTCAGCCCACCAGGCCCGCCCGCTCGATGCCATAGCGCTTGATCTTGTTGGCCAGGCCCACGCGCGACAGGCCCAGTTCACGCGCCGAGCGGCTGTGGTTCCAGGCGCAGCGGTCCAGCATGTCGCGCACGAGTTTTTCTTCCAGGGCCTCGACCTTCTCTTTCAAGGTGGTGCCAGGCAGTCCGTCACTGGCGCCCTGCCCGCGGGCCACTGGCGGCACCAGCTTGGCGATTTCCGGCGGCAAGTGGCGCACGGTGATGAATTCACCGTCTTCGGCCAACGCCACGAAGCGGCGGACCTCGATCTCCAGTTCACGCACATTGCCCGGAAAGTCATAGGCCGTCAGCCGCGCCATCGCGTCCGGCGTGACACCGGCGACGCGGCGCGACACCGTGCCCGCGTACTTGGCCAGCATGTGGGAGATGAGCGGCGGGATGTCCTCGGGTCGCTCGCGCAACGGGGGGATGCGCAACTCAAAGCCGCGCAGCCGGTAGTACAGGTCCTGCCGAAACTTGCCTTCGGCAACCAGTTGGCGCAAAGGCCGGTTGCAGGCCGCGATGATGCGCACGTTGCAGTGCCGCGTCTGGTCCGAGCCCAGCGGTCGCACTTCGCCTTCTTGCAAAAAGCGCAGCAGGCTGACCTGCATGGTGGGCGAGATCTCGGAGATTTCGTCCAGGAACACGGTGCCGCCATCGGCGGCCTGGAACAAGCCCAGCCGGTCCGTTGTGGCGCCCGTGAAGGCGCCGCGGCGATGGCCAAAGAGTTCGCTTTGCAGCAGGTCGTCGTGGATGGCGCCGCAGTTCTCGGCCATGAACAGCAGCTTGTGGCGCTGGCTGAAGAGGTGAATGGCGCGTGCCATCAGTTCCTTGCCGGTGCCGGTTTCGCCTTCGATCAGCACCGGCAAGTCCGTGGCCGCGGCCTTGCGCGCCAGGTTGCATATCTCGGCCATGGCGTTGCTGACGAACACCATGCGGTCAAAGGAATAAACCTCCTGCAGCACATTGCGCATGGTCTCGTTCTGGCGGTTGACCACGCTGTCAGCAAACTTCAGTTCGCGCGACAGGTAGCGGTGGATGCGCGCCAGCTCCCGCGATTCCAGCGCGCGGCGCACCAGCAAGTGCAGCGACTCGGGCTGCCACGGCGCGATCACCACCTGATAGACGGCCGCGTCGTTGACGGCCTGCTGCACCACGTCGGGGTCGGCGCTGTCCAGTATCAGCACGCGCACGGTGTCGGGGTGGTGGACACGCAATTCACGCAGGAATTCGACACCGCGGCCGTCGAAGAGTGTCTGTTCGACGGCCACCACATCGGCCTTGTCGTGCGCAACGTCCATCGACGCCAGCGCCTCGCGGGCACGGTTGTAGGCCAGCACCTCGTATTCGGAGTCCAGGTGTTTGCGCAACGCCTTGTCGGCCTGCAAGCGTTCACCGACGAGTGTGACGCGCCAGACCCGCCGCGGCGCTGCCGCACCCGGTGGCGCGCGCAGTTGCGGTACCGGCGACCGCACCCGCGATGCGTTCATGCAGCGCCCCACAGCAGGCGAAGACCCAGCAGCACCGAGAAGCCCGCGAAGGCCGCGTTCAGCAGCTGATGCAACCCAGACAGGCGCTGCGCCGTGAAATTCATCGACACCGCGAAGGCCAACGACAGCGTGGCCATGCCAACGATGGAGCCAGCGCCGAAGAGCGCGATGTAAACCAGTTGCCCACCAGCCGAAGGCAGGGTTTGGCTCACCAGCAAAGCCAGCGCCGCTGAGCCGGCCAGGCCATGCACCATGCCCACGCAGAGGCTGCGGGCTGGCACCACCACTGGCGCTGCGCGCTGCCCGACAGCCAGCTCCCCGTGCACGGCTGAGGCTTCGCGCCACAAGCGCCAGACCAGGCTCAGACCCAGCAGCATGAGCATCACGCCCACGCCTTGTTCCAGCCGGGCTGCGAGTTCGGGTGAGATCACCCACCCCGCCAGGCCGACACCGCCGGCCACCAGCAGCAGCGTCAGCGTGTGCCCCAGGCCCCAGGCCACGCCATGGCGAAGGCCACCGCGCAAAGACCGTTCGCGTCCCACCAGCGTGGCCACCGCCGCCAGGTGGTCAGCCTCCGTGGCGTGCTGCATGCCCAGCAGAATGCCCAGGCCCAGGACCATCGACAGGCTCATTGCAAAGCCGCCAACCTGACGAATGCACGCAGCCAACCGTACCAGTCGCTCAAACCCTCGCCGCTGGAGGCCGACACCCGCAGGCAGGTGATCAAGGGGTTGACGCTGCGCGCATGGCGTTCTGCGGCATCGACGTCGAACTGCACATGCGGCGCAAGGTCCATCTTGGTGGTGACCATGAGCTGCGCGCTGCGGAACATGTGCGGGTACTTCAGCGGCTTGTCGTCGCCCTCGGTCACCGACAGCACGACCACACGCGCCTGTTCGCCCAGGTCAAAGAGCGCTGGGCAGACGAGGTTGCCGACGTTTTCAATGAACAGCACGCTGCCCCGGCCGGGTGCCAGCACCTTGACCGCACGCTCCAGCATGTCGGCTTCCAGGTGGCAGCCTGCGCCGGTGTTGATCTGCACCGCCGCGGCGCCGGTGGCGCGGATGCGGTCGGCGTCGAAGCGGGTCTCCTGGTCGCCTTCCACCACGGACATCGGCAATTCGCCCGCCAGATCCCACAGCGTGCGCACCAGCAGCGTGGTCTTGCCCGAGCCGGGGCTGGACATCAGGTTCAGCGCGACGATGCCAGCGCTGACGAAGGCGCTGCGGTTGCGGTCTGCCACCTGCTGGTTCTTGCCCAGCAACGCCGTCTCCAGCGCCACCAGCTCGACCGGTGCGTCCCTGCGGTGGGCAGCATGGGAATGCGTGTGACCGTGACTGTGGCCGTGATCGTGATCGTGATCGTGGTGCTTCACGCGCGAGCCATCCGCCAGCAGATGTTCATGCGTGCCGTGCTCGCCTTCGATGCGCAGGTTCGCTGTGTCGCCACAGCCGCAAGTCACGCACATGATTCGACCTCCATCGCCTTGATGTTCAGTTCAGTGCCCGGCAGCGCGATGATCTCCAGGGTGGCACCTTCGAGCACGGTGCCCTTGCTCACGACGTCGAAGCAGAAGCGCACCGCGTCGGGCATCAGCGCACTGCGCGCGCCGATTTCGAGCCACACCTTGTTGACGCGCCGGCCTTGTGCCGCGTCGCTGACGATCGCCACCAGGTTGCGGGTGATGCCCAGTTCGTGCATGGCACGGGGTTCCGTCAATGCGCTTCAGCAGATGCGGGGCAACTGCTCGCCCTGCAGCAGATCGACGACACGTTCGCCACCAAAGACCGACCGCAGCGTGACGAGGCCTGGGTGGCCGTTGGCCAGCACTTCGCCCACATCGGCTGCGCGGCGGCCGAGTGGATGTGCACGCATGGCGGCCAGCACGGCGGCTGCATCTTCGCGTGCCACCAGCGCCGCGAGCTTGCCCTCGTTGGCCAGATACAGCGGGTCCAGGCCCAGGATTTCGCAAGCACCCCGCACGGCGTCCAGCGAAGGCAGGGCGGCTTCATCGATGCGAATCTGGCAGCGCGCTTCCGACGCAAACTCGTTCGCCACCGTGGCCAGTCCGCCGCGCGTGCAGTCGCGCAGCCAGTGCAGCTTGGGCGCGGCCGCGAACATGGCCGCCACCAGCCCGTTGAGCGACGCGCAATCGCTTTGCACCGGAATCTGCAGCGCCAGCTGGTTGCGCGCCGCCAGCACCGCAATGCCGTGGTCGCCGAGCGTGCCGTTGATGAGCAACCGGTCGCCGGCGCGCACTTCGCGTGCGCCCGTGCTTCGCGTGGCCGGGATGAAACCGATGCCGGCGGTGTTGATGAAGAGGCCATCGGCCGCGCCACGTTCCACCACCTTGGTGTCGCCGGTGACGATGGCCACTTCCGCCTCGCGGGCGCAGCGCGCCATGCTCTGCAGCACGCTGCGCAGGGTGTCGATGGCAAGGCCTTCTTCGATGATCAGTCCGCAGCTCAACCACCGCGGCACCGCGCCGCCCACCGCCAGATCGTTGACGGTGCCGCACACCGCCAGCGTGCCGATGTCGCCGCCCGGGAAAGCGAGTGGCGACACAACGTAGCTGTCGGTCGTGAAGGCCAGCGATGCACCGGCCGGCATCTGTTCAGGCCCGAAGCGCGCCTGGTCTTCCAGCGGTGCAAGCCAGCCGTTGTCGAAGGTCGGCGCAATCAGGCCCGTGATCAGTTCACGCATCGCGCGCCCACCCGCACCGTGCGCCAGCGAGATGCGCTGGCCGCTGCCCCAGGGCTTGGTGGCCGTCATGCAGCAGCCTCGGCCGGGTGCAAGGGGATCACCGCGGTCAAGGGTTCGCGCCGCGCAAACTGGTGGTACGCCGCACACGCGCCTTCGCTGCTGACCATCAACGCGCCCAGCGGCGTCTGTGGCGTGCAGGCGCTGCCGAAGACCTTGCACTGCGGCGGTTTGATCGCGCCCTTCAGGACCTCACCGCACTGGCAGCTTTTGGGGTCGGCAATGCGTGCGCCGGGCACGCTGAAGAGGCGTTCTGCGTCGTAGGCCGCGTACTCGGCGCGCATGCGGATGCCGGAATGGTCAATCGAGCCCAGGCCACGCCACTCGAAAAATTCACGCAGTTCAAAGACCTTCGTGATGGCCTGCAGTGCCACCGCATTGCCACGCGGGTCCACCAGCCGCGCGTACTGGTTTTCGATCTCTGCCGTGCCGGCCTCCAGCTGCCGCAGCACCATCAGCAGGCTTTGCAAAATGTCGGTGGGCTCGAAGCCTGCAATCACAAGCGGGCGTTTGTATTGCCGCGCGATGAATTCGAAAGGTGCACTGCCGATCACCACCGCCACATGCCCTGGCCCGATGAAGCCGTCGATGCCCATGCCCGGTGAATCCAGGATCGCCTTGATCGTCGGCACGATCGTGATGTGGTTGCAGAAGAGCGAGAAGTTGCGGATGCCGCGTCGCTCGGCCTCCAGCACCGTCAACGCGGTCGAAGGCATCGTGGTCTCGAAGCCGAGCGCGAAGAAGACGACACGTTTGTCGGGATTCGCAGCGGCCAGGTCCAGCGCATCCAGCGGCGAATAGACCATG
>JANMKK010000184.1:0-11906 GCA_031372005.1 Rubrivivax sp.
CGCCGCACTGGCAGCGCAACTGGGCGTGGCGGCGGGCGGCACCGTCTTCCACACCCTCATCGTGCACCTTGAAAACGGCGTGCCGCTGCAGTGTGAAGACCGCTACGTCAACCCCGCCGCCGCGCCCGCCTACCTGCAGGCCGACTTCACGCAGACGACGCCCACGCATGTGCTCTTCGAAACCACGGCGCTGTGGCGCGCGCAGTACTCCATCGAAGCCGCGCGCCCCACGCGGCAGGAAGCGCAATTGCTGGGCGTGAATGAGGACACCGCCTGCCTGATTGTCGTGCGCCGCACCTTTGCCCGTGAAAGGCCCATCACCATCGCGCGGCTGGTGCACCCGGGCACACGGTACGCGCTGCACGGGGAGTTTCAGCCATGAATACGCTGTTGCAAGCGCGAGCGTGTGCAGTGGCCACACCGGAGCAGGTGGCCGCCTTTGAACGCGATGGTGCGGTCTGCCTGCGCCAGTTGCTGTCTGCCGATGAAGTGGCCACCCTGCGGCGCGGCATCGACCTGAACCTGGCGCATCCCAGCCCACGCGCCATCGTCGCCAGCCGGCCCGGCGACCCCGGTTTTTTCATCGAGGACTTCTGCAACTGGCAGCACAACGCCGACTACCGCAGCTTCATCTTCAATTCACCGCTGGCCGAAGCCGCCGCGCTGCTGATGCGCAGCCGCGGCGTGCGCCTGTACCACGACCACATGCTGACCAAGGAGCCCGGCACGCGCACGCCCACGCCCTGGCATCAGGACCAGCCCTACTACAACGTGGCGGGCCAGCAGAACGCCAGCTTCTGGGTCCCGGTGGACCCTGTGCGCCGCCACTCCACGCTGGAATTTGTGGCCGGTTCACACCGCGGGCCCTGGCTCATGCCGCGCACCTTCATGGACGCTCAAGCCAAGTGGTTCCCCGAGGGCAGTCTGGCGGACTTGCCCGATGTGGAAGCCACGCGCGGCCAGCAACCGCCCATCGGTTGGGCGCTGGAGCCGGGTGATGTGGTGTGCTTCCACATGCTGGCTCTGCACGCCTCAAACGGTGTCGATGGCGACCAGCGCCGGCGCGTGTTCTCGCTGCGTTTCCTGGGCGACGACATGCACCACGCACCGCGGGCCTGGAAGACGTCGCCCGACTTTGCAGGCCTGGCCGACAGCCTGCCCGCAGGTGCGCCGCTCGACCACCCGCTGTTCCCGCTGCTGGTGGGGGAGGGCGCTTGATCCACACGGTGTCGCTTTCCGATGTGGCGGCACAGCCCTGGCGCAATGGCGGGGGTGTCACGCAGGAATTGCTGGCCTGGCCCGCTGAAGCTGCGGCTTCGGATTGGCAACTGCGCATCAGCGTGGCGCGCATCGATCGCAGTGGCCCCTTCAGCGCCTACCCTGGCGTCGAGCGCTGGTTTGCAGTGTTGCAAGGCGAAGGCGTGGTGCTGCGCTTCGCGAACCGCCGGCTGATGCTCGGGGCGGGCAGCGAGCCGGTGCGTTTTGAAGGTGCTGCAACACCCGGCTGCGACTTGCTGGACGGCCCGACTCAAGACCTGAACCTGATGGTGCGCAGCGATGCCGGTCGCGGCGCGATGCTGCTGGCGCACCGTGGTGAAGAGTGGGTCAGCACGGCGCGGCTGCGCGCGGTCTACACCGCAGACGCAGCCACGCTGCACATCGACGACAGCGACGCAGCCACGCTGCCCGCCGGCACCCTGGCCTGGTGCGACGGCGCCAGCCAGCAGCGCTGGCGCTTGAAACCCGGCGACACGCACATCCGCGCGTGTTGGCTGCAGTTCAAACCCAAGGCACCATGAAACTCGTACGCACCCTGTGGCGCCACGCGCGGCTGGCCACCATGACCAGCGGCTCGCCATGGGGCTGGGTTGAAGACGGCGCGCTGTTGACCGAAGGCGAGCGCATCGTCTGGGCCGGGCCCGATGTCAACGCACCACAGGACGCCAGCGCGCAGACCGAACACGACCTGCACGGTGCGCTCGTCACACCCGGCCTCATCGACGCCCACACCCACCTCGTCTACGGCGGCGACCGCGCTGCCGAATTTGAACAGCGGCTGCAAGGTGCCAGCTACGAAGACATCGCGCGCGCCGGCGGCGGCATCCGGTCCACCGTGGCGGCCACCCGCGCGGCCAGCGACGACGCGCTTTTCAGCAGCGCCGCAGCACGCGCCCGCACGCTGATGCAGGAAGGCGTGACCACGCTCGAGATCAAGTCCGGCTACGGCCTGAGCGCCGCGCACGAAGCGCGTTGCCTGGCGGTGGCGCGGCGCATTGGCGCCGAGCTGCCGCTGACCGTGCGCACCACGTCGCTGGCCGCCCACACGCTGCCGCTGGAATACGCGGGCCGCGCTGACGACTACATCGACGCGGCCTGCGGCTGGCTGGTTGAGCAACATGCAGCAGGCCTGGTCGATGCGGTCGATGCCTTCTGCGACACCATCGGCTTCACGCCCGCGCAGACCGAGCGCATCTTCAAAGCCGCGCGACAACTCGGCCTGCCGGTGAAGCTGCATGCCGAACAGCTTAGCGACCAGGGCGGCGCGGCGTTGGCAGCGCGGTTCGGCGCGCTGAGTTGCGACCACCTTGAACACCTGTCTGCCACCGGCATCCACGCCATGCGCGCGGCCGGCACGGTGGCGATGCTGCTGCCCGGCGCCTACTACTTCCTGCGCGAAACGAAGTTGCCGCCGGTGCAGGCGTTGCGCGTGGCTGGCGTGCCCATCGCCATTGCCACCGACCACAACCCCGGCTCGTCGCCGGTCTTGAGCCTGCTGCTGATGATCAACATGGCCTGCACCCTGTTCCGCCTGACGCCTGAAGAAGCCTGGCGCGGTGTCACCGCCCATGCAGCGTTGGCACTCGGCCTGCCAGACCGTGGCACGCTGGCCGCAGGCCAACGCGCCGACTTCGTGGTCTGGGACGCCGAGCACCCGCGCGAGATGGCCTACCGCTTCGGCCACAACCCGTGCCGCCGCGTCGTTTGCGGCGGTGTGGAAAGGACACGCGCATGACTGCCAGCAGCCGCACGCACTTAAGCACGCACTCAGGCACGCACTCAGGAAAGCAACCGGGCACGCACTCGGGCACGCACCCGGTCTTCAACCTGCATCGCGGCGGTTCGCCGCTGCTCATCAGCTTCCCGCACGTCGGCACGCGGATTCCGCCCGACCAGCAGGCGCGCTACACGGCGCGCGCGCTGGAAGTCGAGGACACCGACTGGTTTCTGGACCGGCTCTACGCCTTTGCCGGCGAGATGGGCGCGACGCTGATCGTGCCCACGCACAGCCGCTACTTCATCGACCTGAACCGCCCCAGCGAAAACACGCCAATGTACGCCGGGCAGAACAACACCGAACTTTGCCCCACGCGGCACTTCACGGGCGAGGCCATCTACCGCGAAGACCAGGCGCCCATTGAGGTCGAGATCCAGAGCCGTGTCGCCAGCCACTGGCGGCCGTACCACGACGCGTTGCAGGCCGAAGTGTTGCGCCTGCACAGCGCCCACGGCCACGCGGTGCTGTTTGACGCCCACAGCATCAAGAGCGAACTGCCGTGGCTTTTTGACGGCACGCTGCCGCACATGAACCTGGGCACGGTGGACGGCAGCAGCTGCGCGCCCACGTTGCGCGACGCGCTGGCCGGCGTGCTCGCGGCGCAGGCTGACTTCAGCCACATCATCGACGGCCGCTTCAAGGGCGGCCACATCACGCGTCATTTCGGCCAGCCCGAGCAAGGCATCCACACCGTGCAGCTTGAGATGTGCTGGCGTGCCTACATGACGGAGTCCAAGCCCCACCGCTGGCACGCGCAGCGCGCAGCGCGCGTGACGCCGCTGCTGCGGGCGCTGGTGCAAGTGATGTTGGACTGGAAGCCATCTGCATGAGTGCCGAGCCCGCGTTTTGGGCGCCACGCGCTTGGGTCAATGGGGCTTGGGCCAACGCTGTCCTGCTGCGTGTGGACGCGCAGGGTCGCTGGGCGCAGATCAGCCCCGACACCCCGCCTTCCCCCCAAGCTCAGCTGCTGCCCGGCCCCGTGCTGCCAAGCCTTGTAAATGCCCACAGCCACGCTTTCCAGCGCGCCTTCGTCGGCTTGGCCGAACGCCGCGACAGTGCGCACGACGACTTCTGGAGCTGGCGCGACCGCATGTACCGCGTGGCGCTGCGCATCACGCCCGTGCAGTTGCAGACGGTGGCGACGCAGCTCTGCACCGAACTGCTGGCCGGCGGCTACACGCAGGTCTGCGAATTCCACTATCTGCACCATGCTGAAGACGGCCAGCCTTACGCGGATGAAGCGGCCACGAGCCGCGCTCTGGCTGCCGCCGCGCAAGCCACCGGGATTGGCCTCACGCTGCTGCCGGTGCTGTACGAACGCGCCGGCTTCACCCAGCCGGCGCTGCGTGAAGACCAGCGCCGCTTTGCCACCGACGTGGCGCGGGTGCTGCGTCTGCGCGACGCCGTCCGGAGCTGGAATCTGCCGAATGTGAACGCCGGTGTGGCCATCCATTCGCTGCGGGCGGCGGCGGCGGAATCCATTCGCAGCCTCGCGCAGCAACTGCAAGGCGACCCGGGCCCGATCCACATCCACATCGCCGAGCAAACGGGTGAAGTGAGTGACTGCCTGGCGGCCACCGGCGCCCGCCCCATCGAATGGCTGGCACGTGAACTGCCGCTGGACGCACGCTGGCAGCTGGTGCACGCCACGCATGCGACGCCTGAAGAGATCGACGCGGTGGCTGCCACCGGTGCCGGCGTGGTGCTGTGCCCCGGTACCGAAGCCAACCTGGGCGACGGCCTGGCCGACCTGCCGCGCTGGCTGACGGCCGGCGTGCCGTTGTCGCTGGGGTCTGACAGCCAGGTCAGCCGCAGCTGGCCGGAAGAGTTGCGCTGGCTGGAATACGGCCAGCGGCTGCTGCTGCGGCAACGCAACGTGGCCGCTGCCTTTGGCTTGGGCTCGGGCTCGGGCTCGAGCTGTGAGCCGGGTGCTGAGCCGCGTGCTGAGCCATCCACGGCCGCGCGGCTTTTCGAGCGCATGCGCATGGGCGGTGCAGCGGCGGCCGGCTTTGCACAGTGGGGCTTGGTGGTAGGCGCGCGCGCCGACCTGCTGGTGCTGGACGTGGCCCAGTCGGCGCTGTGCGGGCTGCCGCCATCACACCTGCTGGACGGCCTGGTTTTCGCCGCACCTGAGCGGCCATTTGCCAAGGTGATGGTGGCCGGGCGTTGGGTCGATGCTGCCAACGCCCCGGCGCCCGGTTTCACGGCCGCGATGCAGGCTCTGTGGCCGCCGTCGGCGGGCTAGAAGAGCTCGCCTTCACGGCGGAACATGCCCATCTCCAGCACCAGCAGACGGCGTTTGGTCTCGCTGCCGCCCGGCGCTGAAAAGCCACCCAGCCGGCCGCCTGCCGCCAGCACGCGGTGGCATGGAATCACCAGCGGCCACGGGTTGTGTCCCAGGGCCTGCGCCACCGCCCGCAGCGCTGCGGGTTCGCCCAGGGCGTGCGCCAGCTCGCCGTAGGTGCAGGTCTGGCCCGGGCCGAGCGCACGCGCAGCGAGGTAGACGCGGTGTTGAAAAGGGCTGATGCCGCTGAAGTCGAGCGGCAGATCCCGCAGATCGTGCGGCTGTCCAGCCAGGTGGTTGCGGATGGCCCGCAGGGCCGTGGCCACAAAGTCGGGCAGCGCCGCAGCGAATGGGGCGCCTGCCGAATCCGCGTCGCATTGCACCGCACCGGGTTGGCGCGCCAGCAGGTTGGCGCGCGTCAGCGCGTCGCTGTGGTCAGGCAGGCGCACTGCGGTCAGGCCGTGCGCGTGCCACGCCATCGCGCAGCGGCCAAAGGCAGTGTCGAAGAGCGTGTAGTGCGTCGTGGAGTCGGTCATGCAATGCGTCGTGCGGGCGTCTGCGCAGGCAAGGCGGCAACAACCCCGGTCTTCAGCGTCTCAGTGCGTGTGCCGTTCGCGCTGGCGCAAGCTGTCGCTGAGGGCATTGAAAGCGCGCGCCAACTGGCCGATTTCGTCGCTGCGTTCGGTCTTGACGCGCGCGTCTTCAAAGTCGCCACTCTGCAGTTCCTGCAACGCATGGGTGACGGCGCGCACCGGTTTTGTGATGCGCCGCGCCAGCAGCCAGGCCACGCCCGTCATCAGCGCGGCCACCCCGAGCGCGCCGGCCAGCAGCTCAGCGTGCAGCCGCGTCAGGGGTGCCTGCACGTCGCTGCGCGCAACGGACACCGCCACCACCCAGTCGTGGCCGGCCACGGGGGCGTAGCCGGCCAGTGCCGCGCTGCCGCTGACGGCAGAGTCGTAAGCCAGGCTGCCCGGGGCCTGCGCGGCCAGCAGCGCACGCGCCAGCGGTGCTTCACCGACGCTTGTGATCTCGTCACGCCTGAAGCGCTGGTCGGCGCGGATTTCGGCTTGCTTGGCGGCCGGCAGCGGCATCAGGCTGCGGTAGCGCAAGTCGGCATGCGGGTGCTGCACCAGCACGCCGTCGCCGTCGACCATGAAGGGCGTCAGGCCAGTGCGCTGGGCCCGCTGCAGGATGGCGCCCACGGCGTCGCCCGACAGGCGCAGCGCCAGCACGCCCAGCACCGCGCCGTTGTCGCCGCGCACCGCTTCGGCACTGAACAGGCTGCTCGGGCTGCTGGTAATGCCGGTGCTGCTGTCGCTGCTGTTGCTGGTGGTGGTGCTGGTGGTGCTGGTGCTGGTGGTGCTGGCCGTGCTGCCAGCCACGAGGCCGCTGGTGTAGGGCCTGCCACTTTGCGCCACCGTGAAGTAGGGGCGCAGCGTGTGGCTGCTGCCCTGGGCCGATGCTTCGCTGCTGACCTGCGCCGTGCCGGCCGCGTCCAGCAGCATGCCGGCTTGCACCCCGGCCCCAGCTTGGGCAAGGCGCTGCAGTCTGTCGCGCAGCGCGGCGCGTGCGGGTTCGGTGGGCTTTTGCAGGTAGGCGGCAAAGGCCGGGTCGGTGGCCAGGGCGTGGGTCAGGCGGCGGCTTTCGGTGACAAAGCCGGCCACGTCGGCGGCGGCCTGCGTGGCCACTTGCTGCAGGTAGCGGGATTCGGCGTCCACGACTGCGGTGACGCTGCCGCGCAGGGTGCCCCACGCCACCAGCACCATGGGCAGCACAGCGGCCAGCAGCATCGCCAGCGCCAGCTTGAAGGCCAGGCGCCAGTCGCGCGGCAACAGCAGGCTCATCCAGCGCGGACGCGCGGGTGCGCGGCGTTCGGCGCTGGCGGATTCGTCGGCGCTGTCCTGCGTGGTCTGGCGCAGTTCCGCGCGGCGGCGCGCGGCTTCAAAGCGTTCCAGGCTGGCAGGGTGGTCGGCACACAGCGCGCGCTGAAATTCGGCCACCGAGCGTGGGCGCTTGGTGGGGTCGGTGTGCAGCGCCCAGTCGATGGCGCGCAGAAAGGCGTCGCCGTAGACGTCGCGGCCGGCTTCGACGGCGCGGGTGTAGGCCTTGGGGTCGGCCTTGCGGGTTTCGGCGTCGGGCGGTTTCTTGCCGGCCACGGCCCAGTGCAGCGTGGCGCCCAACGCGTACAGGTCGGTCCACGGCCCTTGTTCGCCCAGCCCGTACTGTTCCAGCGGCGCGTAGCCCGGGGTCACCACCACCAGGCCATGCGGAGCCACGGCGGCCGTCTGAGCGGCGCTGCCAAAGTCCAGCAGCACCAGGCTGCCGTCGCTGGCGCGGACCTGGATGTTGTCGGGCTTGATGTCGCGGTGCAGGAAGCCGGCCTTGTGCACGGCGGCCAGGCCGTCCAGCAGCGGCAGCAGCAGTTCGACCAGCGTCTTTTCGGGCACCGGTTTGTGCTGCGGCCACCAGGTCTTCAGTGGTTCGCCTTTTTCGACTTCCAGCACCATGTAGGCGGTGTGGTTGGCTTCAAAGAAACGCGCCACGCGAACGATGGCGCGGTGGCGAAAGGACGCCAGCGTGCGCGCCTCCACCAGAAAGCTTTCCAGCCCCTGCTGGTAGCGCGCCAGGTGTTCGCTGGCCATCGGCGACACCGTGCCGTCAGCGGCGCGGAAGACGATGTCCTGCGGCAGGTATTCCTTGATCGCCACGTTGGCGTTCAGGTGCACGTCCGTCGCCAGGTAGGTGATGCCGAAGCCGCCTTCGCCCAGCACGCCGTCGATGCGGTATTCGTGCATCGTGGCGCCGGTTTTCAGCGCCATGCCCAGTGCAGATGGGGCCGCCTGCAACGGTGCGCCGCTGCGCCGGCCCTTGGGCAGCACGATGGTGGCGTCGCGGTCGGCGGCCAGCAAGGGCCGCAGTTCTGCGCGGTCCCGCTCCAGGCTCGGGTCTGACCTTGCGCTGGGGCGGCGCTGCGGCGTGGTGCGGTCTTCGGGCAGGACTTCTGGCACGGGGTGCTCGCAGATCGAAGGGTGGCAAATCGGGTGTAGCAAATGATACGGCGGGTGCCTGGGATTGCCGCTCGACCTCTGAGGCCCGGCCGTGCCGAATCGGGGGCGTCCAGGGCCTGCACAATCCTGGCATGGACACCTGGGTGCAAGACCTCTGGCCCGGCAGCGGGTGCACTTTGCTGAACGTGGACGGCAGCGGCTGGCTGCAGCCCACCGAGGCTTACTGGCGCCACTGGCTGGCGAGGCCCGAACTGGCTTTGGTGGCCGAGTCCTGCCGCGCAGAAATCCGTCTGCACCGCGCGCTGCAAGACGCGCCACTGCAGCCGGTGGCGGCTGCGCGGCTTGATGCCATCGCCGACGCGGACGTGGCCGCCAACTACCGCCACTTCACGGGTCTGCGCGACAGCGTGCAGGCGCTGGGTTCGCTGCAGGCCTGGTACACGGCGCTGTTCCGCGCCGGGCCGGTGACGGTGCCGCCGCTGTTTGTGGACATCGTGACCCAGGCCATCGTTCAGCAGTTGATAGGTGCTGAGGCCGACGCGATGACCGCGCGCACGGCCGAACTCTTCTTCCGCCCGCAGCGCATCACTTTTGAGCAGGGCCGCGTGCTGGCCGCCGACAGCGCCACTCTGGCTGAACAGTCGCAAACGCAGGGCCTTGGCGAGATTGGCCGGCTGCTGGCGCAGGCGAAGATTCCCACCACCGGCCAGGACCTGGCGGTGCTGGGCCCCGACAACGCAAGCCGCTACTGGGCTGAGGCCACCAGAGCCGATTTCCGCAGCACCTTGCTGCTGGACCTGACGCAGCAGCTCAAGACCGACGTCGGCCACGGTGTGCAATTCACCATGGTCAACGCGCGCTCGGGCCTGAAGCCTCTGGCTCAATTGCTGCAAGGCTGGGTGCAGCAGTTGCTGGGCGTGGCGGTGAGCGTCGAACCGGTGCACCGCATCGACGACCCGCAGTGGCGCTGGCACATCGGCCTGGACGCCGAAGCCAGCGCGCTGCTGAACGACCTGTATGAAGGCCACGCGGTGGACGACGAGCGCCGCAGCCGGCTCATCAGCCTCTTCAAACTGACCTTCAACAACCCCGCCGAGATGCGGCGCGACGTGGCCGGCAAGCCGGTCTATCTGGGCCTGATGAGCACCCGCGAAGGCCACCTGCGCCTGAAGCCGCAGAACCTGCTGCTGAACCTGCCGCTGGCCACGGTGTCGTGAGGGTCGGCGCTTGAATCTGCACGATCAAGTATGTATGATTCGTGCATACCAATTTTGTCATGAACCGCCATGGAAGCCACTGTCGCTGAAAGAGGCCAGATCACCTTGCCCAAGGCCGTGCGCGACGCGCTGGGCTTGAGCAAAGGCAGCAAGCTCAAGGTCGAACTGATCGACGGCCGCATCGTGCTGCGCAAGGACGTGAACGACGCGCTGCGGCGCCTGCGCGGCAGCTACAAGCTGGCTGAAGGCTTCAAGTCCACCGACGACGCCATGCGCGCGCTGCGGGGCCGCGCCCCGGGCGACCCCTACCCGGCGCCTGAAGACGAGCCCGCGTGATTGCCGTCGATTCTTCGGTGCTGCTGGACTTGCTGGGCGGCGACCCGCACTTTGCCGACGCCTCAGAAGCCAGCCTCGGCCTGGCGCTTGAAATGGGCGAAGTGGTGGTCTGTGATGCCGTGGTGGCCGAAGTGCAGACCATGCTGGACACCCGCGACACGGCCATGGACAAGCTGGCGTTGATGGGCTTGCGCTACCTGGCCACGTCAGAGGTGGCTGCCGTGCGCGCCGGCCACATGCAACGACGCTTTCGCGACCGAGGCGGCCGCCGCGACCGCGTGGTGGCCGACTTCCTCATCGGTGCCCACGCGCTCATGCAATGCGGCACGCTCATCACCCGCGACGCCGGCTTTTTCCGAGACTATTTCAAGGGCCTCAAGGTCATCGTGCCCAAGGTCTGAGACCGTGTTCAACACCCCTTCAAAACCCCTTCAACACCCCATCAACACCCTTCATCCGGAACCCCACACCATGCTGCAAGCCTACCACCAACACACTGCCGAGCGCGCCGCGCTTGGCATCCCGCCGCTGCCGCTGGACGCCAAGCAAACCGCCGCGCTGGTTGAGCTCATCAAAGCCGCATCTGGCAATGACGCGGCAGGCGAAGAAGCCTTCCTGCTCGACCTGCTGACCCACCGCGTGCCACCGGGCGTGGATGACGCGGCCAAGGTCAAGGCCAGCTTCCTGGCCGCCGTGGCGCATGGCGACATCACGGTGGCCCTGGTCAGCAAGGCCAAGGCGACTGAGCTGCTGGGCACCATGGTGGGCGGCTACAACGTCAAGCCGCTGATCGACATGCTGGACGACGCCAGCGTCGCGGCCGTCGCTGCGGCGGGCCTGAAGAAGACGCTGCTGATGTTCGACTTCTTCCACGACCTGGCCGAGAAGGCACGCGCAGGCAACACCAGCGCCCAAGACGTGATGCAAAGCTGGGCCGCCGCCGAGTGGTTCACCAGCCGCCCGGAAGTGCCGAAGACCATTACCGTCAGCGTCTTCAAGGTGCCCGGTGAAACCAACACCGACGACCTGAGCCCCGCGCCCGACGCCTGGAGCCGCCCCGACATCCCGCTGCACTACCTGGCGATGCTGAAGAACACGCGCGACGGTGCGGCCTTCAAGCCCGAAGAAGACGGCAAGCGCGGGCCCATGCAGTTCATCGAAGACCTCAAGAACAAGGGTCATCTGGTGGCCTATGTGGGCGACGTGGTCGGCACCGGCTCTTCACGCAAGAGCGCCACCAACAGCATCGTCTGGGGCTTCGGCCAGGACATCCCCTTCGTGCCCAACAAGCGCTTCGGCGGTGTCACCTTGGGCGGCAAGATCGCGCCGATCTTCTTCAACACGCAGGAAGATTCGGGGGCGCTGCCGATCGAAGTGGATGTCTCTGGCCTGGAGATGGGCGACGTGCTCGACGTGCTGCCCTACGACGGCAAGATCCTGAAGAACGGCACGGTGGTGAAGACCTTCCAGTTGCGCAGCGAAGTGCTGTTTGACGAGGTGCGTGCCGGCGGCCGCATCAACCTCATCATCGGTCGCAGCCTGACGGCCAAGGCGCGCGACTTCCTGGGCCTGCCCGCCAGCACGGCCTTCCGCCTGCCTGCGCCTGTGGCCGCCACGAAGGCCGGCTTCACGGTGGCGCAGAAGATGGTGGGCCGTGCGGTCGGTTTGCCAGTGATTGATGGAAATCAGCAGGGCGTGCGCCCCGGCACCTATTGCGAACCCAAGATGACCACCGTCGGCAGCCAGGACACCACCGGTCCGATGACGCGCGACGAACTGAAAGACCTGGCCTGCCTGGGCTTCAGCGCCGACCTGGTGATGCAGAGCTTCTGCCACACCAGCGCCTACCCGAAGCCGGTGGACGTGAAGACGCACCGCGAACTGCCGGCCTTCATGAGCAACCGCGGCGGCGTCAGCCTGCGCCCGGGGGACGGTGTCATTCACAGCTGGCTCAACCGCCTGCTGCTGCCCGACACCGTGGGCACCGGTGGCGACAGCCACACGCG
>JANMKK010000244.1:0-19014 GCA_031372005.1 Rubrivivax sp.
GGGCCGCCGCGGCCTGAGCAGCTGACGTAGAGGGCGCCGCGGATGTGGCGTGCCGGCTCGGCCGGGCTGGCGCGCGCGGAAGCCAGCGCGGTTTCGCTGTGCGATTCCACATCGTCCCGGATCTCGCTGCAAATGCGCACCAGGTCGCGCCGCGCGGCCACCCTGTCGCGCTGGCAGAACGCCAGTTTCATGCCACGCGCCAGGCTGGCGCCCACCGCCACCGCAGCGCGTGAAGGGTCCAGGCCGATCAGCCCGCGCACCCGCGTGTCGCTGCCGAAGTGGCCGCCGCGAGCCAGCGCGCTGTCGTGCTCGTCGGTGATGCCCACCAGCGTGGACCGCAACCGGGGCAATGCCTGGCGCGCGTCGTCCAGGTTCTTGAGGCCCAGGTCCGCCAGCAGGCAGGCCAGCGCTGGTTCACCGTCCAGCTGGGTCACGATGTGGCCTTCGCAGGCAGTGACGCTGCGCGTCGGCCCCAGCGGCTGGCAGCCTTGGGTGACGCGCGACACCAGCGCCACCTCGCGCGCAAAGGCCACGCCGGACAAGCCACCTTGCCAGACACCGTCGGCAATGTGCACGGCCGCACCGCGCGACGACGCCAGGCCGCCAAAAAGGTAACCCGAGCTGGTGCGGTCACTCAATTCGACAATCAGCTCCGCCAGGTCGGGCGTGGCCGGGTCGGCGTGCACAAGCGCACTGAACGGGTCGATGCGCTGCAGCTTGCGGGCGCCCGAAAACACCTCGAAGCGGCCCGGCGGCAGTGCCGCCAGCATCAGCACCACAGCCGGTTCGTCGAAGTATTCAACGCCACCCGCCGCCACGCCCACGCCCACACTGCCCACCCACGACACACCGGGCCAGTGCTGGCGCAGGTGCGCGTACATGCCCTGCGCGTGGGCCGTGTAGTGGTCCGTGAAGTAGACGAAGCCCAGCGTCAACGGGCCGGCCGCGCTGGCTTCGTGCGCACCCTGCTGCGCCTGCACCTGCGCTTCAGCCAGCGCCAGCGCAGCGCGCCAGTCCGGGTGCGTGGCGTGGCCGACCAGGAAGCCTTGCATGGGGCTGCGGCTTTGCTGCTGCTCTACCCGGGCTCTGCCCAGCCCTCAGCGGGTGCCGCGTTTGGCCGCCGTGGATGCGGCACGCTTGCGCGGTGCGGCGGCGCGCGACGCAACCTTGGCCGGCATGTCCGCTGCCTTTTTCAAGGCCCCGCCTGCCGTGTTGAGCGAGCCCTTGACCATTGCGCCGGCCAGTGACTTGACGCCGTCAAAGGCGCCATCGAACGCGCTCTCTTTGGCGGCCTTGGTGGCCAGTTCGGTGAACTGCTGGGTCAGCGCGCCCCACCATTGCATGGGGTCCACTGCGGGGGTGGCTGAAGCGGGTGACCGGTCCGCAGCCGTGGTCTTGCGCGGGGCGGCTTTGCGGGCCGGGGCGGCTTTTTCTGGCTCGTCTTCGGGCCCGTCTTCGGGCTCATCTTCGGGTTCAGCTTGGGGTGCCGCCTTCGCAGCCGCCGCCGCGCCAAAGACGGGCATCTTGATCTTCAGCGCCTCTGACAAGTCCGCCAGCGGCACGTTCATCGACTGCAGCGTGGACAGCGTCATGCGCTGCACTTCCATGGCCTGGATGGTGGTGGCCAGCAGCTTGGCGTTCTGCTCCAGCCAGAAATGCACGGTCTTGAGTTCCTGGATTTTCTTTTCCAGCTCTTCGGGGTTCAGCGTCGGCGCCACCCAGGCGCCGAAATTGGGAAGGCCCGCACCCGCGTTCTTGAGCAGGCCTTGCAAGAAGTCAAAACCCGGCACCATGCGCGCAAGGTCGGTGGCTGCTGTCATCGCGTGTCTCCTGAAGGTGGGGTGGCTATCTTGCGGCAAATTGTGCGCCGCCGACCGCCCTGGTTCTGCCTTCAGCGACGAAAAGCCACGCGCTCCACCTTGAATCCGCGCTGCGCCAGCAACAGCGGCAAGCCCTGCGGGCCGGTCATGTGCAGCGCACCGACGGCGGCAAAGACACGTTTGCCCAGACGGTGCTGGTTTTCGATGCCGTCGGCCAGGGGCGCGTTGCGGTCGTCGTTGAGCTTGCGCATGGAGGCCCGGTCGCTTTCGGTGGCCGCGCATTCGCACCAGTTCTCGAAGTCTGCCAGCCCCCCCAGGTCGCCCTGATCCCAGACCGTCGCCAGGCGCTCCAGCACCCGCCGCGCACTGCGGTCTTCCAGCTGCAGCAGGCTCTGGTCCAGCAACACGCGGGCTTCGGCCTCGTCGTCGGGCACCAGGGCCTGGATTTGCGTGGCCACCGATTCCAGCGCCACCACGCGGCGGCCCAGGGCGCGCACCTGAGCCGCCAGCACCTGCTCCATCGCATAGCTGGAATCCATGCCCAGCCAGCGCGCGTCCATCACCGTCAGCGTGGTGGCCTGCAGCACCGGGTGCAGCGTGGACAGCGCGTCGGTGGACAAACATGCCCGTTCAAACGCTCGCGTCAGACGGGCCTGCAATTCGTCCGGCAGAGGCTGCGGCGGGCGGCTGTCGGCCATGGCCTTGATCAGCGCGGGATCGCTGGGGTCCACCTCCAGCGCCAGCACGTCACTGGCACGCAGCGCGGCGCGGGTCAGGGGCCCCAGCCTGCGCCAGTTGGGTTTGCCCACATGCAGGGTGCCGAAGAGATAGACCGTGCGGCCGTCGCGCGTGGCGCGCCACAGCACGCCCCGGTCACGCGGGGCGGCGGCGCTGTCGGACTGGGTGGGCAGTGCGGGTGGGCAGGCTGCATGAGTGGGGGTGGGGGCGGTCGCCGGTGTGGTGGCCGGCAAGCTGGCCGGTGCGGCTTGTGCACACCCTGCAAGCAGCACCAGTGCAAGGGCCGCGACGCTGAAAGACCCTTTCATGGCGCAGGCCCTTTAAGCTCAATCTTCATCACCCCGGCGTCCTGTTGCCAGCGCAGCCGGCCCAGCACGTCCATGCCCAGCAGCGGCGACGCCAGGTTGGGCAACGCCGCCATGCGCAGGCGCTCGGCGCGCACGCCGCCTTGCAGTTGCAAGTCACCCACCACAAACTGGCCGTTGACCACGCCACCGGCGGTGCTGGACTGCATCGAACCCACCACTTGCAAGCCAAGCTCGCGCGCCAGCGCCGTGGGAATGGCGGTGCCGGTGGCGCCGGTGTCGACGAGGAATTCCACGTCCCGGTTGCCGATGCGCCCGGGCCAGTGGTAGTGGCCGTCGCTGCTGCGGCGAATCTCCAGCGTCTGGCCTTCCACCGTGAAGCGCGTGGCCCGCTGCTGCGCCTGCCAGGCTTGCACGCCCAGGAAGAGCATCAGACCCAGCAGCAGCCAGACGGTGGTGGGCTTGAGCCAGCCGGGCAGGTCGGTCACGGGTTCAGGGTGTTCGCAAGCGTCAGGTGGACAGTGGCGCGACGCGCTGGTCGATGGCGCCGAAGACGCTGTGACCATCAGCGCCCAGCATCTCGATGCGGATGGTGTCGCCGAACTGCATGAACGCGGTCTGCGGCGCGCCGCTTTCGATGGTCTCGATGGCCCGTTTTTCGGCCACGCAGGAATAACCTTGAGCCCAGTCCTTGTTGCTGACCGTGCCGCTGCCGACGATGCTGCCAGCGCGCAGCCGGCGCGTCTTGGCCACATGGGCGATGAGCTGACCGAAGTGGAAAGTCATTTCCGGCCCGGCGTCGGTGAGGCCGACCTGGCGGCCGTTCCACACGCTTTGCAGCGGCAGGTGCAGACGGCCGCCGCGCCAGGCCGGACCGAGCTCGTCCGGCGTCACTGCCACCGGGCTGAAGGCGGTGGCGGGTTTGCTCTGCAGAAAGCCGAAGCCCTTGGCCAGTTCAGCGGGGATGAGGTTGCGCAGGCTCCAGTCGTTGACCAGCATCAGGAGGCGCACGGACTCCAGCGCCGCGTCGGGCGCGGTGCCGGTGTCCACGTCGGCGGTGACGACGGCCACCTCGGCTTCAAAGTCGATGCCCCAGACGGTGCTGGCGAAGACGGCGTCGTCGCAAGGGCCGATGAAGTCGTCGCTGCCGCCCTGGTACATCAGCGGGTCTTCGTAAAAGCTGGCCGGCACCTCGGCGCCGCGCGCCTTGCGCACCAGTTCCACATGGTTGAGGTAGGCCGAGCCGTCGGCCCACTGGTAGGCGCGGGGCAAAGGCGCCATGCACTGCCGAGGATCGAATGCAAAAGCGTGCCGAGCCTTGCCGCCGTTGAGCGTGGCGTACAAGTCCTCCAGCTGCGGCGAGATGAAGTTCCAGTCGTCCAGCACCTGCTGCAGCGTGCTGGCGATGCCATTGGCGTGGTGCGCGCTGGCCATGTCGCGCGACACGACGACCAGCAGCCCGTCGCGCGAGCCGTCCTTCAGGGTGGCGAGTTTCATGCAGTGTGGCCCGCGCAGAGCGCGGTCGTAAGGGGGTGGCAATGGCACTATTGTGAGGTGACCCCCGCCGCCCACTTCCCCTTCGCCTTGACTAGGGTCGCACCCGCGCTCACCCCCGCCCCGACCCCCGCCCCCACCCGCACCCCGCCCCGTGCACGCCAGCGCGGCGCGTGGCTGCTGGCGGGTTTCGTGCTGCTGTTGCACGCCGTGCTGCTGGGCCTGCTGCCGCGTGCGCCAGGGCCGGGTTGGCGCGCGCAACCTGTGCGCTGGGTGCAGGTGCGGCAGACCGTCGCCAGCCCCGTTTCAACGCCGTCGGTCACCGTGGCGCCGCTGTCCTTGCCCACGCCTTTGAAGCCCTTGGCACGGCCTGCCGCAGCACCTGTACCCGCACGGGACGAAAAGGCTGCGACGGCGACAGCCGAAGTGCCGCCCATGCCGCCGCCAAACCCGCCCTCCGAATCCACGACCGAGCCCGATCCCACGCCCGACCCCGGCGGCCAGGTCGTGCCGGTGTACGTCACCCGGCTGCCGCCACCGCTGACGCTGCAGTTTGAAATGCGCCGCAGCATGGCCGTCGGGCAAGCTGAACTGGAATGGCAGCCTGGCGAAGGCCGCTACCGGCTGACACTGCAAGGCAACGCCGTCGGCTCGCCACCCATCGGCTGGGCCAGCCAGGGCGGTTTCGACGCCGCCGGCATCGCACCGCTGCGCTACACCGAAAGCCGACGTGGCCGCGAAGTGCGGGCCGCCAACTTCCAGCGCGACAGTGGCCGCATCACCTTCAGCGGCCCCGCCATCGAACACCCGCTCGTGGCCGGCGCGCAAGACCGCTTGAGCTGGATGCTGCAGTTGGCCGCCGTGCTGGCCGCCAACCCGGCGCTGGCCGAGCCTGACGCGCAGGTGTCGATGTGGGTGGCAGGCTCGCGCGGCGACGCCGAGGTCTGGACTTTCACGGTGCAGGGCCGCGTGGCGCTGGACTTGCCCGTCGGCCACATCGACAACGCCGTGCACCTGCTGCGTGAACCGCGCCGGCCCTACGACACGCAGGTGCAGGTCTGGCTGGACCCGGCACGGCACCACCTGCCGGTGCAGGCGCTGCTGCGCGTGCGTGCCACTGGCGAAGGGACCGAGCTGCGGTTGAGAGAACTGCGGTTGCCTTGAGTAAAGCTTGGACATGCAGCCTGGACATGCAGCCTGGACATGGAGCCTGGACATGGAGCCTGGGCATGCGGCCTTGAAATGCAGCCCCCCGTGCCCCACTTGAAGGGTCTGGAGATCACACCCATGGAACTGCTCTACAACTCTGAAGCTTTTGTCGTCATGCAGTTCACGCTGCAGGGTGAAGCCGCAGACACCGTGGACGCCGCACGCGGTGGCTTTGAGATCGTCGACAAGTTCGCGCGCAAGGAGATTTATTTGCAGGGCGCTGTCGCCGCAAGCTTTCAGCGCGGCGTTGAGGCGCTGGTGCAGCAGGGGCCCAGCGAAGAAAGCCTGGACGCATACATCGCCGGTTTCACGGTGATGGCGCAACAGCCGGTCGCGCTGCACTGACGGGCTCGGCCGCCTTGACTGGCGGGGCTTGTCTCGCGGCCTCCCGTGGTCCAAGATCAATGCTCCCCTGCTGCAGTCGAGGCGCACCCGATGGTCAAAGCACTTGCCGATTCGCGTTGTGTGCTGTCGCCCGGCCTGGCTGACACCCCGGTGATGGACGCGCTGTGTTCGCACTTCGTGCTCACGCTCACCCTGCGCCAGGCCGGCCGCTTCAACCTGCGGCGCGACTGGAACAGCCTGCTGTCACTGGTCGGCCGCCACCTCGTGTGGCCGCAGCCGGTGCTGGCGCGTGTGCGCGGCTTCCTGCGCCAACGCTGCAAGGGCAATGCGCAGTGGAAGGGCCATGAACTGCTGTCCGACGACGCCTTCCTGCAACGCCACGGGCCGTGGCGCGGGCCCTATGAAGAAGGCACTCTTTTCTTCTACATCGACGAGTACATCAAGGACGCGCCGAAAGACCTGCTGACGGTGCTGGGCACCACCTGCGACTGGCTGGCGCGGCGGTTGAAAAAAGAATCCACGCTGGTGCAGAAGAACATCGACGCGCTGGCGGGCCTGTTGCAGCTGAACCCTGCAGAACGTGCCTTGCTGCTGTACGGCACGCTGGCGCGTTACCAGCGGGACTTGCGCGGCCTCTTGGTGGAATTCAAGGTCAGCAATGCGCAGGAAGCCTACGCCGCAATCGCTGCGGTGGCCGGCGTGGAAGCCGTCGAAGTGGCCGACGCACTGCGCGCGGGTTCGCGGCTGGAACGCATCGGCATGATCGAGAACCTGATCTCCGAGCAAAACATCACCGACCTCGCGGACCTGATGAAGGTCAGCGAACAGCTGCCACCCGTGTTGATGCGCGAGTACCGCGCCCCGGGTGAGCTGATGGCGGTGTTCACGCGCCCGGTGCCCAAGAGCGACCTGCAGACCAGCGACTTCGCCTTTGTTGAAGACGATGTGCAGGTGATGACGTCGCTGCTGAAAAACGCCGCGCTGCGCAAGGAGCCGGGTGTCAATGTGCTGCTGTATGGCCCGCCCGGCACCGGCAAGACCGAGCTGGCCAAAGTGTGCGCAGCCGCCGCGGGCTTGAGCCTGTATGAGGTGGAAAACGCCGACCGCGACGGCAACAGCCTGTCGGGCCGCGACCGCTACCGCAGCCTGCAGATCAGCCAGGTCTTCTTAAAGGGCAGCGCCGATGTGGCGTTGCTCTTTGACGAGGTGGAAGATGTCTTTCCGCCCATCAGCAGTGAAGCCGCGCAGCTCATCGCGCGGCTGGACAGCAGCGACGCTGCACCGGGCGGCATGAGCAGCAGTGTCAGCGGCAAGGCCTGGGTCAACCAGATCCTGGAAACCAACCCGGTGCCGGTGATCTGGGTCACCAACCGCATCGAACAGATCGACCCCGCCTTCCGCCGCCGCTTCCAGTACCACCTGTTGCTGAAGAGCCCACCCCCCGGGGCACGTGAAGGCCTGGTGACGCGCGCGCTGGCGGGCGTGCCGGTGAGCGACGGCTTTGTGGCCAAGCTGGCCGAAAGGCGTGCGCTGACCCCGGCGCAGATCCGCACGGCGGTGCGCTTTGCGCGTCTGGCGCAGAGCGCTGAGCCGGCGGCTGAATCTGGCACCTTTGAAGCGCTGATCGAACGCCAGCTCGGCAACGCCGACAAGGCGCTGGGCGGCACCCGGCCTGAACGCGGCGCGCGCGCGGTGGTGACCGACTACGACTTGTCGCTGCTGCACATCGAATCGCGTTTCGAGGTGCCGCGCATCGTGCAGGCGCTGCAGAAGCGAAACCACGGCACCTTGTGTTTCCACGGCGCGCCGGGCACCGGCAAGACGGCCTTGGCCGAGCACATCGCCAAGGCCTTGCAACGGCCTTTGATGATCCGCCAGACCAGCGACGTCGCCAGCAAGTACGTCGGTGAAACCGAACAGAACATGGCGCGCATGTTTGAAGAAGCCGGCACTGAAGGCGCTGTGCTGCTGCTGGACGAGGCCGACAGCTTCCTGCGCAGCCGCCGCCTGGCCGAGCGCAACTACGAGATCACCGAAGTCAACGAAATGCTGCAAGGCATGGAACGCTTTGCCGGGGTTTTCATCTGCACCACGAATCTCTTCGACGAGCTGGATGAGGCGGCATTGCGGCGCTTCACCTTCAAGGTGCGCTTCCGCCCGCTGCAGCTCGAACAGCGTGTGCGCATGTTCACCGCCGAGGCCCTGGGCGGTGATGGCAGCCAGCTGACGACTGAGCAAGGCGCGCGCCTGGCCGAGCTGGACCAGCTGGTACCCGGCGACTTTGCGGCCGTGCAGCGGCAGGTGGAAATCCTCGGCGAAACGTTGCTGCCCGATGAATTCCTGTCGCAACTGGAAAGTGAACACCGCGTCAAGCCCGAGGTGCGGCAGCGCCGGGGCATCGGCTTCACGCGCTGAAATCTGCACCCGGCCTCGGCCGCTGAGGCCGCAGACGGCGACCGTGGCTCAAGCCCCTGGCCGCTGAGCGCCGGCGGCCTGCGACCCGCGCTGAGAGTGACGGGACGCAGGCCGCGTCGATGCACCGCGACCCGCTTTGGCGCCTAACCGCCTCAGTCCCTGTGCAGCCCTGGGTCGGCGCCGATCACATCGACAGCGCCTGCGCAGCGACTTTTTCCCACTTTGGGTGGACTTCAGTCGGGTCAGTGCAGTGCCTGTCTGATGCGATGATCCACGACTGTTTTTTCCTGGCCTTGGCTGCCATCCGATGACCCCTAGCTCAGACGGCGAAACTTCACTTCTGCTGTGGTTCATGGCCGCAGTGGTGGCCTTGCTCGCGGCCTATCTGTTCGTGGGCTGGCTGCGCCGCACGCAAGGCCGGGAGGGTTGGCGCGACGCGCTCGTCCCCGTGCTGCTGGCAGCCACGGTGTTGGGCCTGGGCATGAGCTCGGCGATGGTGCTGGCCATGTCCGCCGGGGGCCTGGCTTTCCCGCTGGGCTACCGCTGGCTGGCCCTGCCGGCGCTGGTGCTGGGCCCGGTGATTGCCTGCCTGCCCGCCGCCTGGTGGCTGTCGCGCAAGCAGAACTGGCTGGCGCTGATCGGCAGCGGCCTCTTGCTGGCCGCCGTGGCACTGGCGGTGCAAACCGGCTGGATCCTGGCTGCCGGCCTGCGCCCCGGCATCAAATGGCAGTTCGGACTGCTGGGCGTCGCCGCCGCGTTGGAAACCGTGGGCTTCGTCGCCGCGTTCTGGGTGGCCTTTTCCGACACCAGCGCGAATGGCGCGCGCAAGTCGTTGTGGCGCGTGGGTGCGGCGGCGCTGATGGCGCTGACGCTCATCGCCGGCCAGGAAGTCGTGGGTTCGTCGGTAGCCCTGCTGGCACAGGTGGGGTCGGTCTATCAGCGCGAGGCGCAAGCGACCTGGCTGTGCCTCGTGGCCGGCGCGATTCTGCCGACGGTCCTGGCCGTGCTGGCGCTGGACCTGACGCTGCGCAACCGCAGCGGGCGCTGGCGCAGCAGCCGCAACGGTGGCGTGGAACTGAACCTGCCCAAGCGGCGCAAGCGCCGGCGCAAGTACCGCGCGCTCTGAGGCCGGACACAAGGGCGCGGAAGCGGCCTGGTGCCAGCCGAAGGCCCGAGCGCAATTTCACGCGCAAGGGCTGAGCCTAGAGCTGCTCCCAGGGCAGCCCGTCATGCCGCCAGCCGTTCAAGCGGCCGCGCTGGAAGTGTTCATCGAGCTCACCCTCAAAGCCGTGCAGCACGTTGACCACGGCTTCAAAACCCGCCGCTTCAAGGGCCAGGCCTGCGTCCACCGTGCGCTTGCCGGACCGGCACAGAAGCACCACGGGCCGGCCAGGCTGCCCGCCTTCGCGCCGCACCTGATCGACAAAGGCTTGCGAATGCGCCTGCATTTCCGGGTATTCGTACCAGGCGATGTGCACCACGCCCGGCGGATGACCGACGTACAGGTATTCGATCTCCATGCGCACGTCGACGAACAGCGCATCGGGGTGCTGCTGCAGAAACTGCCAGGCCTCGCGGGGGGTGAGATGCTTCATGGGCAGGGGCTCTGGGAGCTTTCTACAATCGAACCTCTTGGACGATCGAAACACCGCCCCGATGGACACCCGCCTGAACACGCGCCTGAACATGCGCAACCCGAACTACACACGCGGCGCGGCGCTGGCCACGATTCTGCAGCAGCGCATTGCCATCATCGACGGCGCCATGGGCACGATGATCCAGCGTTACAAGCTCGGCGAGGCCGACTTCCGCAATGCGGCGCTGGCCGCACACCCCAAAGACCTGAAGGGCAACAATGACCTGCTGGTGCTGACCCGCCCCGACGTGATTCGCGAGATCCACGCCCAGTACCTCGCGGCCGGTGCCGACATCATCGAATCCAACACCTTCGGCGCGACCAGCATCGCGCAGGAAGACTACGGCCTGGCGCACCTGGCGCGCGAGATGAACGTGGCCGCAGCACGCATCGCCCGCAGCGCGGCCGACGAATGCAGCACGCCCGACAAACCCCGCTTCGTCGCCGGCGCCCTGGGCCCCACGCCGCGCACGGCCAGCATCAGCCCGGACGTCAACGACCCCGGCGCCCGCAACACGAGCTTCGACGAATTGCGCGCTGCCTACCGTGAACAAGCTGAAGGCTTGCTGGAAGGCGGCTGCGACCTCTTCCTGGTGGAAACGATCTTCGACACGCTCAACGCCAAGGCCGCGATCTTTGCGCTGGACGAGTTGATGGAAGACACCGGTGAACGTTTGCCGGTGATCGTCTCGGGCACCGTCACCGACGCGTCCGGCCGCATCCTGAGCGGCCAGACCGTGGCCGCGTTCTGGCATTCGGTGCGCCACGCCAAGCCCCTGGCGGTGGGCCTGAACTGCGCACTCGGTGCGGCGGTGATGCGGCCGTACATCGAAGAACTGTCGAAAGTGGCGGCCGACACCTACGTCAGCTGCTATCCCAACGCCGGCCTGCCCAACCCGATGAGCGAGACCGGCTTTGACGAGACGCCGGCCGTCACTGGCGGGCTGATGGAAGACTTCGCGCGCGCCGGCTTTCTCAACATCGCTGGCGGCTGCTGCGGCACAACGCCCGAGCACATCGCCGAGATTGCACGCCGCCTGGGCAGCTACCGCCCCAGGTCGCGCCACGACCCGCTGTTCAGCACGCTGCTGGCGGCCTGAACCGCGCCGCTAGATTTCGATCTTCGTTCCCAGCTCGACGATCCGGTTCGTCGGCAGGTTCAGGAAATCCGCCGCTGCAGCGGCATTGCGGTGCATGCTGGCAAAGAGCTTCTCGCGCCACATCGCCATGCCGCCGCCGAAGGTGGGGATGACGGTGTCTCGGCTCAGGAAGTAGCTGGTCTCCATGTCGTCCATCTGCACGCGGCCCTGCAGCAGCTTGAGCGCCTCGGGCACGTCGGGGTCGTTCTTGAAGCCGAAGTGCAGCGTCACTTGCCAGCAGTCGTGACCCAGTGGCTCGATCTGGCAGCGACGGTTGAAGCCGATCCACGGCACCTCATGCAGCATCACGGTGACGAACAGGTTCTGCTCGTGCAGCACCTTGTTGTGCTTCAGGTTGTGCAGCAGTGCAAAGGGCGTGGAGCCGGCCTCCGCGCTGAGGAAGACTGCGGTGCCCGGCACGCGCAGCGGCGGGCTGATGAAGATCGACTCCAGAAAGGCGCCAAGCTCGATCGACTCGTCACGCATGCGGTCGGCCATCAGGTGGCGGCCGGCCTTCCAGGTCACCATCAGCGTGAAGACACCGGCTCCGATCAGCAGCGGAAACCAGCCGCCTTCCAGCACCTTGACGGCATTCGCGGCAAAGAACACCACATCAACCAGAAAGAAGAAGCCGGTGGCCGCGATGCACAGCGGCAGCGGCATCCTCCAGGCGTAACGGATGACGAAGAAGGTCATCACGGTGGTGATGGTCATGTCGATCGTCACCGCAATGCCGTAGGCCGATGCCAGCGAACTGCTGCTGCCAAACAGCACCACCGCCACCACCACGCAGCCGTACAGCGCCCAGTTGACAAAGGGCACGTAGATCTGCCCGGTTTCGCGCACGCTGGTGTGCAGCAGCCGCAGGCGTGGCATGTAGCCCAGCTGCACGGCCTGCTTGGTGACTGAAAACGCCGCCGTGATCAGCGCTTGCGACGCGATCACGGTGGCCAGCGTGGCCAGGCCGATCAGCGGAAACAGCGCCCAGGCCGGCGCCATTTCATAAAACGGGTTGCGCACCTTCTCCGGGTACTGCAGCAGCATGGCGCCCTGGCCGAAGTAGTTCAGCAGCAAAGCCGGCATGGCCACCGCAAACCAGGCCAGCCGGATGGGCCGCTTGCCGAAGTGGCCAAGGTCGGCGTACAGCGCCTCGGCACCCGTCACGCACAGCACCACCGAACCAAGCGCCACAAAGGCCACGCCCGGGTGCGACAGCAAGAAGCCCAGCGCGAAGTGCGGCGACATCGCCACCAGCACCTGCGGGTTGTCGGCGATGTGAACCACGCCCAGAACCGCCAGCACGATGAACCACACGACCGTGATGGGCCCGAACATGCGGCCGACCACGGCGGTGCCAAAACGCTGCGTGGCGAAGAGCGCGGTCAGCACCAGCAGCGTCACCGGCACCACGTAGCGGTGCAGCCCGGGCGCGGCCACTTCCAGCCCTTCCACCGCCGACAACACACTGATGGCCGGCGTGATGACGCCGTCGCCAAAGAAGATCGCGGTGCCGAAGATGCCCAGCAGCAAGAGCCGCGTGCGCAACTCCGGGCGGTCTTTCACGGCCTGGGATGCCAAGGCCAGCATGGCGATAAGGCCGCCTTCACCGTTGTTGTCGGCGCGCAGAATGAGCGTCACGTATTTCAGCGACACCACGGTCGTCAGCGTCCAGAACACCAGCGACAAGATGCCGAGAATGTTGTCCGGCGTCAGAGGCACGCGGCCCTGGTGGAACACTTCCTTGAGCGCATACAGCGGGCTGGTGCCGATGTCGCCATACACCACGCCAATGGCAGCCAGTGTCAGGGCCGCGAGGGCGCCAGCGCTTTGGGGACGGGGTTCGACGCGCATCGTGGGCCGCGATTGTGCGCCTTGGCCTGCGGTCGCGGTACACCGGAGCACCGGCTGTGGCGCCTGGAGGACAGCCCGTCCCATTCGACGAACAAGGCCTTGCTCAGCCGTAGTTTTCGGCGTCGGGGTCGGTGGCTTCGAGTTCGTAGGCGGCGGCCAGCATGGCCAGCCGGCCAATCACGCCGTACATGTAGAAGCGGTTGGGCGCACTGGCGCCGGGTTTGACGCCCGGCCGCGGCAACTGGCTGCTTTCAGCGAATGCCAGCGGCACAAAGCTGGAGCCGGGGCCGCCCAGGTTTTCGTCGGTGCCGCGTTCGGCGTGCACACGGTAGAAGCCGCCCACCACGTAGCGGTCGATCATGCACACCACGGGTTCGGCCACTGCGCTGTGCACGCGTTCGTAGCTGGGCACGCCCTCCTGGATGATGACGTCGGTGATGGCGTGGCCGTCCTTGGCCAGACCCATGCGTTGGCGCAGCTGTTTCGGGTCTTCCAATTCCTTGGCGTCGCGCACCGTCATCACGCCGCTGCTGCGGTTGTCGTGGTCGGCCTTGACAACGACGAAGGGCCTTTCATTGATGCCGTATTCCTTGTACTTGCGCCGCACCTTGAGCAGCGTCGCTTCGACGTTGCTGCGGATGCAGTCCGGGCCTTCTGCAGCTTCAAGGTCCACCTCGCCGCACTGGCTGTGCAGCGGGTTGATGAGCCACGGGTCCATACCCAGCAGCTTGGCAAACTTCTTGGCTACTTCTTCATAACTCTGGAAGTGCCGGCTCTTGCGGCGCACCGTCCAGCTGGCGTGCAGCGGCGGCAGCAAATACTGTTCATGCAAGCCGTGCAGCACGCGCGGGATGCCCTGGGACAGGTCGTTGTTGAGCAGGATCGTGCAGGGGTCGAAGTCCTTCAGGCCCAGCCGGCCGCGGGTGCGCAGCAGCGGTTCCAGCAAGAGTTCGCTGCCGTCCGGCAGCGGCAGTGTCTTCGGCGCGGCCAGGCTTTCGTCGGCCGAGCCCAGGCGCACATGGAGGCCAGCCTGGTGGAAGATCTGCACCAGGCGCTGCACGTTCGTCATGTAGAACGGGTCGTCGGTGCGGTTGTCCGGAATCAACAGCAGGTTGCGCGCTTCGGGGCAGATCTTTTCAATCGCGGCCATGGCGGCCTGCACCGCCAGCGGCAACATCTCAGGCGTGAGCACGTTGAACCAGCCGGGGAAGAGGTCGGTGGACACGGGCGCCAGCTTGAAGCCGGCGTTGCGCAGGTCCACCGAGGAATAGAACGGCGGCGTGTGCTCCATCCATTCAAGCCGAAACCAGCGTTCGATGGCGGGCATGGACTCGAGCACACGTTGCTCAAGTTCGTTGATGGGCCCGGTGAGGGCGGTGGTGAGGTGCGGAACCATAGGGGTGTCAGGGGTACAGCGTGGATTCAACGATCAGCCCGACATCGTACGCGCCAAAGAAAAAGGGGAAGACCGAAGTCCCCCCCTCCACGCATCCCGGCTGGATGAACTGCAAGCCAGAGGCCTGTCAGTTCGATCGAGCCGAAGTACGGCTGCATCCCCAGGGCGCAAGCCCAGGGGATGTCTGGCGTCCTACTTGTTGTACGCCGTCTCGCCGTGCGAGGTGATGTCGAGGCCTTCGCGCTCTTCATCTTCCGGCACACGCAGGCCAATCGTCACGTCCACGATCTTGAAGGAGATGAACGCCACGACCGCCGACCAGATGACCGTCACACCCACGGCCTTGGCCTGGATGATCAACTGGTCAAAGATGCCGCTGGAGCCCACCGTCGCCGTGACCCAGTCGGTCACCAGCCCCGGCCCGCCGAGCGACTGGCTGTTGAAGATGCCCGTCAGCAGCGCACCGACGATGCCGCCGACACCGTGCACGCCAAACACGTCCAGCGTGTCGTCCGCGCCCAGCATCTTCTTCAGGCCCGTCACGCCCCACAGGCAGGCAAATCCGGCGACGGCGCCAATCACCATCGCACCGACGATGCCGACGTTGCCAGCCGCTGGCGTGATGGCCACCAGACCTGCCACCGCACCCGAAGCCGCGCCCAGCATGGAAGCCTTGCCCTTCAACAGCGCTTCACCTGCGCACCAGGCGAGCACCGCCACGGCCGTGGCCGAGAAGGTGTTGAGAAAGGCCAGCGCCGCGCTGTTGCCGGCTTCCAACGCAGACCCGGCGTTGAAACCGAACCAGCCCACCCACAGCAGCGAAGCACCCACCATCGTCAGCGGCAGGCTGTGCGGGGCCATGGCTTCCTTGCCGTAGCCGACGCGCTTGCCGATCATGAAGGCACCCACCAGGCCGGCCACGGCGGCGTTGATGTGCACCACCGTGCCGCCAGCAAAGTCCAGCGCGCCCCACTGCCAGATCAAACCGGCCTTGGCGTTGGTGGCGGCTACCACTTCCTTGGCGGTGTAGGCGTCCGGGCCCATCCAGAACCACACCATGTGGGCGATGGGCGTGTAGCTGAAGGTGAACCACAGCGTCACGAACATCAACACGGCGCTGAACTTGATGCGCTCGGCGAAGGCACCCACGATCAGGCAGCAAGTGATGGCCGCAAAGGTGGCCTGGAAGACCACGAACACGATCTCAGGAATGACCACGCCCTTGCTGAAGGTGGCCGCCATGGCGAATTCGCCCTTCATGGGGTCAAACACGCCCTTCAGGAACAGCCGGTCAAGGCCGCCGATGAAGGCGTTGCCCTCGGTGAATGCCAGGCTGTAGCCGTAGACAAACCACAGCACCGAGATCAGCGAGAAGGTCACGAAGACCTGCATCAGCACCGACAGCATGTTCTTGCTGCGAACAAGGCCGCCGTAGAACAGCGCCAGGCCTGGGATGGACATCATGACGACCAGCACGGTGGACACGAGCATCCAGCTCACGTCGCCTTTGTTGGGCACCGGGGCCGAGGCTGCAGGTGCAGCGGCAGCGGCGGACGCTGCAGGTGCTGCGGCGGCAGCAGGTGCAGGTGCAAGGGCAGATGAAGCGGCCGGTGCAGCCGGTGCAGCAGCGGCCGGCGCGGAAGCCTCGGCAGCCGGTGCAGACGCTGCCGTCTGCGCCACTGCGCTGCCCGCCAGGGTCAGCGATCCAAGACCCAGCGCAAGCGTGGTCGCCAGGATGGTGAGTAGTTTTTTCATGGTGTGGTGTTCTTGTGTGCGGCGCGGCTTTACAGCGCGTCCTTGCCGGTCTCGCCCGTGCGGATGCGCACGACCTGTTCCAGCGTGGTGACGAAGATCTTGCCGTCGCCGATCTTGCCGGTGCGGGCTGAACTTTCGATGGCTTCGATGACGCGTTCGACGATGCCTTCGTCCACCGCCGCTTCGATCTTCACCTTGGGCAGGAAGTCGACGACGTATTCCGCACCGCGGTACAGCTCGGTGTGGCCCTTCTGACGGCCGAAGCCTTTGACCTCGGTCACCGTGATGCCTTGAACGCCCATGCCGCTCAATGCTTCACGCACTTCATCAAGCTTGAAAGGCTTGACGATGGCAGTCACCATCTTCATGGTCATTTCTCCTCGGTGGGATTAGAAGTATTAGAAGTTGTATTTGATGCCGACCACGACACCGGACTTGCCCAGGAACTTGCTGCTGTTGGCAGCGCCGCCCGGCACATAGAAAGACTTGTTGGCGTCGGTGCCCACGATGGCGATGCTGGGCACGATGCCATCGAAGTCCTTGCTGACGGTCAGCGAATAGTCGGTATAGCTGGCGTTGCTGATGTTGACCACTTTTTGGTACCCGACGTGCGGTGCCAGCATCACGCCGCCGCCAACGTCGAAGGAAGCGCTCAGGTCCACGTAGGTGCTGCCCTTGCTGTTTTTGTTGGCGCTGAAGTCGTAGTTGCCGAACAGATTGGTCAGTGCGTACGACACCTTGAGCGTTGCCGGGCCAAAGGTCAGTGCGCCGTAGATTTCGGTGGTGTTGGGGTCCTTGTACGACGCACTCCAGGTTCGCGTCTTGGCGCTGGGGTAGGCGTATTGCAGCAGGCCGACGTCGTAGCTCAGGGTGTCCTTGATGATGTCGCCCTTGTAGCCGCCGTACAGGTCAACCTCGACCTGCGCGTCGCCGTAGGCGTCCTTGACCCACTTGATGGTGGACACCCAGGCGCCCAGGTACAGACCACCGGCGGTGTAGTCCAACCCGCCTTGCAGGGCGGGCTTGAAGCGGGTCTGTGAAATGCCGCGATACCGGTAGTCGCTGAAGGCGCCCACGTTGAAGGCGAGATCGGCGTGCGACACGTTGGGCAGGGCGGTCAGCGCAAGTGCGCCAACGAGACCGAGGACATGGCTTTTCATGGGGCAAGGCTCCTGGGATGGACAGACGGTTTGAACCCGGGTTTGCAGGTTCTGTGCCAAAGCATCAAAGGCTCATCCCGGTGCAAGACGCCGCCCCACGCACCCGAAGGCGGCACCACCATGTCCGCGCATGCACTGAAACAAGGCGTTTTCAAGAAGCGCTCAGTTTTGGTGCGGTTTCAGTCGGACTGGGGACCGGCACAATGCCTGCGGGAGGACAAGACACCATGTCGCTGTCGGTGGTGATGAGCCGTGCACTGGACGGACTGGACGCGCCCGAGGTGCACGTCGAGGTGCAATTGGCCAACGGCCTGCCGAGCTTCACGCTCGTCGGCCTGGCCGACACCGAGGTGAAAGAGTCGCGCGAACGCGTGCGCGCTGCCCTGCAGCAGAGCGGTTTCGCCTTCCCGCACAACAAGCGCATCACGGTCAACCTGGCGCCTGCCGACCTGCCCAAGGAAAGCGGGCGCTTCGACCTGCCGATCGCGCTGGGCATCCTGGCTGCCGCCGGGCAGATTGATGCCGCGCGGCTGGCGGCCTGCGAATTTGCCGGCGAACTCTCACTGGCCGGCGAATTGCGCCCCGTGCGCGGCGCCCTGGCGCTGGCCTTGGCACTGCGCCGCAGCGGCACGCAGCGCACGCTCGTATTGCCGACCGCCAGCGCAAGGGCGGCCGCGCAGGTGACTGCACTCGACGTGCGCGCCGCCGACACGCTGGTCGACGTGGTGGCTTCGCTGATCGCGGGCGATGGTGCACAGCCCTTGCCCGTGGCCCTGCCGCTGCCGCGTGAACCGCAGGCCGACGGCCTCGACCTGCGCGACGTGAAGGGCCAGTCGGCCGCCAAACGCGCGCTCGAGATTGCTGCGGCCGGTGGCCACAGCCTCTTGCTCATCGGCCCGCCGGGCACCGGCAAGTCGATGCTGGCGCAGCGCCTGCCGGGCTTGTTGCCGCCGCTGGACGAAGAAGAGGCCCTCGCCAGCGCCGCGCTGCTGGGCCTGGGCACCAGCCGCGCGGACACCATCCCCTATGGCCTGCGCCCCGTGCGCGCGCCGCACCACACCGCCAGCGCCGTGGCGCTGGTGGGCGGCGGGTCTCCGCCACGGCCCGGCGAAATCTCGCTGGCCCACGGCGGCGTGCTGTTCCTGGACGAGACGCCAGAATTCCCGCGCGCTGCGCTGGAAGCCCTGCGCGAACCGCTGGAGAGCGGCCGCATCACCATCTCACGCGCGGCGCGGCAGGCGTCTTTTCCGGCGCGCTTTCAGCTGGTGGCGGCGATGAACCCCTGCCCGTGCGGCTGGCTCGGCGCACCGGCGGGCTTAAGCAAATCCTGCCGCTGCACGCCCGACGCGGTGGCGCGCTACCAAGGCAAGCTGTCGGGGCCGCTGCTGGACCGCATCGATCTGCAGGTGGAAGTGCTGGCCTCGTCAGCCAGTGAACTGATGGCGCTGCCCGACGGCGAAAGCAGCGCCACTGTCGCCCTGCGCGTGGCCGCCGCGCGCCAGCGCCAGACGGACCGCCAAGGCCAGGCCAATGCGCTGCTGGAGGCAGGCCAGATCGATGCCGTGTGCCAACTCGACGACGCAGCCGCGCGCTTCGTGCGCAGCGCGGCGCAGAAGTTGGGTTGGTCGGGCCGGCGGCTGCACCGCTGTCTGAAAGTGGCACGCACCATCGCCGATCTGGCCGGCAGCGACAGCATCACCACCGCGCACGCGGCAGAGGCTTTGCAGTTGCAGCGGGTGCTGAGCGGCTGA
>JANMKK010000250.1:0-12379 GCA_031372005.1 Rubrivivax sp.
AAGGGGTTGAACCATGAATACATGGGCTCAACCGGGGACGCCTCCGGCGGCCTGGCAGGGGCCCAATGAAGACAAACTCCAACCTAAACCTGTCCACTTATCGCAAGCCAAACGGTGTTCGGACAAGCGGGGCCACCTCTCAACGACGCGCCTCGGCTGTGAGTCCTGCATGCTGGCGAACACGGGCAGACAGATATACGACGCGCAAAACGCTTCGGCCGCCTCCGAGTTCCCGGTCGCCAGATCACTGAATATGGGCCGTCGATGGATGGGTGCCTGATACACCTCCCCTGAGAGGTTGACACCGAACTCGCTCTTCAGCCGTCCTGATCAGCAAGATGGTTCAGCCGCACGGATTATGCGAAGTGGGCACGGCGCAGCGTGAGAGGCGGCCCGAGCCAGGCGACCGAGGACGGTGCGCAGATCGAATCTGCGATTGAACAGGTATTGCACTTGACCGAGGTAGCGAGTCGCGTACTTCCTGAAGCCGAAGGCGTGATGTGTGCCGGACAGCGACGTCTTGATGTTGCCCAGGGCCGTGTTGACGGCCAGGAAGGACGGGTGCTTGGCGCTGGCCGCACCGCCTCCGGTGATGTGGGGCTCGTGCAGGATGTCCATGCCGCGCACGACGGTGAAGCAGCCCAGTCCATCGGAGACCAGGGTGGCCGGTGCCGCCAGCGACTTCTCGGCGAAGGCCTGGATCGACTCCTTGGTGAAGGGCCGATGCGACAGGCACATCAGGATGGCCTGGCCTGACTCAGTGGTCTGCACGGCCGCCACGAAGGGAGAACCTTGTTGGGCGAGCCGCGGCCAACCTTGCCGCCGTGCACCTCGCCACCGAGGTAAGCGTCGTCGATTTCGACCCTGCCGGTCAGCTGGCGCCACTGCTCTCGATCGACCATCACCTGCATGATCTTCTGCTTGAGCAACCAAGCGGTGGGGTAGGAAACGCCCAAGTGGCGTTTGAGTTCCAGGGCCGAGACGTTGTTCTTGGCCTGCGTCATCAGGTGCCTGGCCAGGAACCACGCGGGCAGCCCCAGCTTGCTGGACTCAAAGACCGTGCCGCTGACCTGGTTGCACGACCACAAATGCAGGCTTACCGTCCTGACCGACGATGACCTGAAACTTAGGTAAGCAACAGGTTCTTCCAATCAACAATCTGATTGGCGTGACCGTCGTGCAACTCGGCCAACTCGGCCAAAGTCTTCTCTCCCCTGACCGCGACGAGGGCCATTGCGGAAGTGGTGGCGCAGACGCTGCAGCGCCGCTGAAACGAAAACGGCCCCGAAGGACCGTGGCAGGCAACGGGAGGGTTAGCCCTTCTTTGCCCAGGCACTGCACCAACCGCCGCTGGCGACCTGCTTGGTGCCAAACAAGGGGCAGCCGCCTGCAACGTCCGCCGGCTTGCCTTGGTACAGCGCGCAGTTGTTGCACTTCTGATCGTTGGCATGTTTGGGGAATTTCTTCTTGTCGGCCTTGGCAGTGTCTGCCACGTAGCCCAGCGCCACAGCTTGTGGGTCCTTCTCATCGACCTTGGCGGCTTGCGCTTGCGCAACTGCAGCGGTCAGAGCCGAGCCGCAGGCGGCCACTTGAATCAGGAAGATACGGCGATTGCTTGATGACATGGAAAGTCTCGCTCCAGTTTTCAGGGGTTGAACGGATCAGGGAACTGTCAAACGACAAAAAACCAAAATGCCGATTGCGCGCCGGATTACGGCGTGGTGACAGTCACGCCCAGGCAGTTGTTGCAGCGGCCCAGGCCGCGCAGCCGCGGGTCGGGCTTGCCGTTGCCAGTCTTGAAGTTGGCGTGGCACTTGATGCAGACATACATCTTGGAGCTGGACATCATCGGCTTCACGCCGGGTTCGGCATGCGGCCGCGCGGCCGTGTATTCGGCTTGCGTCTGGCGGAGCTTGGGCCCGCTGGTGGTTTCGGGCGTGGTGGGCGAGCGACGAGTGGTCATGGCAGATGGAGGCCGGGAAGGGCGCCCCGGTCGACGCGAAGCCTCTATTGTCCTCGGATTTCACGCTAGTCGCACTCAGGTGTGTCATGGGGTCTCAAGCTGCTGGCCTGTGCCGGTCTCGCGCGCCACCGGGGTGCCACTTCCACGCGTCGCCGATCAACGGACGGGCCGGCCTGCGGTTGACATGGCCTGGGTGACTGCTGCGGCAGCTATTGGGGCGGCTGAAAGCTGTCCACGCGCACTTCGCAGACGATGCCTCGCGGTTCGTTTTCGCGCCAGGCCACCTGGCCACCCAGCAGTTTGACGCGCTTGCGCACGCCACCCAGCCCCAGCCCGTGGGCCCACGCCTGGGGCGCGCGGCCCTGGCCGTCGTCGGCCACGTTGAGACGCAGGCACGCGCCTTCGAACTGCAGCGACACATCGATGCGCGTGGCATTGCCGTGGTACAGCGAATTGCTGACAAGTTCTCGCAACACGCGCGTCAATGCCGACCACTGCACCACCGACAGCAGCAGGTCGGCGTCGAAGCTGAGGGCCCAGCCGAGCTGGGCCTGCGCGGCCGACAGGCGCTGGCTGAGGTCGGCCTTCCATTCGGCTGCGGCGTGCGACAGGCGATGCTCGGACGCCGCCAGGCCCCGGGTCAGCGTCTTCAGGTCCTGCAGCGTGTGGCGGATGTAGTCTTCCAGTTCCGGATTCGGCGCTTGGTACATCAGCGTCAGCAGCCGGGCACCGATGTCGTCGTGCAGGTCTTGCGCCAGGCGCTGGCGCTCTTCATGGCGGCCGCGCTCCACGGCCTGGTCGTAGGCCATTGCGCGGCGCAGTTGCTCGACCACACGGTCGGCCAGGCGGGCATCGTCGTGCGTGAACAGGCGCTGCCCGCGTTGCGCGTAGCGCAGCTGCAGCGCGGCGGCCATGGGCGCGTCATCGCCCGCCCCTTGCAACGGCACCACCAGGGCCGATCCGCCGCCCAGCACGCGGGCGCGGGCTGGCACGCGGTCCACGCGGTTCAGCTCCAGCGGTTCGAACAGGTCGCGCAGCAACTGCGCCAGCACCTGGGGGTGGCGCTGCGGGCGGGCCTGCACTTCGCGCGCGGCGCGGTAGAGGTGGTCGAACGTGCGTTCGGTGGTCAACAGGCTGCGGCCCAGCATGTGGTTGAGGATGAACTGCCGCGCACCGGCGTACACCGCCAGCGCCACAAACACGGCCACCGCCAGCGACGTGAATGGGCCGAGCGAAAATACCGCCACGAACAGCAGGTCGGTAGAAGCGGCCACCGTGCTGATGCCAGCCAGCATGGCAAATTCGCGCAGCAGCTGGCGGCTGCGCGCCAGGAAGGGCGTCAGCAGCAACAGCGACGCCAGGAACAGGTACCACGCCACCGAGGCCGCAACCGCCACGCCATGCGCCACGTCCGGCCGGCGCGCCGACGCTGCCACCGCCACCGTGACCAACACGAGAGTGGCCAGTGCGATCAGCAACAGCCGCCGCATGACAACCGCGAAGGGATCGGGCTCTTGCCGGTACGACAGGCTGATGACCGCCAGCGCCCCTACGCCCAGCGCCAGGCACAAGCCCTGCGCCCACCACCATACGGGGGTGAGCACGCCGGTGTGCAGCAACACCAGCGCCAGCAGCACGCCGGCCCACGTGGCTGCAGCGATGCGGCGCGCCTGCAGCAGCCGGTGCGGATGCAGGGCGAAGGCGTGCAACACGGCGGCACCCGTGCAGGCGTCCAGCGTCAGCCGCAGGTTCAGATCGACCAGGATGGCGCCTTCTGGAAGGCCCAGGCCGTGCAGGGTTTCCAGCGCGATGAACAGCAGGTTGCCGGCCTGGCACAGCGACATCAGCGTGAAGAGGCCGTTGCGCAAATCGGGCCGGGCCAGCATCACCACGGCGGCAAACAGCAGAAGCATCCAGGCCAGCCCGGCCAGTGGCCAGAACATCAACCCCAGGCCGGCATAACCTCGAAGATGTGCGGGTACCGTGGCTGCCGCGCCGTTGTCGAAGTGCAGGCGTACCGCGCCGGTGACGAGCAGTTGCGACAGCCTTTCGTTCTGCGCGGTCTGGCGTGCACGTGCGGCGTCGTCCACCTGCCAGCGTGGTGACCGGTGCAACAAGGCGGCATCGACCGGCATAGGGGCGCTTTGCGCTGTACCGCTGCCGATCGCCAACAGCGTGCGGCCCTGGAAGCCCTGCAGTTCCGGCAGCGGGCTGTTTTGCAGCGTGAGCTGGCCGCGCGCGTTGCTGACCCATTGCGCGTCCAGGTGCGGCGTGCCCGCGAGCCAGCGCGCCAGCAGGAACACGCCCAGGCAACCCAGCAGCGCCACCGACACCATGGCACGGCGGCGCCAGCCGATCCAGAGCAGCGGACGCCGGTCTGCGGGCTGCGGCTCCAGCGTGCCGGGCTCGTAAGCTGAATTGGCGGCGCGCGTGTGGGGCGCAGGCTGGGGCAAGGGGCCGCCCAAGGGCGTGGCGGGCATGGCCGCGGTGCGGTCGTGAGGGGACCGTGCAGTGGCTAGCGCTTGGCGGTGCCGCCGGCCGTCACACCAGGCCTTGCTTGCTAGCCAGCACCGCCGCTTCGGCGCGACTGGAAACGTTGAGCTTCTTGTAGATCGACTTGATGTGGTCGTTGACCGTGAACCACTTGATGCCCATGAGACTTGCGATCTCCTTGATCGTGAAGCCCTTGCTCAGGTACGTCAGCACTTCGCTTTCTCGCGGTGTCAAGCGTTCGTGGTCTAGCTGCTTTTCGATCGGGATCGGCTTGCTGGTGGTGAAAGCGGCCGGTGCAAAGCCGGAGTCGGGAGCTTGCGAATCACCCGCGCCGCTGCCGTTGCGGAAGTGCGTGAGCAAGCGCCGCGCGATGGCAGGCGACAGCGGCGGCTGGCCGCGCACGATCTTTTGCAACTCTTCCACCAGCACTTCAAAGCGGTCTTCCTTCAGCAGGTAGCCGTCGGCACCGCATTGCAGGGCGGGGAAGAGATGGTCGTCGTCGGAATACAGCGTGGTGACGATCTTGGTGGCCGGGTAGTGCGTCAGCTCAGCCAGCAATTCCATGCCGTTGCCGTCGGGCAATTCCAGATCGACGAGGATGAGCTTGAAGGGATCGACGCCATGCAGACCCTGCGAGCCCCCGGTGAGCAGGATGTGCTTGCGTGCACTTTCCAGGTCGCCGGCTTCGGTGAGCAGGATCGAGTCGCTGAAACTTTCACGCACCACGCGGCACAGGAAGCTGCGTGCGACCGGGTTGTCTTCGAGAATAAGTACCTTGACGGCCACGGGCTGACTCTCCTGAACCGACAGGCCATGATGCTAGCGCGTTACGGGCCCGCTTCCAGCAGTGGATGCGCCCGGTTACGGGTTGGTCGGTGGGTTGCTCGGCGGGTTGACCAACAACAGCTTGCCCAGCACCTGCCGCGAACCCATGCGCGCGTAGGCCTCGCGGATGCGGGCCATCGGCATCTTCTGGTCCAGCACCGGCTTGATCTTGCCCTGGGCATACCACTGCGCCAGCTGCATCAGCGCTGCGGCGTTGGCCTTGGGCTCGCGCTTGACGAAGTCGCCCCAGAACACGCCGACAACCGACGCACCTTTCAGCAGAGCCAGGTTCCAGGGCAGCGCGGGAATGCCGCCGCCGGCAAAGCCCACCACCAGGTAGCGGCCACGCCAGGCGATGCTGCGGAACACGGGCTCGGCGATCTCGCCACCCACCGGGTCATAGACCACATCGGGGCCTTTGCCGCCAGTGAGCGCCTTCAGCGTGTCGCGCACGTTCTGGGTGCTGTAGTTGAGCGTGGCGTCGGCGCCGAGTTCGCGGCACAGCGCGCACTTCTCGTCGGTGGACGCTGCCGCGATGACGGTGGCTCCCGCCGCCTTGGCGATCTGCAGCGCCGCCGTGCCCACGCCGCCAGCAGCGCCCAGCACCAGCACAGTCTCGCCGGCCTTGAGCTGCGCGCGGTCCATCAGCGCGTGGTGCGACGTGCCATAAGTGAAGGCGAATGCCGCACCGTCATCAATGTCAAAACCCGGCGGCAGCGGCAGCACCTGCGTGGCGTTGACGACGGCGTGGGTGCCGAAGCCGCCGGTGCTCCCAATGACAGCGACGGGCGCGCCCAACTTCAAGTGCGTGACGCCTTCGCCCACCGCGTCCACCCAGCCGGCAAATTCAGAGCCCGGCACAAAGGGCAGCGCGGGCTTGAACTGGTACTTGCCCTGCACGATCAGCAGGTCGGGAAAGTTCAGGCTGGCGGCCTTGATGGCGATGCGCACTTCGCCCGCCTTCGGCTCGGGGGTGGGCAGTTCACGCCATTGCAGCGCGTCAACGCCGTCCAGGGTTTCGCAAAGCCAGGCGTGCATGGGGTGGTCCTTCCGGGTGGGCGGGACTGCATCATAAGCAGCCGCCCACGGCAACAGCCTTGAGGCGACCCTGATCAAGTCCCCGCGAGGGCGCGCGCCTCGCTTTGGGATGGGCTGCCAGGCGCAAACCACAGCCATGGCCCCCGCTATGGCGAGGATTTGCAACGCCGCAGACCGGCCAAAGCGAGGATGCGCCGCGAGAAGTTTTATCAGGGTTGCCTAAAACGCCTGGCGCTGGATCGTGGCGGTCAATGCCTGGCGCAGCGTGTCCGCGCTGTCGGCCAAGTGGGCCCGCGTGGCGGCGTCCATGCCCGGGCGTTTGCGCAGCGTGTCGTCTAGCCGCACGAGCAGTGCGCGGGCCTGTTCGCGCATCAAGCCGCGCACGTCGGCACGGCCGCCGCCGCTGGGCCGCACGACGGCCAGCGACAAGCGATTGACGTGGTCGCGCTGCAGGTCGCGGCGCGCGGATGAGATGCTGTTTCCTGAAACGCTGCCGCCCACGAGATCGCTCCATACGTCCGTGGCCAGGCGCTGGTGCAGTTCACCCAGTTGGAAGGCATCGGATGCTCTGTCGAACTTGCCCACGCTGTCCAGGATGCGGGTGGCAATGACGTCGCTCATCAGGTAGTTCAGCACTGCGCGCTGCAGGTCCAGCAGACGCTGCTGGACTGAAAATTCGGTCGCCACGCCGCCTTCTGCGCGGTCCAGGAAGTCGGGCGCCAAGCGGCGCTGAAGTGCTGGCGTCAGCGTCAATCCTTCGGGCGAGAGCACCGCGCGCGAGATGAGATCCAGCGCCTCGCGCTGCACCGCTGCCGTCACCGGCATCAGCGGTTCACGGCCGCTGCCGGGGAAGTCGCGCAAGGTGCGCACGCCACCAATCTGGCGCACCAGCACGCCGACCGCGCGGGTGGCGTCGTTGATGGCGTAGCCGATGGAGCGGCGCAGCACGGCGTAGTCGCGGTCGGGCGGCAGTTCGCGTTTTTCCTGGCGTCGGAACAGGTCGCGTGCAATCGCCAGGCGCTTGGTGGCAAAGGCGATCGGGTCGTTGCCCAGGTCGAGCTGGATGGTTTCGGGGTCAAGACCGACGAAGTTGTCTTCGTCGGTGCCAAAGGCCAGTTGCGGGTCACTGCTGCGTGCTGCAATGCGTTGCAGCTCAACGCGTTCTGCTTCGGGCGTGGTGCCGGCGGGCATGGGCTTGTAGGCATATTCGATGGCCCAGTAGTCGTAGGGGCCCAGCGCAATCTGGAAGGGCACGCCGCCCGTTTGCCCGGGGCTTGGCAGGTTGACGGCGTTGTATTCCATCACCGACCCCGAGGTGCCATGGGCCCGCGTGAATTCGGCGTCGGCAAGTTGCACTTCGGTGTAGGCCCGTGACGCACGGAAGTTATGCCGCAGGCCCAGCGCGTGACCCACCTCGTGCATGATGGCTTCCTTGACGTAGTCCTGCACAAACTGGCGCGTGATGGGGCTGTCGGGGTCAAGTTCGCCGCGCGCTTCCAGCACGTCAAGCGCATAGCCCAATTGTTCGGCCGCCAGCGCGCCATGCATGCAGCGGGCGAATTCGGGCGGCATCGGGCCATCTACGGGCGCTGTGAAAGGCTGGGCAAATGAAAGCGGCGTGGGCAGCGCCGTGCTGCTGTTGCCTGCAGTCTGCAAGCCCAGAGTCTGCGATCCCAGAACCTGCGTTCGCAAGCTGCGCACGCTGCGCGCCGACATGCCTTCAAAGGCGATGTCGGCATCCAGAATCTCGCCAGTGCGCGGGTCCACATGGCTGGGGCCAATGGCACCGAAGGCAGGGTCGGCGTTCATCATCCAACGCACGGACGGGTAGCCGAAGTCGAGGGTGTCGAACTTGGCGTCGTCGGGCTGCTGTTCGACCTTGATGGCGCCGCTGATGCCGATCTTCTCGAAGGCGCGGTTCCATTCCAGAATCGCGGCGCGCACCGTCTCGCGGTAGGGCAGCGGCACGTTGCGGTCGATCCAGAAAGTGATGGGCTTGACCGGTTCGGACGTCTCTGCCGCCGGGTCTTTTTTCTCCAACCGCCAGCGGTTCACATAGCGCTGGCGCGGCGACATCTGCAGGTCACTGGAGAAGTCGAGCACGGTGCTGGTGAAAAGGCCCAGCCGCGGGTCCGCGCGTCGCGGCGTCATGGGCACATCGGGCAGGGGAGCCAGGGAATAGTGCAAGCCCACCAACAGGCTGCGGGCGTCGGGCAGGAAGCGCGGCATCTGCGGCACCGGGGCGCCGGGCGGGGCACCAAAACCACCGACCGCCACGCTGCCGGTGAAGAAGTGGCTTTGGGTTTCGATGATGGTGGCCGCGTCGGAGCCCCGCACTTCGGTGATGATGGAATTTGTGCGGTCGAGGCTGTAGCCCTGGCGCAGGCCGCGCTGCAGCATCATGCCGACGCCGAGGATGTCGTTCAGGAACAGGCCGTTGGCTTCCACCAGCACGCTCTTGCGGTCAGGGTGCGGCAGACTCGCCACAGGCGTCACGCCCAGCAGGCTGTTGGAATAGGAATCGGCCACCGCGCGTGCTTCGGGTGTGCCGGCCTTGGCGGTGATGTCGGTGTTGCGCGCCTGCATCCGCACCTGGTTGTGGATGCGGATGAACTCCACCACCTGCGGCCCGCCAGCGCCGTTGACGGGGTAGGCCATCAAGCCGCCCAGTACAAAAGCTTCACCGATGCCGCTCTTGATCTTGGGCGACAGCAGAAAGGGCTTGCCCCACTGCGCGGGCATGATTTCGATCCAGACCTTGTCTTCCTTCTGCCAAAGGGTCAGCGGGCCGTCGATGCGGCGCGCTTCGCGGATGACCACCGCAAACGGCGGCGGCGTGCCGGGTGTGGGCGGCGTGAAGGCGGTGGGTGGGCGGGCGCCTGGAGTCGGCGCCGACGCGCCCAATGCAACCGCCGTCGGCGCGGCGGGCGCGGCACCAAGCGAAGGTGCGGGTGCCGGTGAAGGCGCCGCAGCGGCAGGCCTGATGGCGGGCTCAGGCACCTTGGCCGACTTCTCGTCGCTCGTCGGTAGCTGCGCGCAAGCGGCCAGCAGTGCGGCGGCCAGAACGGCGGCGCCAGGATGGAGAGAGGGCTTGCGCATGCGGGTGGCGGGCGCAAGGCGCCAAGACATCGTCAGATGATTGTGCGCCGATCACAACAACCCTGCGCGCCACCAAGCGCGCAACACACCACGCTCAACCGCTCGGCGCTGCCTAGCGAATGGGCTTGAAGCGCACCCGCTTGGGCCGCGCGCCTTCTTCACCCAGCCGCTTCTTCTTGTCGGCTTCGTACTCCTGGTAGTTGCCGTTGTAGAAGACCCATTGGCTGTCGCCTTCGCAGGCCAGGATGTGGGTGCAGATGCGGTCCAGGAACCAGCGGTCGTGGCTGATGACCATCGCGCTGCCGGCAAATTCCAGCAGCGCTTCTTCCAGCGCGCGCAGCGTTTCCACGTCCAGGTCGTTGCTGGGTTCGTCCAGCATCAGCACGTTGCCGCCTTTGGCCAGCGTCTTGGCCAGGTGCAGGCGGCCGCGTTCACCGCCCGACAGGCTGCCGACCTGCTTTTGCTGGTCGTTGCCCTTGAAGTTGAAGCGGCCCAGGTAAGCGCGGCTGGGCATGACGAACTTGCCGACGATGATGTTGTCCAGGCCGCCTGAGACGTCTTCCCACACGGTCTTTTCGTTCTCCAGACTCTCTCGGCTTTGATCGACAAAGGCCAGTTGCGCCGTCTTGCCGATCTTGACCTCGCCAGAGTCCGGCTTCTCGATGCCCTGCAACATGCGAAACAGCGTGGACTTGCCCGCGCCGTTGGGGCCGATGATGCCGACGATGGCACCAGCCGGCACCTTGAAGCTCAGGTTGTCGATCAGCAGGCGGTCACCAAAGCTCTTGCTGACGCCGTCGAATTCAATCACTTCATTGCCCAGGCGCTCTGCCACCGGGATGAAGATTTCGTTGGTGATGTTGCGCTGCTGGTATTCGACATCGCTCAACTCTTCAAAGCGCGCCAGGCGGGCCTTGCTCTTGGTCTGCCGCGCCTTGGCGTTGGAACGAACCCACTTGAGTTCTTCCTTCATCGCCTTCATGCGCGCGTCCTCGGACTTCTGCTCGACTTCCAGGCGCTTTTCCTTCTGCTCCAGCCAGTCGGAATAGTTGCCCTTCCACGGGATGCCGGCGCCGCGGTCGAGTTCAAGAATCCAATCAGCGGCGTTGTCCAGGAAGTAGCGGTCGTGGGTGATGGCCACCACGGTGCCGGGGAAGCGTTGCAGAAAGTGTTCAAGCCACTCCACGCTTTCGGCGTCGAGGTGGTTGGTGGGCTCGTCGAGCAAGAGCATGTCGGGCTTGCTCAGCAGCAGCCGGCACAGCGCGACGCGGCGCTTTTCACCGCCTGAGAGCAGGCCGATCTTCGCGTCCCAGGGCGGCAGGCGCAGCGCGTCGGCGGCCAGCTCCAACTGCAGATCGGTGTTTTCGCTGCCGGCGGCGGCGATCACGGCTTCAAGCTCGGCTTGTTCGGCGGCCAGTTTGTCGAAATCAGCGTTCTCTTCGGCGTACTCGGCATACACCTCATCCAGCCGCTTCTTGGCCGCGATGACGCCGCCCACGCCTTCTTCCACCACCTCCCGCACGGTCTTGTCGGCGGGCAGCAGCGGCTCTTGCGGCAAGTAGCCGATGTTCAGGCCAGGCATGGCCGTGGCTTCGCCTTCGATCTCCTTGTCCAGCCCCGCCATGATCTTCAGCAGCGTGCTCTTGCCAGAGCCGTTGACACCCAACACGCCGATCTTGGCGCCGGGGAAGAAGGACAAGGAGATGTTCTTCAGGATCTGCCGCTTGGGCGGCACGATCTTGCCGACGCGGTTCATGGTGAAGACGTACTGGGCCATGGCAGGATTGAGTCCGGTTGAGAGAGCGAAACCCACGATTATCCCGGAGCGGCCGTTGTCGGCATGGCCGACTGCTTTGCAAAGCGCCGAACTGCGCGGCTTTGCCGGCCCTTGATCGGGCACCCGAGCTGTCGCAGGACGCAGCCGATCGCCTAGAATGCAACGCAGTGCCGTGGCATCCAGTCATCGCGGCGCGGTCGATTCCGACAATCGAACCCTCCCTCGCGCCTACCCGACTGGTGCACCCGCAACGGGTGACAGCAGGCAGCGAACCACGGCCCACCGGGCCTATAAAAACCCATGAATTTCACTGACCTCGGCCTGGCCGAGCCACTGCTGCGCGCGGTGCGCGAACACGGCTACGAAACCCCCACGCCCATTCAAGTGCAGGCCATCCCCGCTGTGCTCAAGGGCGGCGACCTGTTGGCTGGCGCGCAGACCGGCACTGGCAAGACGGCTGGCTTCGTGCTGCCGATGTTGCAACGCCTGATGGAACTGCCGCCGAAGAAGGATGCTCGCGGCCGTTCTGTGGTCCGCTGCCTGATCCTGACGCCCACGCGTGAACTGGCCGCGCAGGTGGAAGAGAGCGTGCGCACCTACGGCAAACATGTGCCGCTGACCAGCATGGTCATCTTCGGTGGCGTCGGCATGTCGCCGCAGGTGGACCGCCTGCGCAAGGGCGTGGACATCTTGGTGGCCACACCCGGCCGCCTGCTGGACCACCACCAGCAGCGCACGCTGGACTTGAGCCACGTCGAGATCTTTGTGCTTGACGAAGCCGACCGCATGCTCGACATGGGCTTCATCCACGACATCAAGAAGGTGCTGGCCGTGCTGCCGGTGAAGAAGCAGAGCTTGCTGTTCAGTGCCACCTTCAGCGACGACATCAAGGCCCTGGCCGACAAGCTGCTGAACCAGCCGGCGCTGATCGAAGTGGCGCGCCGCAACCAGACCGCAGAGACCATCGCGCAGAAGATGCACCCGGTGGGCCGCGAGCGCAAGAAGGAGTTGCTGGCGCACCTCATCAAGAGCGGCGACTGGCACCAGGTGCTGGTCTTCACGCGCATGAAGCACGGCGCCAACCGCTTGACCGACTACCTGAACGACCAGGGCATCACGGCGATGGCCATCCACGGCAACAAGAGCCAGACCGCGCGCACCAAGGCGCTGGCCGACTTCAAGAC
>JANMKK010000255.1:0-3532 GCA_031372005.1 Rubrivivax sp.
TCTTCGTCACCTCGGCTTCGACGATTTCCGGGCTGGCGCCGGGGTAGTCCATCGCGATCACGACGGTGGGGAAGTCGATGTTCGGAAACTGGTCCAGCGACAGGCGCTGGTAACTGAACAGGCCCAGCACCACAAAGGCCAGCATGACCATGACGGCCATCACCGGGTTGGCGATCGAAACGCGAGTGAACCACATGGTGGCAGGTCCTAGCGCGAGGCTGCAGCCGACGGCGCAATTGCTGACGCTGCAGCGGTCACCGCGCCAGGCAGCTTGATCAGCGTGCCCTCGCGCAGCGCACCCACCGTGCCGCGCAGCACCGGGTGCCGGGTTCGATGCCGGCGGTGATTTCCACCGCGTTCTCGAGCTTGCCGTCCACCAGCACTTCACCCCGCGCGCCGAGGGTGACGACCTTGGCCACTGCCTTGCCATCCAGCACCGTCATCACGTAGGGCCGGGCCTGGTCGAAGCGCAGGGCAGACACCGGCACCACCAGCGCCGACTGGCGTTTGAGTTCGATGTTGCCGCGTGCAAACAGGCCCTGCCGCAGCCCGGCCGCGCTGGCGCCGGCGCTGAGTTCCAGGTAGGCCAGGACCGACCGTGTGCCCGCCTGTGCGCTCGGGTTGATGCGTGCCACGCGGGCCGCAAGCGGCGCGGCCAGGCCGTCGACCTGCACCAGTGCGGTCTGGCCTACGCGCAGCTGCACCACGTCTTCGGGCGACACCGCAGCTTCCAGTTCAAGCCTGCCCAGATCGACGATTTCAACAATGCGTGCATCGATACCCACGCGTTCACCCGGCTGCACCAGGCGCTGCGCCACCAGGCCTGAAATGGGCGCGCGGATTTCGCTGTCCTGCACCGCCTTGCGCGCCAGTTCAGAGGTTGCGCGTGCGGCCTGCAGCGACGCATTGGCACCCGCCGCGCTGCTGACGGACGTGTCCAGCGCGTTGCGCGAGATGAAGCCCTGGTTGACCAGCGCCTTGTTGTTGTCCAGCGTGCGCTGCGCGATGTCCAGCTGCGACTGCGCGGCCAAGGCCTGGTCGTCGGCCTGGCGCAGGCGCAACTGGTATTCCGTGGCGTCCAGGCGGCCGATCAGCTGGCCCGCCTTGACGCGGTCGCCTTCGCGCACGGTCAGGCTTTTCACTTCAGCCGCGATCTTGGCCTTGACGATGGCACTCTGCACGGCCTTCAGTCCGCCACTCACTTCAAGCGTGCTGCTCAGGTCGGCGCGGCTGGCGCGGGCCACGTCGGCGGTGGTCAGTTCCACGGCCGGCGCGGCAGCGCTGGCGGCGGCTGCCGCGCTGGCTGCGGCAGCCGCGCTTGGTGACGCGGCCGCGCGGCGCTGCATCCAGCGGACACTGAGCACGCCAGCGGCCACCAGCACGGCCACTGCGACAAGAATCCAGATCGTGCGTTTGCTCATTTTTTAGGGGCGCTTCTGGTAGGGCGGGCAGGGCGGGCAGGGCGGCGCACTTCCAGCCCGCGCAGCACGAGGTCCAGGTGGGTGTTGAGAACGAGCGTGGGGTCCACGGCCACGCCACCCATGACCGGGCAGGCGCCGAAGGAATGGCGGTGGATGGCCATGAAGATGATCGGCGCCATCAGCGCGTGCGCCACTTCGTGCACGGGCATGGGTCGGAATTCGCCGCTGTCGATGCCGCGTTGCACGCAGCCGCTGAACAGGCGGTCGGCCGGGATGATGACTTCGTCGGTATAGAACTGCGCCAGCTCGGGGAAGTTGCGCACCTCTGACAGCACGATCTTGTGGATGCCGGCGGCGGGCGTGTTGCCCACGCGGTCCCACCAGGTGCGAAGCAGGTAGGACAGCAGTTCAGAGCTGCTGCCTGCAAAGCTGTTGGCGGCTTCTTCGCCTTCGGCGATCAGGCTCGACAGGTTTTGCCGCACGACGGCCTTGAAGAGCTCTTCCTTGCTGGGGTAGTAGAGGTAGAGCGTGCCCTTGGAGACACCCGCGCGCTGCGCCACTTCTTCGGCGCGCGACGCGGCAAAGCCTTTTTCGACAAACAACGTCAGCGCAGCGTCCAGCAATTCCTGCGGACGCGCTTCCTTGCGGCGCTGGCGCGGGCCGGCGTCGGGCGTCGCCGTGGGATGGTGTGCGGGAGCAGGGCTGTCTGTGTTCATTGTTAATGACTGACCGGTCAGTAATTTTAGGCGCGGCAGTCAGAGGCGGTCAAGCGCAAACCTAGAATTGTGGCGCCATGAATTTCAAGCGCCCAAGCTTCGCACTGCTGTGTTTCTCTGCCATTGCCGCGCTGGCGACAGGGCTCACTGTCGGCTGCGCCGGCTTCGGTGGGCCCACTACGGTGACGCTGCGAGCCGACGAAATCCAGGCCCTGGTGCAGAAGAGCTTTCCTCGCGAACGCCGCGTGTTGGACGTGGTAGACGTCAGCATCAGCGCGCCGCGCACCCGGCTGCTGCCCGACAGCAACCGCATCGGCGCGGTGCTGGACGTGCAGGCTCGGGAGCGCGTCCTCGGCGGCAGTTGGGCGGGCCGGCTGGACTTTGACGCCGCGCTGCGTTGGGACGCGGCGGAACAGGCCGTGCGGTTGACCCAGGTGCGGGTGCAGGACCTTGTGCTGACCGCAGCTGGCGATGCCCCGCGCAGCAGCACCGAACGCCTGGGCGCTGCGGTGGCTGAGCGCATGCTGGAAGGCTCAAGCCTGTACCGACTGAGCCCTGAACGCGCCGCGCAGATGCAGCAGAAGGGCTACGCGCCGTCGGCCGTGACGGTGACTTCGCGTGGGGTGGAAATCACGTTCGAGGCCGTCAAGCGCTGATCGTCCATGGGCCCGGCGGCGGAAGGGATGGCCGCTGGCTATCATCCGCCGCCTTCCGTCTTCGCCCTCTGCCTCCGCCCTGACCCCCCAAGCTGAAAGCCCGCCCTGTGGACCCCATCCTGCTCATCAAGGCCGCCATCATGGGCGTGGTGGAGGGGCTCACCGAGTTCCTGCCGATCTCGTCCACCGGGCACCTGATCCTGGCCGGCTCGCTGCTGGACTTCACGGGTGAAGCGGCCAAGGTCTTCGACGTCGCCATCCAGAGCGGCGCCATGCTGGCGGTGGTGTGGGAATACCGCAAAAAAGTCTTCGGCACGCTGGCCGGTGTCACGCATGACCCGGTGGCGCAACGCTTCGTGCGCAACCTGGCGGTGGCCTTCATGCCCGCCGCCGTGCTGGGGTTGTTGTTCGGAAAAATGGTGAAAGCCCACCTGTTCCACCCGGTGCCGGTCGCGCTGGCCTTTGTGGTGGGCGGCTTCGTCATCCTGGCTGTGGAGGCCTGGCATCGCAAACGCTTTGGGCAGAGCGACACGGCCGGTAAGGTGGGCACGCGCCGGGCGCGCGTCGAGTCGGTGGACGAGCTGAGTGCCATCGACGCCTTCAAGGTCGGCTGCATGCAGTGCCTGGCACTGATCCCCGGCACCAGCCGGTCGGGTGCGACCATCATCGGCGCGATGGTCTTCGGTTTTTCGCGCCGCTGCGCCACCGAATTCAGCTTCTTTCTGGGCATCCCCACGCT
>JANMKK010000279.1:0-1850 GCA_031372005.1 Rubrivivax sp.
AGGGTCTCATCCGCAGCTGGAACGACGCCGGCTGGATGGACCTGCCGCAGCGCGTGGGCGACAAGATCGCGCGCCTGGTGGGCGCGCGCGCGGGTGAACTGGTGGTGACCGACTCCACCAGCGTCAACCTCTTCAAGGTGCTGAGCGCTGCGCTCAGCATCACCGCTGCGGACGCACCCCAGCGCAAGGTGATCCTCAGCGAACGCAGCAACTTCCCCACCGACCTCTACATCGCCGAAGCGCTGGCGCGCGAACGCGGTTTCGAGCTGCAACTGGCCGATGCCGACGACCTGCCCGATCTGCTGAACGAGCGCACCGCCGTGCTGATGCTCACGCACGTCAACTACCGCACCGGGCGCATGCATGACATGGCAGCGCTGACCCGCGCAGCACACGCGGCGGGCGCGCTGACGGTCTGGGACCTGGCGCACAGCGCAGGCGCGGTGCCCGTCAACCTGCGCGGCGGCGACAGCGAAGCCGTGGATTGGCGACAGTCGAAGTCCGCCGACTTCGCGGTGGGCTGCGGCTACAAGTACCTCAACGGCGGCCCCGGCGCGCCGGCCTTCGTGTGGGTGCACCCGCGGCATGTGGACCGCTTCTGGCAGCCGCTGGCGGGCTGGATCGGCCACGCCGCGCCTTTTGAATTCACCCCCGGCTACCGCCCCGCGACCGGCATAGCGCGCTACCTGTGCGGCACACCGGCGCTGCTGTCGTTGGCAGCGCTTGAATGCGGCGTGGACACGCTGCTGGCCGCTGAAGCGCTGGGCGGCATGGCGGCGTTGCGCGCCAAGTCGCTGGCGTTGACGCGGCTCTTTGCGCAGCAGGTGCAAGCCACCTGCCCTGGCCTCACGCTGGCTTCGCCGGCCGACGACAGCTTGCGTGGCAGCCAGGTCTGCTTCGCACATGCAGAAATCGCCTATCCGGTCGTGCAAGCCTTGATCGCGCGCGGCGTCATCGGCGACTTCCGCGCCGGCAACAAGACGCACCCTGCGGGCGCGGTGGACATCCTGCGCTTCGGCTTCACGCCGCTGTACCTGCGGTTCGTCGACGCCTGGGATGCCGCTGAACACCTGCGCCAGGTGCTGGAATCCGAAGAATGGCGCCGGCCCGAATTCAACCGCAAACTCGCGGTGACCTGAGATGAGCGGCTGCCCCGTCGACCACAGCGGCGTCGCAACGCCGCCAGCCCATCACGACGCCAAGCTCGACTTCAGCGCCGACATGAGCTACGGCGACTACCTGCACCTGGACGCGGTGCTGAACGCCCAGCACCCGCGCAGCCCCGACCACAACGAGATGCTGTTCATCGTGCAGCACCAGACGAGTGAGCTGTGGATGAAGCTGATGCTGCACGAGCTGCGCGCGGCCATTGCGCACCTGGCGCGCGACGAACTGCACCACGCCTTCAAGATGCTGGCCCGCGTGAGCAGGATCATGGAACAGCTGGTGCACGCCTGGGACGTGCTGGCCACCATGACGCCGCCCGAGTACAGCGCCATCCGCTCGTACCTGGCCAACAGCAGTGGCTTTCAGAGCTGGCAGTACCGCTGCATCGAATTCAGCCTGGGCAACAAGAACAAGGCCATGCTGCAGCCGCATGCGCACCGCGCCGACCTGTTGGCGCATGTCGACGCCGCCTACCGCGCGCCGTCGCTCTACGACGAAGCCCTGCGCCTGCTGGCGCGCCGCGGCCTGGCCGTGCCGGCAACGCACACCTTCCGCGACTGGACGCAGCCCTACACCGAAGACGCCGGTGTTGAAGCGGCCTGGCTCGTGGTCTACCGCGCACCGCAGACGCACTGGGACCTGTTCCAGCTGGGTGAAGAACTCACCGACCTGGAAGACGCTTT
>JANMKK010000287.1:0-14299 GCA_031372005.1 Rubrivivax sp.
CCCAGCAGTGTCGCCACGGTGCGCACCACCGTGGGCCCGGCAAACCAGTAAAACGCCGACAGCGCCACCACGCCAAAAGCCAGCGCCACGCGGTAAGGGCTGGCAGGTGCGAAAGCCACTGCCAGGCCATAGACACCGGCCGACGCGCAGCAGGCACCGGCCAGAATCAGCAGGTACAAGGCCGTGCCATAGCCCGGTGCAGGGCCCTGCACGAAGTAGCCCAGCACCAGGCCCGGCAGCAGGCCCATGAAAAGACGCCGCTGTGCCGCGTGGCGCGGGTCTTCGTCATAGATGTCGCTGAACACCGCGGCGCGCGGGTTGAAGTCGTAGCAGCTCTTCTGGCAGCCCACGCACGGCGTGCAATAACCATTGCGCACCACGATCAGCGGCGCCTGGCCGTAGCTGCGCTGCACCGGCGCCAGGGGGCAGAAAGTGCCGCACCAGCCGCTGCGGCCCTTGAACACGCTGCCGCCCGCCAGCGCCAGGCCCAGGAACGCGATGAGGCCGACACCCACCACCGCGCCGTTGTGGTTGAGCAGCGGCACCCGCAGCGAGACCGCCAGCACAAAGAGCCCCACCGCGATGCCGAAGGCAGCGTTTTTCAGCACCGGCGGCAGGTCGAGCGCGCGGCCCTTGCTCAGCAGGCGCGGCAACTGGTTCATCGTGGCCATGGGGCAGACCTGCCGCCACAGGCCTGGCGCGATGACCAGCAGAGCCGGCACCAGCGGGATGGCCAGGCTCCAGAACAGCAGCAGGCCGGTCTCGGGCCGCACCACCAGCAGCAACGCCAGTGCAAGAGCAGCCGCCATGACCACCGCACGTGCGACCCACCACACCCACATCGGAACGCGGGGCTTGAGCTGCGTGTAGTTGCGGAAGAACTGGGTGGCGTTGCCGGCCTTGGGTTTGGACTGGGGCTTGGACTGGGGCTTGGACTTGAGCCTGGACTCGGCCGTGGCCACCGGGATGATCGGGATCGTTGCCATGCAGCGTTCAGTCGCCTGGCTGCAGGTGGCGCAGGCGCGACGCCACCAGCGCGCCCAGGTCGCGCAGCAGCGCCATGGCGATGCGCGGCTGCCAGGCCGCCAACTGCTGCAGGGCTTCGGGCGTCAGCCGCAGCAGCTCGGCCGGCGCGCTGGCGCTGACACTGGCGGTGACGGCGCTGGCCGCACCGTCCAGAAAACTCAGCAGCCCGAAGACTTCGCCTTCGCCCCGTGCGGCGGACTCGGTGCCCGGGCCGCGCAGGTGCACACGGCCGCTGGCGATGAAGCACAAGGCGCGGTCGGCCTCGCCAGCTTGCACGATCACGGCGCCAGCGGGGTATCGGCGCCGCGCGGTGAAGCTGATGAACTGCTCCCAATCGTCACCGCTCAGGTCGGCCAGGATGGCCTGCAGCCCGGCTGCCAGGGCCGCAGCAGGTGCCACCGCAGGCGCTGGCGCCGCAACGGGTTTGTAGCTGAAGAAGTCGCTCATCAACGCCTCCGGTTGGGGCAGGGTTTGCGCACGCTGTCTCAGCCCGGGACGCTGCCCCGTCGCGCGGCCAGCGCCTGCAGCAGGTGGTCTTCATGCTCGCACAGCTCGTTGGCGCTGCGTTGCATCACCGCCACCGGGTCGGCATTGGCCAGCGCCAGGGCCAGCACCGCCGGGTCGAGCTTCAACCCCGCCCGCAGCGGGTTGCCGATTTGCCGCGCGGGCGCCGACGCCTGCAGTCCGTCCAGCGCGCTGCGAGCTGCCGTCTGGTGCTCGATCACCTGTTGCAGCGCAGCGGTCGCCGCCCGGGCCGTCAGGGCGATCTGCTGCACCAGATGCAGCAAGTCCTGGCCATTCAAGGCCGACACCGGCAGCCCCAGGCCGCGCGCCAGCGCTTGGGTGAGTGCAGCAGCCGTCACGACCGGGCTGGCTGTCGACGGCGGCGGCGGTGGCGGCAACGCCGCACGGACGGCCGCAGACGCTGGCAGCGGTGCAGGCGCGAGCGCAGGCGCATGCGCCTGCGCAAGGCGGATCTTCGTCAGCTCACTGTCCGTGTGGTCGGACGGCGTGGCCACACGCAGGATCTCGGTCAGCCCCGCGCGCGCCTGGGCTTGGCCCCGCGCGGCCATGGCTGCCATGGCGGCTGGGTCGCCGCCGCGCTGCGGTGCGGCGTCATGGATGCCGGGGTAACGCGGCGTTGCGGCCACAGCAGGCGTTGAGGCTGAAGTGCCCGCAAAGATTGCGGGCCGAGTCGGCATCGGTGGGCCGCTGATGGCGACCACAAAGGGGCCCAGCTCCAAGCGGTCGCCGTCACGCAACCAGTGCACGCCCGCCAGCCGCGTGGCGGCGCCATTGACGAAGGTGCCGTTGGTGGACAGGTCGCGCAGCGCCGGGCCGTCCGGCGTGGCGATGACTTCGCAGTGGCGGCCCGAGATCGCCAGCGTGCGGTCTGCGATGGGCCAGCTGTTGACCGGGTCGCGCCCGATCGTGAAGCGCTGCAGGGGCTGCGGCAGGCGCACCTCCGGCTGCAGCTTGTCGGCCAGTTCGGCCCCCGTGACGATCTTCAGACTCCACATCGCGCCGCTCCTGCTGCGTCCATCGACAACCCAGACACCAGCGGCTTCACGTGCCCCGCAACCGCGCCGCTGCGCCTTCGATGGCTGCGCGCAATTCGGCGTAACTGTGGTTCACCGGAAACTGCGGAAACTGCGCCACGATGCCTGGCGGCGGGTGGATGAAAAACCCCGCATCAGCGGCACCCAGCATGCCGGTGTCGTTGTAGGAATCGCCCGCCGCAATGACCTGGTAGTTCAGGCTCTTGAGCGCGTTGACGGCATGGAATTTCTGGTTCGGCTGGCGCAGTTTGTAGTCAGTGACGAAACCTTCGCTGTCAGCCACCAGGCGGTGGCAGAAGAGCGTGGGCCGACCAAGCTGTTGCATCAGCGGGTCGGCAAATTCGTAGAAGGTGTCCGACAGGATGATGACCTGGTAACGGCTGCGCAAGTCGTCCAGGAAGTCCTTGGCACCCATCATGGGCGCCATGCCACCGACGACGGCCTGGATGTCAGCCAGCTTCAGGCCATGCTGGCGCAGCAGCGCCAGGCGAAACTGCATCAGCCGGTCGTAGTCGGGCTCGTCACGCGTGGTGCGGTTGAAAGCCGCGATGCCACTGCGCTGCGCGAAGGCGATCCAGATTTCGGGGACGAGCACGCCTTCAAGGTCGAGGCAGACGATTTGCATGGGGGCTCCGTGGTGTGCGCCGTGAGAGAGCGGCAAATCGTAGCCGGCTTCAGACCTTGCCTGCCTCAGGCGCGGGGCGCAGCCTGGCCTGCGCCTTTGATCTGGCCTTGCGGGCCAGGTGCGGCAGGACCTGCCACCACGGCATGCGCAGCCAGTGCGAGCGCACATACAGCAGCCACCGCGCCAGGCCCGTGTAGCGCAAATCGCAACTGGGGTGTTGCGGGCGCAGCGCCAGTTTCAGCAATGCCGGCATCAGCGCGCGCGAGCCAATGCCGCTGGCCAGCGCATCGGCCTGCACGGCCAGCTCGGCGGGTGGGCGGGTGCCGAAGAGCCGCGCCACCTGCTGCAGCGCGTGGAATAGCGGCGACTGGATGCCCAGCGTGTGCGCGCGGTCCAGCAACTGCGGCCAGAAGGCGGCTTCCTGGCCAAAGTGCAGCAGCAGATCGTTCAAGTCCAGCAAGTCCCGCAGGCCCGACGCGAAGTCACCTTCCTGCAGAAGATGCACGGCGCTGTGCAGCACCATGTCCGGTGGGTCCAGCGTGGCAAGCCGCGACCCCGGGCAGACGGGCCGGGCGCGCGACAGCAGCGCGCCACCATCGACGGGGAAGCGCGAAGTCGGCGGCGTGATGGTGTGGTGCACATCCAGCCAGGTGTGGCGCCAGACGTGTTTGAGCGGTGGCAGCTCGTGCATCCACTGGCGGTAGTAGCGCGCGTCATAGGCGTCGAGTGGCTCCTGCACCCAGCCGGCGCCCAGCAGCGCCATCTCGGCCGCGGTGATCGTTTCCCGGGCGACCAGGATGTCGACATCGGTGAAGAGCCGGCCGCGCGCAGGCGGCAAGCCCAGCGCGACGTAGGCCGCGCCCTTCAGCAACACTGCTGGGCCTGGCACGTCACCCAGCGCGACACGCACCCGGTCCACCTCCCAGCGCACCAGGTTGCGCTGCCGCTCGGCGGCAACGAGGGCGCTCTGCAGGTGGTTGCGCGGCCCGACCGGCACCTCAACCCACCAGCCGCGGTCCTGAAAAAGTTGCGCCACGCGGGCATGCAAGCGGCAGCGCCGGGCTTGTGCCAGCAAGAGCTCCCAATCACGGGGCGTGAAGGTCGGTCGCTCGCGCGCGACCCACAGGCCCGTCAGCAAGTCGCCCGTCATGCCTGGGGTCATGCCTACGGACATGCCTGCGGACTGGCCAACGCGTCAAAGACGCCCATCGCCTCATCCAGGTCGCCATAAACGAAGTCGTGGCAGGCGCAGGACTCGACCACACCGGCCATGGTCTCGAAGCCGCGCCTGCCGAGCACGCCGTAGTTGAAGCTGTTGCGCGCGAGGTCGATCAGCGTGTCGGGCTTGTCGCGCGCCGTCAACTGCGCGGCAGCGCCCGCCTGCCAGCGCGGAAAGACAACCCAGGCGGCTGGCGCGGTTTCATCGACCCGGCGCACATGTTCCGTTGGCGCGCGCAGGTGCGTCACAGTGCCCTTGGTGGTGTTGTACGACGGCGTGTTGAAGACACCCTCCGGAACGAAGCGCGCAATGACGCCGATCGACTCGTTCTTCAGGCTGATGGGGCGCGCCAACCCGCGCAGGCCGGAGCCATCGAACGGGATCATCGCTACCTCGTCCGACAGCAGTCGCCAGCCCCGGTGCACCAGGGCCGCACACAGCGTGCTCTTTCCCGAACCCGGCGGCGCAGGAAGGATCATGGCCTGACCACCGCGTTCGACCACGGCAGCATGGATCAGCAGGTACTGGTTGACGTGGGTCGAGATGCACCAGTTCATGGCCCATTCCAGCAGCGGAAACGCGTGCGGCAGTGGCAAGGGCTCAAAGGTGTTGGCGCCGTCGAAGCGGAAGCTCACCTGAGGCCGGAGGTACCGGCGCAAACCGGACGGGCGCACGACTTCAAGTTCGAAATCGCAGAACGCATCGTCGGGCTGGATCGGGTAATCGCCATACAGCAACGCCAAACCGTCCGTGACGGATCGAACATCGGAACGGATCCGGAAGGCCAGCGGGCCCGTGCGAAATGCAAGCCCGGGCCCGGCGAGCCGCGACGCGAGCCCCCGGGCGGAAAGCTGACCAATCATTGACCCGACTCTACCGGCTCCAGCCAGCCCCGGGCGAGGCACTCCTGCACGATGCCCTGCACACGCTCCTGCAGCGCCGCCCCAGGCTCTATGCCCAAGTCATCCGCGAGTGATGCCGCCAGCCGCATCAAGTCTTGAGGGCGCTCATCGAAACAGGCCAGCGCGGCGGCTTCCAGCGCGTCCAAGGCGGCGGTTTCGCCAGAGACTGCTTCAAACGCCACGCACGAGGAACCCCAGATATGCCAGTGCAGATCCACCAGCGGGTTCAACCGCCACACCGGGCCGGGGCCCGGCGATGCATCAACCATCGGTTCAGGACAGGGTCGAGAGGTAATCCCTGAACAGTGTCAAGGCCTGGGTGCTGATGCCCGATGAAGACGAACCACCCATCAGCGGGTTCAGACCCTTGTAAAGGTCGATGATCTGCGTGGGCATGTAGGAGAACACGTTGCCGTTCTGGTTGCGCTTGTTCGCGTTCAACATGGCGGTCAACCAATGGGCTTCGTCAGAAGTGCCGTAGTTGTTGAGGATGTCTTCGCAGTAGCGGCTCGAGGGTACAGAGCTTGGAGCGCCCGGGTTGGTCAGCTCGAATACTTGCCAGAAGCACAGCTTGCTGCTGGGGGACACCGAACGGTTGCCGCAGTTGTTGTAGTTGAGCGCGCAGCTCCGGCCGTTGGTGTAACCGGTGCCCCAATTGGTGGAGGTTCGGTAGTGCGTGCAAGTGTGGCCTGCGATGGGCGGCGTGCCGCCAGTGATCGAACCGATCATCGACCCTACCGCCGAGGCGGTGGCGTGGTAGTTGTTGGTGTTTCTCTGGCAATACGGCCGCGTCGTCGCTTGGGCGGAAAACGGCAGACCGATTCCCGCGAGTGCGCCACTGGTGCCCACAGCGCGCAGCAACTGACGACGCGCTTGGCGCGACGATGCCTGGGTCAGCGGCGAAGCAGTTGCAGAGCGATCGGTGTCTTCAGGCTGCGGGGACTGGTCATTCATGGGAGGCACCTTGCCAGAGAAATAGCGAAAAAGAGGAACAGACTTTGGGTAGAGGCAAGCAAGCCGTGTGCCCCTCACCCGCCTTCCACAAATTGTGAAGCAATTCAACTACTTGCGTCACTCCCGCAACTGCGGTGTCGAGCTTGTCTGTGCGGTAGCGACGGAACTGTAAATTCTTCCAACAGATTGCTGACGCCTCGAAGGCGACCGGGCAAGCCGCCCGTCGCAAACGCCTTGGAAGAGTAGCGCTGCTCCGCGTTGCTGGCGGGACTTGGCCCACCACACCCCCTCAGTTCAAGGTGTCACCAACCCGGTGGATGGCTTTCAGGGCTGCCCCCACAACTCCTTCAGCCGCGCGTCGCGCCCGCAGGCGCTGCGGTAGTAGTTGTAACGCACCGGATTCTTCTTGTAGTAGTCCTGGTGGTAGCCCTCGGCCGGGTAGAACGGCCCGGCGGCTTCAATCGTGGTGACAATCGGTGCCTTGAACGGCTTGGACTTTTCCAGCGCCGCTTTCGACCCCTGCGCTGCTGCGGCCTGTTCCGGGCCATGGGTGAAGATGGCTGTTCGGTAAGGCGTGCCGGCATCGCAGAATTGCCGGTCCTTGGTGGTGGGATCGATGCTGTGCCAGTACTTCGAGAGCAACTGCTCGTAGCTCACCTTGGTGGGGTCGAAGACCACCTCGACGGCTTCGGCATGGCCCGTCGCCTTGGCCGACACCTGTTCGTACGTGGGGTTGGCCACCGTGCCGCCAATGTAGCCCGATGTCGTGCTGATGACGCCAGGCACCTTGTCAAAGTCAGCTTCCACGCACCAGAAGCAGCCGCCCGCGAAAGTCGCCTTTGCGGTGCCGGTGGTTGCTGCGGGTTGGGCTCTCGGCGCGGCCGGATTCTGGGAATTTTGGGAATAGGCCAAACCCGCCACCACGGTCAGCGCCAGCACGCCGCCCATGCCTGCCCAGGTGCGGCGCTTCATGCTGCCGCCGGCGCAAAGCGCAGCGCCACCCCGTTGTTGCAATAGCGCTGCCCCGTGGGCCGCGGGCCGTCGTTGAAGACGTGGCCCTGGTGGCCGCCGCAGCGGGCGCAGTGGTATTCGGTGCGCGGCAGGATCATCTTGTAGTCGGTCTTGGTGGCCACGGCCTCGGGCAGCGGCGCGAAGAAGCTCGGCCAGCCGGTGCCGCTTTCGTACTTGGCGGTGGACGCAAACAGGGGCAGGTCGCACCCTGCGCAGTGAAAGGCGCCGACGCGCTTTTCGCTGTTCAGCGCGCTGGTATGGGGCGGCTCGGTGCCTTCATCGCGCAGCACGCGGTAGGCGCTGTCGGACAGGCGCTTCTTCCACTCGGCGTCGGTCAATTCGACGCGGTCTGCGCGGGTTGGTTTGGTGGCGGCCGTGGCTGCACTGCTGACTGCGCTGGCGGCGCTGCCGAGGCCAAGGCTCGTGAGGATGGTGAGGAAGGGGCGGCGTGTCATGCGTTTCTCCTGGTCTGAAGCATTCGGTCGGCCCTGCGCGGCCAATCTTTCATTCGGCAGCCGCCAGCACTGCGCTTTGCTTGCGCGTCTGCCCGCCGCGCCACAGTGTGAGCGTGACGGTTTCACCGGGCTGGCGCCGCTCAAGTTGGGTCAGCATCGCGTCCAGGTCGGCCACCGGCTCGTCATTGATCGCGGTGATGACGTCGCCGCCCACCACTTCGCCCTTGCTGCCGCGTCGGAAAGGCAGCAAGCCGGCCTTGGCAGCCGGCGTGCCGGCGCCCACCTGCACGACGGCCACGCCCTTGGGCAGATTCAGCGCGCGCTGCAGGTTGGGCGGGCCTGCCGTCACGCCCAATGCCGGGCGCACGAAGCGGCCGTCCTTGATGAGCCGCGGCACGATGCGATTCACCTCGTCGACGGGAATCGCAAAGCCGATGCCCGCGCTGGCGCCGCTGGGGCTGGCGATCTGCGTGTTGACGCCGATCAGCCTGCCCGCGCTGTCCAGGAGCGGCCCGCCCGAGTTGCCGGGGTTGATGGCGGCGTCGGTCTGGATCACGCCGCGGATGGTGCGCTGGTTGAAGGACTCGATCTCGCGGTTGAGCGCGCTGACGATGCCCGTCGTCAGCGACTGGTCCAGGCCAAATGGGTTGCCGATCGCATAGACGCGCTGGCCCACCAGCAGTTCGCGGCTGGTGCCCAGCGCGATGGGCGGCAGCTTGTCCTTGGGTGCGTCGATCAGCAGCACGGCCAGGTCACGGTCGGGGAAAGCGCCCACCAGCTTGGCGTCGAAGGTGGTCTGGTCCGCCAGCGTCACCCGCGCACCGTTGGCACCCTGGATGACGTGGAAGTTGGTGACGATGTGGCCCGCGTTGTCCCAGACAAAGCCAGTGCCCGTGCCGCGAGGCACCTGCTGCACATTGGCCGAGAACATGTCGCGCTGCACACCCAGGCTCGTGATGTGAACGACCGAAGGGCTCGTCTTCTTGAAGACGTCGATGTTGGCCAGCTCGTCGGCGGCCAACGGCCCGCGCGAGACGACGGTGCGGGGCACGGCGTCGGTGCGGCTCTGGACCCCGGCAGGCGCGGCAAGGAATGCTGCACCGGAAGCGGCCAGGGCAGCGACGATGGCAAGGACGGACAAGCGAATGTTCATGGGTCGGGGCGCTGCGGGGGAAGTCATCCTGCATGCTGCCAGAAGCCCACAGATGGGGCCGCAGCCGACTGGATCAAGCGGCCAGGCCGAGCCGCTGGCGCGCCTCAGCCGGCGACGCAATGCCGCGCCCGGCCCGCCGCGCGCAGGCCGCCAAGGCTTCGATCAGCACGCCGTTGCCGGTGGCGCGCTCACCACCCGGCAGGTAGAAGGTGTCTTCCAGCCCGCTGCGCAGATTGCCGCCCAGTTCAGCGGTCTTCTGGTGCACAGGCCATATTTCGCTGCGGCCAATGAGCGTGGTCTGCCACACCGCGCCAACGGGCGCATAGCGCGGCAACAGTGCCAGCAGGTCGGCATCGCAAGGCATGCCGCTGGCCACGCCCATGACGAAATTGACTTCGGGCACACCGCTGAACATGCCGGCCTTCAGGTACATCGCCACGCTGCGCAGGATGCCCACGTCGAAGCATTCAAATTCCGGGTGCGTGCCGCACGCGGCCATCACGTCCAGAAACTGCTGGACCTTGGCCACCGGGTTGTCGAAGACCATCGGCGGCCAGGCCCATTCGCCGTTGTCCTTGATCTTCAGGTAATTCAGCGTGCCCGCGTTGCAGGCCGCGATCTCCGGCTTCACCCGCTCCAGACAAGACTTCGGGCCGCTGATGTCCTTGCCGATCACACCCGTGGTCAGGTTGATGATGACGCCCGGGCAGGCGGCGCGGATGGCGTCGCAGACCGCTTGCGCCACGTCCGGGTCCCAACTCGGCATGTGCCCGAAACCGCTCTCCTGGCTGCGCAGGTGCACATGCATGATGCTCGCGCCTGCGTTGAAGGCGTCGCGCGCCTCAGCCGCCATCTGCACCGGGGTGACGGGCACCGGGTGCTGCTGCGGGTTGGTGAGCACGCCGGTGAGTGCGCAGGTGAGGATGGCGTTGTGGCTGCTCATGGCGTGATTTCCAGTTCTGTCTGCAACTCAACAAGCACCGCGCCTGCGGCCACCGAGTCTTTCCACTTGACGTGCACGGCGCGCACGGTGCCCGCCGCGCCGGCGTGAAGCCACATTTCCATCTTCATGGCCTCGACGCAGACGAGTGGCTGGCCTGCCGCCACCGCGTCGCCGACTTGCACCGACACCTGCGCCACCACGCCGGCCACGGGCGCACGCGCACGGCTGGCGTCGGCCGCAGTGTCGGTGGCTGGGCAAGGTGAAGGCTCTTCAAACTCGAAGACCTGGCCTTCCAGGGCCAGGTGCAGCGTGCAGCCAGATTGCACGGCAGTGGCCCGCCGCTGCACGCCGTCGATGGCCAAGAGCACCCGCGCACCGGTCCACGACAGCAGCTGCAAGGCCGCGTCCGGCGCGCGCTGCATGCGCTTCTCACCCTGGCACGACAGCGTCAAATCGAAAGCCGCCACACTCGCCGGCCGCTGGGCACCCTGCCCTGCCAGCAAGGCTGCGGCGATGCGCCACGCGGCAGCGGACGGCGTCGGGCGCTGCAACAAGGGCTCGCCACTGGCGGCCCACTCGTCCAGCCGCGTCGTGCTCATCTGTGCGGCCGTGAACTGCGGGTGCCGGACCAGGTCGCGCAGAAAGCCGCCGTTGTTGTGCAGGCCCAGCAGCGGCACCTCTTCCAGCGCCCGCGTCAGCCGCCGCACCGCGTCAGCCCGGTCGCTGCCGTGGGCGATGAACTTGGCCACCATCGCGTCGTAGTAGGGCGTGACCTCGCCGCCTTCTTCAATGCCATGGTCGATGCGGATGTCAGTGCACTTTGGCTGCCAGCCTGCGATGCGCCCGGTCTGCGGCTTCCAGCCGTCGTAGGGGTCTTCGGCATAGAGCCGCGCTTCGATGGCGTGACCGGTGAAGGTGATCTGTTCCTGCGTCAACGGCAACGGTTCGCCTGCAGCCACGCGCAACTGCCACTCCACCAGGTCCAGGCCGGTGATGCACTCGGTAACCGGGTGCTCCACCTGCAGCCGGGTGTTCATCTCCAGGAAGTAGTGCTTCAGGTTGGCATCGACGATGAACTCCACCGTGCCTGCACCCTGGTAGCCCACGGCAACAGCGGCGGCCACGGCGTCGCGGCCCATCGCGGCGCGCATCGCGGGGCTGACCACGGGCGACGGCGCTTCTTCGATCACTTTCTGCCGCCGCCGCTGCGCCGTGCAGTCGCGTTCGCCCAGGTGCACGGCGTGGCCGTGGGCGTCGGCAAAGATCTGGATTTCAATGTGGCGGCCGTTGTCGATCAGCCGCTCCAGCATCAGCGTGCCGTCGCCAAATGCACCCTGCGCTTCGCGGCGGGCACCGGCGATGGCCTCGGGCATGTCGGACATCGCGCGCACCAGCCGCATGCCACGTCCGCCGCCACCGGCCACCGCCTTGACCAGCAGCGGCAAGCCAAGCTTCGCAGCTTCCTGCGCCAGCGTCGCGTCGCTCTGGTCGGCTTCGTCGTGACCCAGGTACCCCGGCGCGCAAGGTACACCCGCTTCCACCATGCGCCGCTTGGCGCGCGCCTTGTCGCCCATCGCGCGGATGGCGGCAGGCGGCGGGCCGATGAAGACCAGGCCCGCGTCGGCGCAGGCTTGTGCGAAGTCGGCGCGTTCGCTCAGGAAACCATAGCCGGGGTGCACCGCGTCGGCACCCGTCAGCGCCGCAGCTTTCAGCAGCGCAGCCATGTTCAAGTAGGACTCCGCCGCCGGCGCCGGGCCGATGTGCACCGCTTCGTCGGCCAGCCGCACGTGCAGCGCATTCGCGTCGGCGTCGCTGTACACCGCCACCGTGCGGTAGCCCAGCCGGTGCGCGGTGCGCATCACCCGGCAAGCGATCTCGCCGCGGTTGGCGATGAGGATTTTGCTGAAGCTCACGAAAGCACCCACGACGCCCTGCGTTTCTGCAAGAACGCGGTCGTGCCTTCGATGCCCTCTGGCCCCAGCGCTGCGCGCGAGAAGACGGCCGCTGCTTCCTGCACCAACGCAGCCGGCGATTGAAACCGCGCCTTCGCAATCAGCGCCTTGGTGGCCGCGACAGCGCCCGGCGCGCATTGCAGGATGCCGCTCAACACACGCGTCAGCGCAGCGTCGATGGCATCCGCCGAATGCACCTCATGCACCAGTCGCAACGCCAGCGCTTCCTGTGCGCCGAGCTTGCCGCCGGTGACCGCCAGGCGCTTGGCTTCGGCATAGCCCAGCCGCTCGACGAGGAAGGGCGCGATCTGCGCCGTCACCAGACCCAGGGAGGTTTCGGGCAAACGGAAGCTGGCGGTTTCTGTCGCCAACGTCACGTCGGTCACGCAGGCCAGGCCGAAGCCGCCGCCCATGCAGCTGCCTTCGACGACGGCGACTGTCGCGATGCCGGTATCGGCGTAGGCCACGCACAGTTCACCGAAGGCCGTGTTGGTCTGCACCAGCGCCTGCGGGTCGTCCTGCAGCTGCATCCTTGCCGCTGCCATGTCCGACAGATCGGCCCCAGCGCAAAAGTGCCCACCCGCGCCGCGCAACACGATGACGCGCACCCCTTCGTAAGTGCCGCAGCGCATCTCGGCCTGCGCCAGCACCGCGCGCAGTTCACGCACCATCGTCATCGACATCGCATTGCGAACCTCGGGCCGGTTCAGCGTGACGTGCAAGACGCCATCGTCACGCTTCAACGCGAGCGTCTTGAACTCGGCCAGATCAATGCTCACAAACTCTTTCCCGGCAGCGTGCCTTCGAGCTTGCAGATGATGCCCAGCATCACCTCGTCGGCCCCGCCGCCGATCGAGATCAAACGCGAATCACGGTAGGCCTGCGAGATGGGGTTGTCGGCCGTGAAGCCCATGCCGCCCCAGTATTGCAGGCAAGCATCCGTCACCTCGCGGCTCAAACGGCCGCACTTCAGCTTGGCCATGCTGGCCAGCTTCGTCACGTCCTTGCCGCTGACGTACATCTCCACCGCCCGGTAGGTCAGCGCGCGCAGCGCTTCCACTTCGGTGCGCAGTTCGGCCAGGCGGTAGTGCACGACCTGGTTGTCGAGGATGCTCTTGCCGAAAGCCTTGCGTTGCCGTGTGTAGTCAATCGTCTGGTCGATCAGCCTGTCCAGGCTGCGCAGCGACCCTGCAGCGGCGTACAGCCGCTCTTCCTGAAACTGCAGCATCTGGAAGGTGAAGCCCAGGCCTTCCTGGCCGATCACGTTCTTCTTCGGCACGCGCACGTTGTCGAAGAACAGCTGCGCGGTGTCGCTGCTGTGCATGCCGATCTTGTGGATCTTCTGCCGCGTGATGCCGGGTGTGTCCATCGGCACCACGATCAGGCTCTTGTTCTTGTGCGGCGGGCCGCCTGAGGTGTTGGCCAGCAGGCAGCACCAGTCCGCTTGCATTCCATTCGTGATCCACATCTTGCTGCCGTTGATGAGGTAGTCGCTGCCGTCACCCTTTGCGGTGGTCTTGACCGCCGCCACGTCGCTGCCACCGCTGGCTTCGCTGACACCGAGACAGGCCACCACGTCACCGGCAATCGTGGGCGTCAGGAATTCATGGCGCAATGCGTCGCTGCCAAAACGCGCCAGGGCCGGCGTGGCCATGTCGGTGTGCACGCCAATGGCCATCGGCACACCGCCGCAGTTGCATTGGCCCAGGGCTTCGGCCATCACCATGCTGTAGCTGAAGTCCAGCCCCGCGCCGCCAAACTCTTCGGGGTACTTCAGGCCCAGCAGACCGAGGTTGCCGAGCTTCTTGAAGACTTCGTGCGCGGGGAACTGGCCCTTGGCTTCCCATTCGGGCACGAAGGGGTTGATTTCCTTGTCGCAGAACTTGAGGACGGTGTCTTCGAGTGCGCGGTGTTCGGGGGTGAATTTCATGGCTGTCTCCTGCGAATTTCGCAAAATCAGAGTCGTGCGACACCAAAGGTGTTGGGCCGCAGATTTCGTTGTTGTGCTTCCTGCGCCAGCGCCAGACACAGACCCAGGATGCGGCGCGTGTGGCGCGGGTCGATGACGCCGTCGTCCCACAGCCGCGCGGTGCCGAAGAGCACGTGACTCTCGGCATCCAGGCGCTGGCGCAGCGCGTCGCTCATGGCGGCCAGCGCGTCGTCGTTGGCGGGCAGACCCATCCGGTCCAGCTTGCTGCGGTTCAGGATGTCCATCACCTTCGCCGCCTGCGCGCCGCCCATCACGGCCGTGCGGGCGCTGGGCCAGGCGAAGATGAAGCGCGGGTCGAAGCCGCGGCCGCACATGCCGTAGTTGCCGGCGCCGAAGCTGCCGCCCAAGACGATGGTGAACTTGGGCACCCGCGCGTTCGCCACTGCCTGGATCATCTTGGCGCCGTGCTTGATCGCGCCGGCCTGCTCGGCCGCCTTGCCCACCATGTAACCGGTGGTGTTTTGCAGAAAGACGAGCGGCGTGCCGGACTGGTCACAGAGCTGGATGAAC
>JANMKK010000328.1:0-4745 GCA_031372005.1 Rubrivivax sp.
GAAGCGGTGGCGCTGTGCCTGTCCCAAGGCCAGCTGCGCCGCCATGCAGAACGTGTGGTGGCACGGCTGGACGCCGCCCGCGCCCGCAGCGTGCGGCTGGCGCAAGCGGCGGGCTGCCACTTCGTCAGCCCGCCAGCAGGCCTCTTCGGTTGGGTGGATGTCGGCACCGACACCGAAGCGCTGGCGCAGGTGCTGCTGGACGAAGGCTGGCTCATTGCGCCGGGCACGCTCTTCCACGCCACGCCAAGGCCGACGTCGTTGATGCGCATCAACTTTGCGACGACGCAGGATGCGCGGTTCTGGCAGCGGTTGCAGAAGTTGCGGGGCGGGTAGGCGCAGAGTGGGGGAGTGGGCGGATCACAAGCCCACACAAGCCCAGCCAAGAATTTTGCGTGAAGTCCGCAGTGACCACCTGCACATCCTGAAACCATTGAAACGGCCTGCCCGCCAGAGCGGGCCGCCACCACGGGTCCAATACCGGCGTGGCCAATTCCTTCGATTCCACCCAGCCCAACTTCGACACCGTGTTGCCACGTGTCAGCGACTTCCAGCGCCGCCTGCGCACGGCTGCGCTTGGCGGCGACGGTGCGCCCAACAGCACGCTGAATTCCACCCTCGACCGCTCACTGCTGCTGGACCTGCAGCGCTTTGAAGCGCAGGCCAACAGCCCCGGGCTTGAAGTGCTGGAGGTGGTGGCTGCCGCCGTGCGCCATGCACGGCCCTTGCGCTTGCTGCTGCAGCACGAAGACATCGTGCTGCCGCTGACGGTGATGCCCGTCGAGCGGCTGGTGCATGCACCGCTGCCGTTGGCGCAGTGGGGGCTGCTGCGCTGGCACGCGCTCAAGGTGTTGCAGGTGGAGCCCGCTGCCGCCAACGGCGACCTCACCAATGAGTCACACCTGGCGCCGCTGGGTGTGGTGCTGTGGGCGCTGGCGCTGCACGGCTCGCGGGCTGAATTGCTGCCGGAAATCGCCGGCCCGGTGGCCTACCGCATCGCGCCCGCCACCGATCTGTCATCGCTGTCGCTGGCCGGGCCGCTGGCATCGGCCATGACGCGTCTGCGCCGCCAAAGCACGCCGCTGCATGAGATCAGCGGCTGGCCCGGGCTCGACCGTGAAAGGGCGATGCGGATGCTGAATGGGCTGTACCTGCAGGCCGGCCTGATCGTGACGCGGGCGCACCCGGCCGCCGCGGCGGGGCGCGCGGACGGGGCGCATTGACGGGGCGCATTGTCGTCACGGCATGAGGGCCCGCACCGGGCCGCATGGCGCGTCAGCGTGAGCCCAGCGCTTCCCAACGTTCCAGCGCCGCCATCAGTTCTGCATCGATGGCCTCGTTGCGGGCGTGCAGGTCGCCCGCCCTGGCCGAAGACTGCGTGTAAAGCCCCGGGCGGCTGAGCTGTTCATGCAAGATCTTTTGCTCTACTTCCAGCGCTTCGATGCGCGCCGGCAGCGCGTCCAGTTCACGCTGTTCCTTGTAGCTGAGCTTGGCCTTGGCGGACGTTGATCTGGACGTGCCTGCGGCCTTGACCACAGGCGCTGCGGTTGCGGCCACGCGCCCGCGCGCCCGCTGCACCTTCCAGTCCTCGTAGCCGCCTTCGTATTCGCGCCACAGGCCCAGCCGGCCGCCAAAAGCGGGGTCGCCTTCCCAGGCAATCGTGCTGGTGGCCACGTTGTCCAGAAAACGCCGGTCGTGGCTGACCAGAAAGACCGTGCCGCTGTAGGACTGCAGCAGTTCTTCCAGCAGCTCCAGCGTGTCGATGTCGAGGTCGTTGGTGGGCTCGTCCAGCACCAGCACATTGGCCGGCAGCGCAAACAGGCGCGCCAGCAGCACGCGGTTGCGTTCACCGCCGCTCAGCGTGCGCACGGGTGAGTGCGCGCGTTCGGGCGAGAACAAAAAGTCAGTGAGGTAGCTCATCACGTGCTTGCGCGTGATCTTCGGTTCCTGGCCGAGTTCGATCCATTCGCTGCCCGGGCTGATGGTGTCGACGAGCGTGGCGTTCAGGTCCAGCGCGGCGCGCATCTGGTCGAAGTAGGCCACCTGCAGCCGCGTGCCCTGGCGCACATGGCCGCTGGTGGGCTGCAGTTCACCGAGGATCAGCTTGAGCAGGGTCGTCTTGCCGCTTCCATTGGGGCCGATGAGGCCGACCTTGTCACCGCGCAGGATGGTCGCGGTGAAGTCCTTGATCAGTTGCTTTTCACCGAAATTCATCCCGACGTTCTTCAGCTCGGCAACGATCTTGCCGGGTGGCAAGCCGGCGTCCAGTTCCAGCCGCACCTGTCCGAGTTGGTCGCGCCGCGCGGCACGCTGTTCGCGCAGCTTCACCAGCCGCTGCACACGCCCCACGCTGCGCGTGCGCCGCGCTTCGACGCCCTTGCGCACCCACACCTCTTCCTGCGCCAGCAGTTTTTCGGCGCGCGCATTGGCCAGCGACTCGTCCTCCAGTTCGCGCGCCTTGGTGGACTCGAAAGTCTTGAAGCTGCCGGGATAACTGCGCAGTTGCCCGCGGTCGAGTTCGATGATGCGTGTGGCCACCGCGTCGATGAAAGCGCGGTCATGCGACACAAACACCAGCGCGCCGCGCCACTGCACCAGCAGTTCCTGCAGCCATTCGATGGCGTCGATGTCGAGGTGGTTGGTGGGTTCGTCCAACAGCAGCAGGTCCGGCGCGGCCACCAGGGCGCGCGCAAGCGCCACACGTTTCTTGGTGCCGCCCGACAGGTCTTCCACCTTGGCGGCAGGGTTCAGCGCCAGCCGCTGCAGGGCTTGATCGACACGCTGCTCCCAGGTCCAGCCGTCCAGCGCTTCCAGGCGCGTCTGCACCGCGTCCATGTCGTCGGCGGGGTCGTGACGTTCGAAACGTTGGCGCAGTTCACGCGCTTCGGCCACGCCATCCGCCACGGCGTCAAAGACGCTGGCCCCGGCGGTGAATTCGGGTTCCTGCGCCACATAGACGCGGCGCAGGCCGGTCTGCAGTTGCAGCACCCCATCGTCGGGTTTTTCAAGCCCGGCCAGAATTTTCAGCAGCGACGATTTGCCGGCACCGTTGCGCCCGATCAGCGCAATGCGTTCGCCGGTTTCCAGCGCCAACGCGGCGCCATCGAGCAAGGGGACGTGGCCATACGCGAGGTGCGCGTCGGCAAGGGTTAAGAGAGCCATGCCGGCATTGTCAGGTGTCCGGTGTCAGGCCACCTTGGCAAGGCCTGCGTCCGTCACGGCGCGGGTGGCTGCCTGCTGCCAGATGGGCGCGCCGCCATATGCTCTGTGCTCTTCGCGGCAGCTGTCCACGAGCTTGATGAGGTGGTCGTCGTCGCTCTGCCGCGCCGCCGACACCAACAGCCGCCAGGGCTGCGGTTGCGGCACCTGGGTGGCGTGCAAACCCGCTGCGCAGACGGCAGCCGCAAAGGCGCACCAGTAGGCCTGCAGCGCGGGCACGGGCTCATCCACAAACGGCAGCAGCAGCCGCATGGCGTGCGCACTGGTCACCAGGTGCAGCACCGTGAAGTTGCCGGTGGCGGCGTGGGCCTTGGCGGCCAGGGCGGCCAGTTGCGGCAGCGTGTTGACAGTCACCCTAAGCTGCGCCACGGTGTCCTGGAATTGCGGCGTGGCTGCGGCAACTTTCATGCGCTGGCCGATGCGGTCAGAGTCGCTCTGCACCGTGCGCAATTGACGCAACAGCGCTTCGGCATCGTCCACCGAACCCGCGGCGGTTGACGGCTCCAGGGTCACCCAGCGGCAAGCCCAATAGGCCAATGCGTCGGCCAGTTCCTGGCCCAGGCCGGACTGCAGCGCGTAGGCGGTGCGGATCAGGCCATGAAAGGCTGCCGCGCCGCAGCCCTGCATCAAACGCGGCAGGGCCTGCCGCAGCACCGCGCCGGCGTCTTCGGTCAGCAGCCAGTGCAGGAAGAGGTCACGGTAGGCCGGCCATGCATCGCGCTGGCCCAGGCGTGAAGCCCAGGCGTCGCCGGCAGGCCAGCGCGCGGGCGGCGGCGCAGGCTGCAGGCGCTGCGAATAGGCCTGCGCAAAGGCGCCCAGACGGGCGTCGGTGGCGCCCAGACGCGCCAATGCCAAAAGCGCCATCGGGCGGTGGTTGGACAGGCCGCCGCTGTATTCGGCGTCGAAGCTGGCGCCTTCATCCAGCAGCTCTGTCAACGTCATGATGCAGGGCCGCACAGGGCCTTTTCCAGCGCGTCGATGAAAGTCTTGGCGACATCAAAACCGGTCTGCTGCGTGATCTCTGCAAAACACGTCGGGCTCGTCACGTTGATCTCGGTCAGGCAGTTGCCAATCACGTCCAGCCCCACCAGCAGCAGCCCGCGCGCAGCAAGGACGGGCCCGAGCGTGGTGGCGATCTCGCGTTCGCGGTCGGTCAGCGGCATCGCCACGCCCTTGCCGCCCACCGCCAGGTTGCCGCGGATTTCGCTGCCCTGGGGAATCCGCGCCAGCGCAAACGGCACCGGCTCGCCGCCAATGACGAGCACGCGCTTGTCGCCCTTGGTGATCTCGGTCAGGTAGCGCTGCACCATCACGGTCTCGGCGCCGCCCTTGTTGAGCGTTTCGATGATGGAGCCGAGGTTCAGGCCGTCCGGCCCGACGCGGAAGATGCCCATGCCGCCCATGCCGTCCAGCGGCTTGAGGATGATGTCGCGGTGCTCGGCATGGAAGCGCTTCACGTCGACTTCGTCGCGCGTGACCAGCGTCGGCCCGATGAATTGGGGGAACTCCAGGATCGCCAGCTTTTCGGG
>JANMKK010000330.1:0-30502 GCA_031372005.1 Rubrivivax sp.
AGGATCGGCGCCCACGATCAACAGCTTCATCTGCGGACGTTGCGCCCTCAGCAGCGGCCAGACCTGGTCGCAGAAACGCTGCATGCATTCCTGGTTGGGGTAGTAGTCCATGCGGCCGATGAAGCTGATGGTGTCAGCGTCGTAGGCGCCGTCCGTCGGGCTGAAGAACTGCGCGTCCACACCGTTGGGAAACCAGTCGGTGGCGGCACCGGTGCCGTAGTCGTTGAGCGTCTGCCATTCGGCGCGCGTGGTCGCCGTGCAGAGATCGAACTGGCGCGCCAGGCGCTTTTCGGCCCACAGCATCTTGCTGCCTTCGAGCGTGTAGCCCAGGCTCAGCGGGAAGCGCTTGTAGTGTGCGTATTCCAGCCACTTTTGCGAGTCCATGTCGCCAAAGTCCAGAATCTTGGGCACGCCCTGCACATGCGATACGTACTGCGCCACCGACGAGCAGTGCACAAAGATCAGGTCCCAGCGCTGCGTGGCCAGCAGTTCACTCACTTTGGCTGCCAGATCGGGGCTGTAGAAGTAGCCCATTGACGACGGTGTGGGCAGCGGCAGGCGCACCACCATGCGCGCATATTGCAGTGGCTCTTTCACATGGCCCATGTGGAAGGCGGTGCAATGCTGGGCGATGCCAGCGCCCTCTTCGGCTTCAGCTTCCGAACGCGCCAGTGAACACACCGTGACCTTGTGGCCGGCCTCGTGCAGGTGGCGGATCATGTTGAAGGGCCGGATCTTGCCTCCACGCTTGGGCGGGTATGGGAAGCGGTGGCAGAGATACAAGACATTCATGCGGCCACGCCTTCGGGTTGGCGGGCCAGACGGTGCAGTTCATCGGCCACGTCATCGTGTGAACGGCGATCCAGATAGATCCGCGACCAGACTTCCAGGTTCAGCAGCGCGAGCAACGCGTCAGTGCCATCGGCCCGGCTGGCTTGATGGTCGGCCACCAGATTGCCCACGACGGCTGGGTTGAAGAGGCCGCGGCGGCGCACGACTTCTGGGGACAGCAGTTCACGCAGCACCGGCGCCAATTCACGCTTCAGCCAGGCGCCCATGGGCGTGCCGAAACCGCGCTTCTTGCGGTGCAGGATATCTTGCGGCAACACGTCCACCAGCGCCTCTTTCATCAAGTGCTTGAGCGTGCCGCCGCGCACCTTGGCGGCGGCAGGGATGGCGGCGGCCATCTCGACCAGCTCATGGTCAAGCAACGGCACGCGGCATTCCAGCGACACCGCCATGCTCATCTTGTCGGTGAGCATAAGCAGGTCGTCGGGCAACTGCGTTTCTGCATCGACCGCAAAGAGTCGGTTGAGTTCGTCGTCTGACTTGGCCATGGCAAAGGCCGTGCTCAGCGCATCGGCGCCGGATGGGGGTTCGGCCAGCAGCAGGCTGGCCACGGTATCGCGTGACACCACCTGCAGGTAGCTGCGGTAGCGTTCATCCGCGCCCATCTCGGCGCTGGCGATGAAGCCTTTGGCAAGCCGCGCCACGTTGAGCCATTTGTTGTGGCGGTCTGCCGGCAAGCGCTGCGCCGCCATCGACGCGGCCTTGCGCGCCCAGCCCGGCAGCGCGCCATAGCGACGCGCATAGTGACCACCCAGGTAGCGGCGATAACCGCCGAAGAGTTCGTCACCGCCCACGCCGCTGAGGATGACCTTGACGTCCTTGCGCGCAAATTCACTCACCAGATAGGTGGTGATGAAAGCCGAGTCGGCCAGCGGTTCGTCCATGTGCCAGGCCAGCTTGGGCAACAGGCCCACGACGTCGGGCTTGACCACGATTTCATGGTGCTCGGTGCCGAAGAGTTTGGCCACCTGGCGCGCGTAGGGCAGTTCGTTGTAGAGCTGCTCGGCCGCGCCGCCTTCAAAGCCGATGGCGTAGGTGCGGATGGGCCCCGAAGAGTGCCGCGCCATGGCCGCCACCACAGCGCTGGAGTCCACACCGCCAGACAGAAAAGCGCCGATTGGCACGTCGCTGACCATCTGCATGTGCACCGCACGGTCGATGCCGGCGCGCACGCGCTCAACCCACTGCGCGTCGGTCTGGCTGTGGTCGGTGTGCGCCGGCAGTTGCCAGTAGCGCCATTCACGCACCTGGCCACCTTCCACCGCCAGCAGCGTGGCCGGCGGCAGCTTGCGGATGCCCTTGAAGATGCTGTGCGGTGCTGGCACGTAGCCCAGGTGCAGGTAGTCGGCCAGCACATCGCGATTGAGTTCGGTGGCCATGCCAGGCAACTGCAGCAGCGCCTTGGCTTCGGTGGCAAAGGCCACGCGCTGCGGCGTCTGCGCCACGTACAAGGGCTTGACGCCGATGCGGTCGCGCCCGATCAGCAGGCGCTGGCGGCGTGCGTCCCACAACGCAAAGTCGAACATGCCGTTCAGGCGCAGCACGAAGTTGTCGCCCCACTGTGCATAACCATGCAGCAGCACTTCGCTGTCGGAGCCGGTCTTGAAGATGTGGCCCTGGGCCTGCAACTCTGTGCGCAACTCTCGGTAGTTGTAGATCTCGCCGTTGCAGACGAGCCAGAGCTTGCCGTCGGCATTGCTCAGCGGCTGGTGGCCGCCTGCCAGGTCAATGATGGACAGGCGGCGCATCGCAATGCCGGCGGCGCCGTCGATGTGCATGCCTTCGTCGTCGGGGCCGCGGTGCGTGGTGACGTCGCCCATCGCGGAAAGCAGCCGGGGCTCGACCGGGCGCCCGTCAAGGTGGATGAGGCCGTGGATGCCGCACATGGTGTCGTTCCTTCAAGCGCCCATGGCCGGCACAGCGCGCCCGCGTTGCGCCAGGGCGCGGCGATAGACCTCGGCGTAGCGCGCGACGCTGTGAGTCCAGGTGCGCTCTTGCTCGACGAAGCGGCGTGCCTGTGCGCGCAGCTGTGGCCATTGCTCTCGCTGGGCGAGTGCAGCTTCCAGGCCCTGTTCCAGCGCCGCCGCGTCGCCCGCTGGGCACAGGTAGCCAGTCTCGCCATGGCGCACGAGTTCGCGGTGGCCGCCGACGTTGCTGGCCACGAAGACGCGGCCCTGGGCCATGGCTTCCAGCGGCTTGAGCGGCGTGACGAGTTCGGTCAGGCGGATCGGCAGCCGCGGATAGGCCAGCACGTCGATGAGTTCGTAGTAGCGCTGCACTTCGCTGTGCGGCACGCGGCCGGTGAAGATCACCGTGTCCTGCATGCCGTGCTGCGCCACCTGGGCTTTGAGCGCCGCTTCTTGCGGGCCGCCGCCCACCAGCAGCAAGCGCAACTTGGCATGGCGCGCGCGCATCTGGCGCACCGCCTCCACCAGCAGGTGCAGGCCTTCGTAGCCATAGAAGCTGCCGGCAAAACCGATGACGGTGGCACCTTGCAGGCCCAGCCGCTGTTGCAGAGCCGCGTCGGGCGGCACGCCAAACTGAAAGTTGGCCACGTCCACCGCGTTGGGAATGACGGTGATCTTGTCATTGGCGACACCGCGCGACGCAATGTCGCCGCGCAGGCCTTCGCAAATGGTGGTGACCTGGTCGGCGCGCTTGAGCGCAAAGGTTTCCAGCGCGCGGCTGAAGCGATAGCGCGCGCTGCCTTCGGTGGTGGTGCCGTGGTCCACCGCAGCGTCCTCCCAAGAGGCGCGCATTTCGTACACCACGGGCAGGCGCAGTGACAGGCGTGCCCACAAGGCAGGCAGCGCATTCAGCACAGGCGAGTGCGCGTGGAGGAGATCGGGTCGCTCTGCGCGCGCAACCTCGGCAATGCGGCGGGCCGTCAGGCGCATCTGCGCCATCAATCCGGCGCCCGCAGCGTTGGGCGTGCGGTGCAGCTTCAGGCCGTCAACGGTTTCCTCAAGCGCCGTGCCTGGCCCCTGCTTGGGCGTGGTGAGCTGCAGTGTTTCCCACCCCAGGCGGCGCTGTTCGCGCAGGATGGCCAGGGTGCGAAACGTGTACCCGCTGTGCAGCGGGATCGAATGGTCCAGGACATGCAACACGCGCAGCACACGCATCAGGCCAGGGCCTCGGCACTGGCGGTGGGCATGCTGGGGGCCACCACGGCGTTGCTGCCGTCGATGCTGTTGCGCAGGAAGGCTTCAAACATCAGCAGCGTCCACAGCGGTGAGCTGTAGTCGCGCACGCCGCTCTGGTGGGCATCGACCAGGTGCTTGAGGTAATCGGGGTTGAACCAGCCCGTGCTCATGAGCCGGTCGCCCAACACCGACGAGCGGACCCGCTCGCGCAGCGGGCCGCGGAACCAGCGCGCCAGCGGCACAGCAAAACCCATCTTCGGGCGGTAGAGGATGTCGTGCGGCAGCGCCGGTTCCATCGTCTTCTTCAGCAGGTACTTGCCCTCTTGGCCGCGCACCTTCAGGCTTGACGGCAGCGTGGCCAGCCACTCCACCAGGGGATGGTCCATCAGCGGTTCGCGCACCTCCAGTGAATGCGCCATGCTGGCGCGATCGACCTTGGTGTTGATGTCGCCCACGAGGTAGGTCTTCAGGTCCAGGTACTGGATCAGCGCCAGCGGGTCGTCGGTACCGGCCTGCGCCGCGTGGCGGTCGAACACGTTTTGCGCGTCGTAGCCGCCCAATGCTCGCTTGAGCGACGGGCTGAAGAGCTGGCTGCGCATGGGGCCGCGCATGATCGACATGGAATGGAAATACGACTCAACCGAACTGCGCGCCATGCCTTCGAAGGTGGTCTTGGCGCGGAACATGCGCGGCGCCCAGTCGGCCTTGGGGTAGGCGCGGCCCAGCATGCCGAAGAGTGGCCGCCGCAGGCTGGCGGGCAAGGCGCTGCGCAGCCGCTCTTCCATCAAATGCATGCGGTAGCGGCGATAGCCACCGAAGGTCTCGTCGCCACCGTCGCCCGAAAGCGCCACCGTGACGCGCTGGCGCGCCAGCTGGCAGACGCGGTAGGTGGGGATGGCCGAGCTGTCGGCATAGGGCTCGTCGTACAGATGCGCCAGGGTGTCGACGAGGCCGAAGTCGTCGCTGCCCACGACTTCCAGATGGTGGTCGGTGCGGTAGCGGTCGGCAACCGTCTGGGCAAAGGCCGACTCGTTGAACAGCGGGTCGTCAAAGCCGATGGAGCAGGTGCGCACCGGTGAGTCCTGCAGGCCCGCCATGATGGCCACCACGGCGCTGCTGTCGACGCCACCGGAAAGGAAAGCGCCCAGCGGCACTTCGGAAATCATTCGCAGGCGCACGGATTCGCGCAGGCGCTCGTGCAGTTCAGCGCAGGCATCCTCGGCGCTGATGGGGTTGTCGAGCGTGAAGCGCACGTCCCAGTAAGGCTGCGGCTGCGGCTCGGGCTGGCCACGGCGCCACATGAGCATGTGGCCTGGCGACAGCTTCTTGGCCTGCCGAAAGATGGTGCGCGGCTCGGCCACGTAGCCGAGCGCAAAATATTCCTCGATGGCCAGCGGGTCGACGTCGCGCTTGAGGCCACCACTGCTGCCCTGGTAGGCCAGCAACGACTTCAGCTCGGACCCGAACAGCATCATGCCGTCGTCCAGCGTGCCGTAGAACATGGGCTTCACACCCAGCCGGTCACGCGCCATGAAGAGCGTCTGGCGGTTGCGGTCCCATAGCGCAAAGGCAAACATGCCGCGCAAGCGCTTCACGCAGTCGGCACCCCAGGCTTCCCAGGCGTGAACGATGCACTCGGTGTCGCTCTTGGTGTGGAAGGCGTAGCCGAGTGCTTGCAGCTCGGCCATCAGGTCCTGGTAGTTGTAGATCTCGCCGTTGAAGACGATGCAGACCGTCCGGTCGGCATTGAACAGGGGCTGCTGGCCGGTGGCGACGTCGATGATCGACAGCCGGCGATGGCCGAAACCAATGCCCGGCTCCAGGTGCACGCTGCCTTCATCCGGACCGCGGTGGAATTGGGCGTCGTTCATGCGCGCGAGCACAGCGCGGTCGATCGGGCGATCGTGACGCGTGTCGAAGACGCCGGTGATACCGCACATGTGGGTTCTTGCGAAAAGGTCGGGTAGCCGACGGGGTTGGGGGGCTGAATGACTGCCGTTGAAGCGAATTTGCGACAACGGCCTTCGCAGGTCTTCGTAGGTCTTCGTAGGGCCAAAAAGTTTCTGCAGAAGGCCGAGTTCAACAGTCAGTGCCAGTCCACCTTGATGCTAAACGAGGTGAGTACTTTCGCCTGACAGGGATGCGACTGCAATGCAGGGGGCGCCATGACATTCACCACGGTGCGCGCAAAGCGACACGCGCATTGATCCAGTCACCAGCTCTCCTTGCGACCGGCTATCAGGGACTGATAAAGGTCGCCGTAGCGTTGCACCATGGCCTTCAGACTGAACCGGGTCAGCGCCAAGTCGCGCGCCGCCTTGGCGTGTTGACAGCGCAACGCGACATCATCAAGGTAGGTCTCCAGCAGCGTCGAGAGCCCCTGAACATCGCCAGCGGCGAAAAGGCGGCCCGAGACTCCATCGACGACCAACTCGGGGTTACCCCCGACCCTTGATGCCAGCACCGGCACGCCGCTCGCCATGGCTTCGAGAATCGTGTTGGACACACCTTCATTGAGCGACGGCAGTACAAAAATGTCCAAGGATCTCATCAACTCCGGAACACGCGCCGACGTGCCAGGCAGCCAAGCGATATCCGATATGCCTGAGCTGTTGACCAGCGCTCGCAAGCTGGGCAAAAGCGGGCCATCGCCAACCACCAGCAGGCGCAAGCAAGCACGCAACTCGGGGCGGCGCGCCGCCAGCGCGGCCACTGCGCGCACGAGGGTCGCCTGATCCTTGATCGGCTGGATGCGTCCTACGGTTCCTATGCGCACCACGTTGGCCGCCGCCTGTTCCGGTGGCAGGTCCGCAAGTGCTCCGTCAGCCCGCGGAAAGAATCGTTGCGTGTCGACCCCATTCAGGATCTGGGTGATGTTCGACGGCGCGACTCCGATCCGTTGTTCCAGGAAAGATGAGAGGTCACGCGACACGGTGACATATCGGCTGACCAAGGGCCGGTGCAGGCGTCGCAGCAGCGCCGGCTTCCACTTTCGGCCATCGATGTTGTCAACATCCCACCCGTGCTCGCTGTGCACCCGTGCCTTGACGCCGGCAAGCAAGGCCGGCAGCAAGGCGTCAAGCCCCGACTGATTGCGCGAATGCACGAGCGCGGGTTTCCAGAGGCGGCACAGGCGGTAGATCTCGCGCCGCACCGCCATGGGCCCCACCCGCGAGCGCCACAGGCTGACAACCTCAACGTCCGGGCGCTGGATGCGCAATCGAAAGTCTGAATGGTCTTCGATGCACACCACCGCATGCCTGAATTGCTGATGAGGAAGGTGGTTGATGAGGTTGACCAGCGTGTTTTCCATCCCGCCAACGACCAAGTGATGAATGACGTGGACCACCAGGGGCGGGGTGCCGGCAGTCATCGAAGACCCAGGCAATCCCACTCAAAGGCGCGGTCTGAAAAGGCGTGATTGATTCCCTTGCGCAGGACGTTGTAGCGATCAACGCGGCCGATGTTGGCGCCGCCATAGGCCGACAGGCAACCCACATAGCCGGCCTGTTTGACCCACTCCAGGCGGCTGGGCGTCATGTGCTGGCGCCCACCGTACGGGTAGCCAAGGATCGGCCGATCAATGCCAAGTTCGCGGTGGATATCTTCAGAGGATTGAACCAGTTCTCCCCTCACGACACTTTCGGGCTCGGCAGCGCAATCGATGTGGTTGACGGTATGGGAGCCGATCGTGTATCCGGCCGCAGCCATTGCGCGTAGCTGATCCCAGCCCATGAGCGGGATGGCGAGGTTGCCGCGCCGCACGTCGTGCGGAAAACGACCGTTCGTTCCGATGAGACCCGTCGAGACAAAAAACGCTGCCGGCAGGCAGTGGCGGACCAGTGTCGGAAAGGCATGCTCGTAGTTGTCGAGATAGCCGTCATCAAATGTGATGGCCACCAGCGGTCGGGTTGACCTTGGCACTGCATCCAGCGCAAGGACTTCGCCAATGCTCAGCACCTGGCAGCGCTGCGCAACGATGGCCATCTGGCGCTCGAACTGCTCGATGCCAACCGTCAGATTGTCCCGAACATCGTCACTGACACGGTGGTACAGCAACACCGTGACCCGCGGCGCCAAGACCCTGCGCAGCGCGATGTTGTGAACCGCGATACCGGAAACAGCCGCGCCATTTTTCAAACCTTGACGCAACCGTTCAGCGAACGGCACCACAGTCGCCAACTTGGCGCGCAGCGCCGCTTGTTGGCGCAGCGTGGGTTTGCGAAAGGTTCGGCCTTGGGCAACGGGCTGCGGTTGCGCAAGCGCCGTGCCGGCAAGCACGGCCTTGGCGGCCAAACAGGTGAGGCTTGCGCCCATTTCGTCCAGCTGCAATTGCAGACCGCGAAGCGTGGAATGCAAAGAACGTTGCACGGTGCCGCTGGCCAGGACTGCGCCCGTGTCGAGTTTGTCGTCCACGACGTGCACGCTGCAGCCCACCTCGCGCTCGTCATGCCACAGCTCCCAGAACGCAGGCGGCATCCCTCGAAAATCAGGCAACCGTCCCTTGTGCAGGTTGATGGTCCCCAAAGAAGGCACCGCAAAAATCGAGCGGCGCAGGATGGGTGCCGCCAGCGAAATTCCGAGATCAGGCTGGAAGTTGATCAACGTCGCCAAAGACTCGGCGCTGTGAATATCCGGTGACTCGATGAGGCGAACATTCGGGCGCTGGCTCAGTGAGCCGCTTGTGTAGGCTGCGCCGGGCGCATCCGCAGATTTTGGGGACGCAGCAGTCCCCCAACGATGCAGCAAGTCCAGGAACTGATACGGAATCCAACGCCATCCATTGCGTTTCAAATTCAACCACTGATTGCGAAGCAGCCGCTTGGCGGTCTTGGGCGGGCTGTGCAGCAGGATCAACCATTCCAGACTCGGAATTGCCTCGTCGATATCGACGATTCCCTTACGGACCGAATAAGACAGGTTGCCCGTGAAGACGACGACTCGTCGAGAAGCAGTCATGCGTGGTTCCGAAATGCCCCGCGACCTGGCATTTGCAGCTCATGGTTCACGGAAATTGAAGCAGGTGCGACCCACACATCGGGAATCCGTCAGAGCCGCCACACCCGGTACCCGGCCCCGACGAGTTTGGCCTGATCAAACGCCGCCTTCACGTCGATGAACGCGCCGCCCTTGACTAGCTTCTTTCCCATGTCTTCCACCGACAGTTCGGCGTATTCGCGGTGTGCCACCGCAGCGACGATGGCGTCAGCCCGTGGCATCTGGTCCCATTGCTCCAGCTTGACACCGTATTCGTGCATGGCTTCTTCGGCGTCAGCTTGCGCGTCGGTCACGTGCACCTCAACGCCGTAGCTTTGAAGCTCGCGAATGATGTCGATGACCTTGCTGTTGCGCAGGTCGCCGCAGTTTTCCTTGAACGTGAGACCCAGCACATTGACCCGGGCGCCCTTGATGTAGCTGCCTGAGGCAATCATCTGCTTGATGGTCTGCTCGGCAACGAACTTGGCCATGCCATCGTTGATGCGTCGCCCGGCGAGGATGACTTGTGGGTGGTAGCCCAGCATGTCGGCCTTGTGGGTCAGGTAGTACGGATCGACGCCAATGCAATGGCCACCCACCAGGCCGGGCTTGAACTTCAGGAAGTTCCACTTTGTGCCCGCAGCTTCCAGCACTTCGGTGGTGTCGAGGCCGATCTTGTCGAAGATGATGGCCAGCTCGTTCATCAACGCGATGTTCAAGTCGCGCTGGGTGTTTTCGATCACCTTGGCGGCTTCAGCGGCCTTGATGCTGCTGGCGCGGTGCACGCCCGGGACCACGATCCTCTCGTAGAGCTTGGCCACCTTGTCGAGCGTTTCGGCTGTGTCGCCGGAGACGATCTTCAGGATCTTGGTGAGCGTGTGTTCGCGGTCACCGGGGTTGATGCGCTCGGGGCTGTAGCCGACGAAGAAATCGGTCTTCCACTTCAGGCCAGATTCGCGCTCGAGCACGGGAATGCAGACCTCTTCCGTGGCACCCGGATAGACCGTGGATTCGTAGATGACGATGGCGCCCTTCTTCAGGTTGCGGCCAACGCTGGCAGACGCGCCGATCAACGGCTTGAAGTCAGGGATATGGGCATCATCGACCGGGGTGGGCACGGCGATGATGATCATGTCTGCCTCAGAAAGCATCTTGGCGTCCGAGGTGTATACGGCGTGTTTAGCAGCCGCCATCTCCGAATCCGGCAACTCGCGCGAAGGGTCGGTTCCGCGCAAACAGGCGTCCACCTTGTTCTGCGCGATGTCAAAGCCGATGGTGCGCAACTGCTTGCCAAACTCCACCACCAGCGGCAGGCCCACGTAACCCAGGCCGATGACTGCGAGTGTGTTCATGCTGATTTGTCCTTGCTATGCCAAAGAGAAAGTAAGCCGTGAACGAGCCACCTGACGATGGTTCTAGCGGACGCTCGGTGCGGCTGCGGTCGCAGCCAGCGTGGCACTCAATGCTTGGAGTTGCTGGCCGACGAAGTCCCGCAGAATCTGGGCCGAGCGATCGGATTCGCGCTGGGGCGTATAGAAAATCAGGACAGCACAATCATCGCCACGGCCGAGCAGACGATTGAAGGCGAGCATCAGCTTGGCCTGAACATCGCTGGTGGTATAGCTCCCCCCCACCCAGTAGAGGTATGCCACTTCAAGCTTGTCGCGAGCGTCGATATTGGGGTTGGCAGGCCGGCGCAGGCTCGCGGTGCGAACTCGGGTCGCGACACTGCCAGCGTCCAGCGCTACGACGCCACGGGCAGTGCCAACCCATTCGGCGGACCCCTGTTCAACCAGCACGTTGGTGGAGGTCACGAGCTTGCGATCAGGGCTCTGGTCTCGGTAATAGCCGATCCATACGGCCACTACCTTGTCGCCAGACTGGTACACGTTCTGGGCCACGGCATTTGGGTTTTGGTACTCCGGACGCCAGTCCGTTACCGCTGCGGAACCGCCAATCCAGTTGCCGGCCAACGCCGCGGGCAAAGTCACAGTGGGTGCAGGGCCATCCAGGGGCCGATCCAGCCACCCCATCAGGCCCTGGGTGGCGAGCATCAGCCCCACCACGCCCACGGTCACGATCCAGGTCTGCACAGCACTGCCAGCCACGGGGACCGTCCGGGCCGACGGACGGCCTGGTGCCGGTGCATCGGGTTCAGACCAGCGTGCACCGACCAGGAACATCACCATGATGATGATGCCGAAGAAAACCCAGCCGTACACCAAATGGTCAGCACCAGCCGCAAGCTTGTTGCCCGACAATTGCCCGAGCATGACGATCATGTAGGCGCGCAGCCAGTTGGCGACGATGGGCATCGCAATCGACGCCAGCATGAACACCGCACGCCGCGTGTTGGAGCGGTAGTTGAGGTAGGCGAAGAGGCTGCCAACCATAAATGATGCGATGAGGTAGCGCACGCCACTGCAAGCCTCGACCACCGACCAGTTGCCCGAAGGGATAACGAACTGGAGCCCTTCACGAAATACCGGAACGCCTGACAGCGCCACAGCAGCCACTGTGAAGTCGGCCGTCCACTCCATCATGTAAGGCACCATGAATTCGCCCATAGGCACGGCGAAGAACAGAAACAGCAACGGAAACAGGATCTCGCGCGTGACGGCAAAACCAAACACGGCGGGCACGGAGAGAACGATCAATGCCACCAGCGCAAACTGGCTGGCGGAATTCACCCCCGCCAGCGCAGCCATCAACCAGAGCAAGCAGGCTCCAGCCATGGGCAGCAGCATCCAGGGCTGAGCCCGAGGGCGATGCTGGGCCAGATCGGCACGGCGGCGCCAGACCAACCAGAGCACGATCGGTGGCACAAGGAAGGCATGCGCGAAGGTTTCCGAGCGCATCCAGATGCCAACCATGGCCGCCGCAGTGTCGTAGAACAGCACCAGCAGCGCGCTCAACAGCACCAAGGCAGGGAGAAGGACTTGCAACGGCGACATGTCCGGTTTGGCCCTTGCTGAATTCATCGTACTCACAGTGCCCTTCAACCCAGTGACCGCACAACAAACGGCCCCAACCAATTCGCCACGCCCAGCGGCAGCTTGCGCCACGTCTCGATCATCAGTTTGTACTTGGCGTTGGAGGGGTTGTTCTGTGGCACGGATTCACGTTTGTAGAGGCAGTATTCGTAGTTGAGCGGCGTGGGCTCGAAGCCCCAGTTCTTCTTGAACGCATACGGCCCTGTGCCCAGCTTGCTGCGCCCGTAGTCGAAGACCTTGCACCCGCGCGCGCAGGCGCTGCGCATCAACTCCCAGTATTTGAAATCATTGGCGGCCAGATCGCGTGCGGCTTCGTCGTCGCCAGCGTAATAAGGCAGTACCTCGTCACGAAAGTAGAAGGTGAAGACGGACGACAGCAGCTTGCCGTGGGCGTCGGTGACGGTCAGCACCTCGCAGTCGGCACCGAACTGCTGCTGCAGTGCTTCAAAGTAGCGCTTCGGCAAGGCCGGTGTGCCGTGGCGGTGCACGTTGTCGGCGTACAGGCTGAAGAAGCGGTCAACGCTGCGGTCCACTTCGCTTTTCAGCCCGTTCTTGATGCCCTTGCGCACCATCGCGCGCTGCTTGCGCGGGATGGCCAGCATGTTGGCGTCTTCATCCGGCAGGATGGCCTTGCGGAAGGTGACGTACACCTCTTGGCGCGGCCAGTCTTCGTGGCGGCGTTGCAGTTGCCGCAGTTCCAGGTGGGCTACACCCAGGCTCTGCGCCAGGCGTTTGGCTTCCGCTTCCAGCATCTGTGCACTGGCTTCGTCCATGGCGGCCACGCCGCCGTACACCGCAAAGGGCAGGCTCGTCAATGAGTTGCCAAACAACAGGCTCTTGACGTGCGCCAGCGGCAGCACGCCGGTGATGCGGCCCTGCTCGTGGGTGTACAGGAAGTACGCTTGATGGCGAAACACCTCCCGCATGATGTGCTGCCAACCTGCGCGGTGGAAGAAGGTGGCCTGCGGGCAGGCCAGCACAAAAGCGTCCCACAGCGCAGCGCTGCGGACGTCCCCCGGCGCAAGACGTTCGATGGTGGGCACGGGCTTCAGGTTCAGCCAGGCGCCTTGGCGCGGGTCAGAAAGATCTGGTCCATGCGGCCCCAGCGGAAGTCCTGCATCAGGCTTTGCAGGCGGCCTTCGGTGCGGTCGATGTTGACGTAGTGACGAAAGCGCGTGCGCGCGTCGATGCCGGCAATGCGCGGCTGGCCAGGGTCGATTTCCCAGGGGTGGAAGTAGAAAACGGCGGCTTCACGGTCGTCGCGGTTCACCTTGCGCAGCATCCAGCGCGACAGCGCGTAAGGCAGCAGTCGGAAGTAGCCACCGCCGCTGGACGGCAGGTTGCGGTTCATCATGCGCAGCGTGGTCACCGGCACTTCCAGCAGGCCGTTGGCCAGCCGGTAGGCGAAGCGCGGCGAATCGGGCATGCCGTAGTGGTCATGCTTGATGGGGTAGACGCTGCTGCTGTAGCTGTAGCCGGCGTCGGCCAGCACGTCAAATGCCCAGAGGTTGGCGGTGCCGATTGAAAAGCTGGGCGCGCGGTAGCCGAGCACGGGTTTGCCGGATAGGTCTTCAAGCAACCGCTTGGCCCGCGTCACGTCCTGCGTGAAGGCCTCGCGGCTCAAGTCGCTGGCGCGTTCATGGCCGTAACCGTGGCTGGCCAGTTCATGGCCCCCCGCGACGATGGCGCGCACCAGTTGCGGGTAACGTTCGGCAAGCCAGCCGAGCGTGAAGAAGGTGGCCTTGATGTCGCGCTGGGACAGCAGCTCAAGGATGCGGCCGACGTTGCGTTCAACGCGGCATTCGCGCGCGTCCCATTCGCTGCGGCGGATGTAAGGCGCGAAGGCCGAGACCTGGAAGTAGTCTTCGACGTCGATGGTCAGTGCGTTGGTGAGTGCGGGCGCCAGCATGGTTTTTTATGTCGATCCGGCTTGCAGCCAGGTGAAGAGGTCAGCGGCGATGCGCTCGGCGGCGTGGCCGTCCCAGAATTCAGGCACGCGGCCTGATTTACCCCGGCCGGCCAGGATGTCGGCCACACCCCGGCGGATGGCCAGCACGTCGCGGCCGACCATGGTGTTGGTGCCCTGCTCGACGGTGATGGGGCGCTCGGTGTTTTCGCGCAGCGTGAGGCATGGCACGCCGAGTGCGGTGGTCTCTTCCTGCAGGCCGCCAGAGTCGGTAAGCACAAGCGTCGCGCCGCTCATCAGGCCCACCATTTCCAGATAACCCTGCGGCGGCAGGACGGCCATGCTGGCGGGGTTGAGCAGGTGGCTCAGGCCGAAGCGGTCGATGTTGTTGCGGGTGCGCGGATGCAGCGCAAACACCAGCGGCAGTTGCTCTGCGGTGTGGGCCAGTTCGGTGAGGACGCTGCGCAGCGTGTCGGCATCGTCGACGTTCGACGGCCGGTGCAGCGTGACCACGCCATAGCCGCAGGGGTGGTTCAATATCGCCGCGTCGATGCCGTGCACCTGCAGCGTGGCGGCAGCCGAGTGCGCCTTGTCGCGGTTGGACAGCAGCGAATCGATCATCACGTTGCCGGCAAAGCACACGCGCTCTGCAGCCACGCCTTCGCGCAGCAGGTTGGCCAGCGCGCTGCGTTCGGTGGTGTACAAGCGGTCTGCCACTTGATCCGTTAGCACGCGGTTGATCTCTTCCGGCATCTTGCGGTCGTAGCTGCGCAGGCCGGCTTCGACGTGCACCACCGGGACGCCCTTCTTCACCGCCACCAGCGTGCAGGCCAGCGTGGAATTGACGTCACCCACCACCAGCACGCAGGCGGGTTTGTGCGCGTCCAGAGCGGGCTCGAAGCGCTTCATCACTTCAGCCGTCTGCACCGCGTGCGAGCCCGAGCCGACTTCAAGGTTGATGTCAGGCTGCGGCAGCGCGAGGTCGGCAAAGAGCTTGTCGCTCATGCTGGCGTCGTAATGCTGGCCGGTGTGCACCAGCAGCGCGGGCAGTGGCGGCGTGTGGCCAGCCAGCGCGCGCAGGATGGGCGCCATCTTCATGAAATTGGGGCGTGCACCAACGATGCACATCACCGGGCCGCTGCGCGCTGCTGGAGTCATGGCAGGTTGTCGCCCGGCTTCTTCACTGCAGTCACCAGTTTCTGCAGCATGTTCAGCGTCTGCACGTTGATGCGTTCCAGCCGCAGCAGGCTGCGTTCCAGGCGCTGCAACTGGTCACCGCGCTGGTCGGCGGTGAGCGCAGCGATCTGTTTGCTCATGCCTTCGGCTTCTGCGGTGCCAAGCTTGAGCTGGCTCAGGTCAAGGTCAAGCTCGACACCACCCAGGCCACCGGGTGCAGAAGGCTCGCCGCCTTGCGCCATGACGGGTGTGCCGGTGGGGCGCGCGGTGACTGCATTTTCTTGTTGGAATTCGCGCACGACTTCGGCCACATCTTCGGCCGTCAGCAGCGTGCGGCCGGACAAGAAGCCAGCCAGCAGCAATCGATCACACACCGCGTTGATGCGCCGCGGGATGCCGTTGCTGGCCTTGAATATTCCTTCAAATGCAGCAGGCTCGAAGGTCGGCTTGCCCTTGGAGCCGGCGCACTTCAGGCGGTGTTCGATGTAGCCCTTGGTCTCGTCCTGGTCCAGCGGGCCGATGTGGCAGGTGGCGGCCACACGCTGGCGGAACTGCTCCATCTCGGGCTGCTGCAGGATTTCTCGGAATTCGGGCTGGCCGACCAGAAAGCTTTGCAGCAACGCCTGGTTGCCAAACTGGAAGTTGCTGAGCATGCGCAGTTCTTCCACCGCACGTGGCGTCAGGTTCTGCGCTTCGTCCACGATCAGCAGGCAGCGCTTGCCCTTGCTGGTTTGGCTGATGAGAAAGGCTTCCAGCGTGATCAGCAGTTCACTCTTCGGCACGTCTTTCACGCGGAAGCCGAAGGCCGCACCCACCATGCGCAGTGTGTCTTCGGCGCCCAGCTGCGTGGTGACGAGGTGCCCGGTGATGACGTTGCTGCCGTTCAGGCCTTCGATCAGGCTGCGCAGCACCATCGTCTTGCCGGCGCCGATTTCGCCGGTGATGACGATGAAGCCTTCGTTGCGCGACACGCCATATTCCAGGTACGCCTTGGCACGCCGGTGCTGCTTGCTGGCGAAGTAGAAGCTCGGGTCAGGGTTGAGCTGGAAGGGCTTGGCGGTCAGACCATAGAAGGCTTCGTACATGGTCAGAAGTGCGGGTCAGAAGTGCCGGTCAGAAGTGCGGGTCAGAACCGCTGGCTCAGCGACGCGGTGACGCCCGCCTCGCGGTAGGGGTCGGTGGCACTGGTAAAGACGCTGTAGCGCACGCTGAGCGACGCCGACGTGCGCCGTGCGAGCTGGCTGCTCAGGCTCAGCGAGAGTGACTTGAGGTTGGTGCTGCCCTGTGTGGCAGTGGCCTGCGTCACCAGCTGCGAACCCGTCAGGGCCAGCGATTCGTCGGGCGTGAGCCGGTACGAGGCATTGGCCAGGTAACCCCACTGACGCGTGTTCTGGTTGGCTGTGGTGGCCGCCGCCGCATCGACGACGCGGCTGTTGATGGCATACGCTTGCACGCTGCCCGCCATGCGCAGTCCGGCATACGACAGCGTGAGCTGGTGGCGCTGCTGCACCGTGACCGCCGTGTTGAGGAAGCCCCCCGAAACCACGGCGTTCGGGTCCAGGTTCTGGGCCCGCAGGAAGTCGGTCACCAACAGGTCCCGCAACACCGGGTCGGGCTGGATCGACGCGAACTGGGCGAAGAAGACCTGGTACAGCGTGATGCGCTGGCCCGCGCCGCCGTCGGCCCCGCTGGACGAATCGCGGCTGCTGCTGAACTGCACGGAAGAAGAGGCCAGGCGGTGTTCAAGCAGCACCCGGTACGACCGGCCGAAGTAACGGTCGTCGGTGTCGAACTGCGCGCGCGTGCGCGGCGTGGGGCGCCAGGTGCCACCCACGCCCCAGTTGTTGTAGGTGGTCTTCGACGCACTGGCGATGTCGGTGGACTCTTGCCCGCCGCGCAGGCTGAAGCTCAGATCAGCGTCGGGCGTGTAGCTCAGGCTGCCGGAATAGCGGTCGTTCTTGGTCTCGCGGCCAGCCCGGTAGCTGGACGTTTGTGTCAGGCCCAGAAAACCCCAGCCGATGGCCGTGCCGCTGATGGCCGACGACAGCGAAAGCGATGCGGCAGTGCCCGAGGAATCCGCAGCGATCGAGTGCCGGCCATTGGTGGCATTGCCGGTCAAACGCGCTTCATAGTTGATGGCCGAACCGAACACGCCGCGCACGTAGGGCGACAGGCTGACGGTGGCCACTTCAATGCGGTTGGGGTTGTCTTGCGTGCTGCCGGGTGCGGTCTGCTGACCAAAGGCCGATACCGTCTGTTGCGACACAGTGGCCGTGCCGTCGACGTACATCCAGCGTTCGATGGCTTCGGCAGAAAAATTGGCGTTCAGTTGGTGCTGAACGTCGTCGCCGTCATTGGCCCGCGAATGATGGCTCAGCCCCAAGGTATAGCTGAGCGACCCCACGACACGGCCCGAACGGCTGCTGATCTGCAGCCCGGGACGCACTTCGGCCACGAATTCGCCACCACTGAGCCCACCGGTGCGGCTGTTCACCACGTACGACAGCTGGGTGTCGACGCTGGCAGTGAGGTTCGTGGCGCGGCCGCCTCCCCCGTCTTGTGCAGTGGCCAGGCCCGAAGCCAGTGCCATCACGGCCGCCGACAGCGGGGCCACGGCTGCGGCCCGGGTTCTGCGTCGAAGGCGACAGGCAACCGGGCCTCGAACAGGAACACGAAACGGAACACGAAATTTCATGGGGTTCGGGTTCAGGGCGCGCGCTGTTCGGCGGGCGGGGCTTCCCCGAGTGGTTCGCCTTCAGCCGGCGGGATGCCGCCCGGCTTGCCGCCATGACCGTAGCCATAGCCGTAACCATAGCCGTAACCGTATCCATAACCGTAGCCGTAGCCATCGCCATAGGCGCCGCCAGCGCCGCTGCGGGCCTTGTTCAGAACCATCATCTTGACCGGGCACGACTCGATGGTAGCCAGGGCCTGCTTGACAGTGCCTTGCAGCGTGCGGTCGGCATGCACCACGACCACGATCTGGCCCATGTGCGTGGCCAGCACGCGCGATTCAGTGGTCAGCAACAGCGGCGGCGAATCAAAGATGATGATGCGGTCGGGGTAGCGCGTGGCCATGTCTTCCAGCAGCTGCGACATGGCATCACTGGCCAGCAGTTCGGTCGCGCGCGGGTGCGGTGAGCCGCTGGGCAACAGCGTGAGCTTGTCGACGTTGGTGCGCATCAACACGCTGGCCATGTCGGCCTTGCCTTCCAGCAGTTCCAGCAGGCCGGGCCCCGCAGGCAGACCCAACATGCGCAGCACCGAAGGTCTGGCGACGTCGGCGTCCACCAGCATCACCGTGTGGTCGAGCTCGGCGGCAATGCTCATGGCCAGGTTGATGGATGTGAAGCTCTTGCCTTCGCCCGGCAGGCCGCTGGTGACCATGATCAGGTTGCCATGGGTCACCGTCGCGGCGCCGCGGCCCATCGCGTTGGCGATCAGGGGACGCTTGATGACGCGGTATTGGTCGGCCATGTGCGAGCGCGGCGCGTTCGGCGTGACGATGCCCGCGGTGGCGATGGCGTTGAGGTCAAGATCAACCCGGCGCGACTTGGCAAACAGCTCGCCGCTGGCGTTGTCGGCATGGCCAACATGCGCGCGGGGCGGGGCCGAGGACGCTGGCGAGATGGCGGGTGCGTACTGCGCGGGCTGCACATGTTGGACCCGTTGCACAGGCTGCGCCGTCTGCACCGACGGCGAGGTCTCTGCCAGCGAAGGCGAGAAAACCGAGCGGTTTTCGATCTCCGGAATCTCGATGCCCGCCTGGCGCAATTGCTCCAGGCGCTCGGCGGCTTGCTCTATGAGGCTGCTCATCGGTCTAGCCTCCAAACCTGGACATGAGGGACATGGTGATCAGCCCAGCAGCAAACAAGCCCACCAGGCCACCCGAGGCAGCGACAAAGCGGAACAGACTCATGCGGTCGCGCCGCCGGTCGTCGTCGGTGGTGAGCATGGTCACCACGCCCAAGAGCGGCAGGCCGGTCTGCATGCGCAGGTCTTCTGCGCCGGAGAAGGTCGGCCGCATCTGGCTGGCGGCGAAGGAAAAGAAGAGACCAAGGCCCAGCCCAGCCAACAGCACCAAGGGCAGGAGCAAAAGCCGGTTCGGAGAAACCGCCTTTGGGTTGACCCGCGGCGGGTCGATCAGGCGGAATTCAGCCACACCCGAGGCCACGTCAAGGTCACCCGACATCACGGCCGACTGGCGCCGCGACACCAAGTCTTCATAGCCCTTCTTGGTGATGGCGTAGTCGCGATTGAGCTGGGCGGCTTCAGCCTCGAGCTGCGGGGCAGATTTCAGCGATTCCTTCACCTGCGCATAGCGACTGGCGTACTCGTCCACACGCGCCTGGATCGATGCCGCCTGGACTTCAGCCGTGGCCAGCATGCGGTTGAGCTCCTGGATTGCGAGATTCTCGTTGGCACCCCCGCGCGAGCCTGTGGCGGGTTGTTCGGCCGCCTTGCGCTGCAGTTCCACGACTTCCTTGCGCTTCTGCTCTTCAAGATCCGTGATCAGGCGGCGGGTGCCGGTCACATCGGGGTGCTGGTCGGTGTAGCGCTGCAGCAGCGCGTCCAGATTGCGCTTTTGTGCGTCGATGCGCGCGTCGATTTCTGGTGTGGACACTGCCGCAGGTTCGGAACTGCTTTTTCCGCCGTTCAACAGATTGGGCAGTGCCGAACTGGGAGCCTGCCCGCGGGCTTCTGCCAACTGCCGCTTGGCGGCGTCGCGCGCGCGTTCAGCCTCGCGCAGCTGAAGTCGCGCCGCTTCCAACTGGGCAGAAATCTCAGACATCCGGGTCGCCGCGTCCTTGCCGTCGGCGCTCTGGCGGTCCAGGTTGCGCAAGCGGAAGTCCTTCAGGCGCGTCTCGGCTTCCTCCAGCTTGGCTTCAAAGGTCTTGATCTGTTCGTTCAGGAAGGTTTTGGCGGAATCGGTGTCCTTGCGGCTGGCGCCCAGGCCCGATTCGACAAAAATCGACACCATCGACTGGATGACGCGCTTGGCCTTGTCCTGATCAGAATCGCGGTAGGCCATCGCGTACAGGTTGTTGCCCCCGGCGGTGCGGATCTCGATGCCCTTGGTGAGCTTCTCGATCAGCGTTTCCTGGTCGTACTTGGACAGGCTGTTCAAGTCCAGCTCGGCCATGCGGATGAGCTTTTCGATGTTGGGGCGGCTGATCAGCGTGCGGCTGAGCATGCCGATCTGCTGCTCCACGTTGGGCTGCACGGCAAGGCCGCTCATCAGCGGCTTGAGGATCGAGTCGGTGTCTACGAAGATCCGCGCCGACGCTTCAAACTGGTCGGGGATCTTCCACACCGCCACCACACCGACGACGGCCGTGACCCAGGCCACGACGAGCCCGGGCCAGCGAAACTTCCACATCCCGCGCAGGGCGACGAGCAGCTGTTGAACGATTTCTTGCATGCGACGTACGTAGCCCGAGCAGGCGGTTCGAGGGAGTCACCGGGACGTCTCCGACACCACGCGGGCCGGAGATGTCCCGACCGATTGTCAGAACAGGCTCTGCGGAATGATCAGGATGTCGCCCGGACGCATTTCCACATTGGCAGTGGTATCGCCACGTTTGATGAGGTCCTTGAGCCGAACTGCGTATTGTTTGTTGCCGTCGGCGGTGCGCTGGATGATGGCGCGGTTGCCGTCGGCAAAGTCTGTCAGCCCACCCACGGCGATCATCACGTCAAGCAAGGTCATCTTCTGCTTGTAGGGCAGGAACAGCGGCCTCGCGGCTTCGCCCACTACCCGGATCTGCTCGCTGTAAGGGCCGACGAAGCTGGTGACGATGACCGTGACGACCGGATCGCGAACGTAGGTTGAGAGTTTTTTCTCGATGTCCCGTGCGAGCTCGGGTGGCGTTTTGCCCTGGGCCACGAGTTCATCCACCAGTGGCGCGGAAACCTTGCCGTCGGGCCGAACGGGCACCGACAGCGACAGTTCGGGATTGCGCCAGACAATGATGTTCAGGTTGTCACCGGCACCAATCACGTAGCTGTAGTCTGCGGTCTGGGCTGCTGCTGGAGCAGGCGGAAGCGTTGGGCCAGCGCAGGCGCCGAAAAGGCCCGCGACGACAAGCGCCAAGCCAGAACGCAGGGCACGACAGACAGTCGGGAAAGCTGGGTATGCCAAAAAAGTGCTCCTATATTTTGCTTAGCGCTGGTGCCGTGACGTGCGGCACTACTCTATCGACGCGACGCGGCGGGGTACGGCCGCTTCGGGTGGCGCGAAAAATGCCAAGAGACAGATGATGGCACAGCGACATCTTGCCCCTTGAGACTTAAGGTAGGGCCTCGTTGCGAATCGCAGCTTTTGTCACGAACCGCGTCATCCACGGCAAAAAACTCAAGCGCCAGCACTGGTGGGCCCAGCCTGCGTCCCCAACAATCGAGAAGGTCGCCGCTGCGCCACTTGACAAACCTACACGGTCACAGCAACGCTGACGGCCGACGGTTTGCCACTTGGCGCCTTTTTTCAACGAATGCCGAGCCAGCAAAAAGAGTCGCGCCGCTTTTCGGCGGCGGCTTTCGAGCACCAGACCCCATGAGGATTGCCTTGGTCAAAAAAGTGGATTTTCACTGCGCCCGATTTGCCCTGTCAGCGGTTCTGGTCTCACTTCTCTGGGGCTGCCAGAAGAGCCCCGCCGACCACATGGCGGCAGCCATGACGGCCATCGAAGCCAAGGATCCCGTCTCGGCTGTTCTGCACCTGAAGAACGCGATCGCCAACGAGCCAAACAATGCCGAAGCAAGGCTGCTCCTGGGTACCCAGGAGCTTGCAGCAGGCGATGCCCGGGCAGCCGTGATCGACCTGCGCCGGGCACGAGAGCTGAAGGTGGCGGAAGACAAGGTCGTTCCCATCCTGGCTGAGGCCATGGCGGATTCCGGTCAGTCGAGCGTGCTTTTAGAACAGTTCGGGAACCTCAAGCTGAGCTCGCCGGGCGCGATGGCGCAACTCAGCAATGTTCTGGCGTTGGCGTGTCTGAACCTGAACAACACCGACCAGGCTGCCAAGTTCGTGAGCGCTGCGCTTGCCGCCGACCCGCAGTCGGCTTCTGCAAAGCTCACGCGAGCCCGAGTGAGCCTGGCCAGGTCCGACAACGCCCAGGCCATGCGCGAGGTGGACGCGCTGGTGCTGGAGTCACCCCAATACGACGACGCATGGGCCTTCAAGGGGACGCTGCATGAAGTCTTGCCAGAGCAGCACGAAAAAGCCTTCGCCGCCTTCGACAAGGCGCTCGCGATCAATCCAAAACAATTTCAGTCGCTGTATTCGTCCGTCTCACTGCACATGGTGCGCAACGATTTGAAGGCAGCGCGTGAATCGCTGGACCGTCTGGTGAAGGTGCGGCCCAAGAACCTGAATACCCTTTATCTGGAAGCGCGCTTGAACTATTTGCGCGGCGACTATGCAGAGGCGCGGCCCCAGTTTGCGTTTTTGTTGAATGTCGCTCCAGAAAACGTGCCCACACTTCTGGCATCGGGACTGAATGAACTCAAGGTGGGCGCCCCGATTCAAGCCGAAGCTCAGCTCGCCCGTGCCGTGAGCCTGGCACCGAGCAACGCGGCGGCGCGCTACTACCTGGCGCAGGCGAACCTGCAGTTGGGGCGGCCGGAAAAGGCTTCGAACACCTTGGCGACGCTGATCGACCTCCCCACCGCACAGCCAGAGATTTTGGTGGTTGCGGCGCAAGCACGTCTGTTGCAAGGCGACACGCTGGGCGCTGATCAGCTGTACACGCGGGCTGCCAAATTCGGCTCCAAGGACCCTTCCGTTCGCACGGCCTTGGCGCTGGCGCAGGTTGCAAAAGGCGCCAGCGACGCCGCCCTGCGTGAGCTGCAGCTCATTTCGGACTCAACCGACACAACGGATGTCGATTTGAGACTCATCAGCGCCCGGCTTTCGCGAGGTGAACTGTCCGAGGCGCTGAAAGCGATAGAGCGGGTGGAGCAGAAGAAGCCTCAACAGCCTGCGGGTCCTGAATTGCGCGGGCAGGTTCTGGTCAAGCAAGGTGACCTGGCAGGCGCGCGGAAGGCGTTCGAACAGGCACTGCTGCGCGACAAATTCTATTTGCCGGCACTGAGCCAGCTCACGAACATTGACTTTCAGGAAGGAAAGATCGATCAAGCGCGGAAACGCTTGACGGACGCACTCACCGGAGATCCCAACAACTCGCCGATCTTGACGCTGCTTGCGTCGCTCAGCGTCCGATCGGGTGGCAGCGCATCCGAAGTTCAAGCGCTGCTGGAGCGTGCCACCAAGGCAGACCCGCTCAACCTCAGCGCATGGCTGACGTTGATGCTGCGCCATTTCAACGCGGGAGACATACAAGCAGCGCTGAATGCCGGGCAGAGTGCGGGCACGTTCATCAAGGACAACGTACAACTGATGGAGTTGACGGGGCGGATCCAGCTCAAGGGCGGGGATGTTCGACAGGCGAACAGCACGTTTTCAAACCTGATTCGGGTAGCCCCGAGATCCGCATCGGGCTACATGGGATTGGCCGCAGCGCTCGTCGCTGCCGGTGAGCTGGAGCCTGCTGCCAAGACGCTTCAACGGTTGATCGAACAAGACCCGAAATCAGTCGATGCGCAACGAATGGCTGCCGAAGTTGCCACGCGGCGAAATCTCTTCAAGGATGCCCTTGCGATCGCACGAAACGTCCAGCAGCAGAACCCCGCTCAGGCGGTAGGCTTTTCCATGGAAGGCGCGGTCGAGTCGAGTCAGGGCAACACTTCTGCTGCCGTAGCCGCGTTCAGCAAGGGACTGGACAAGGCCAACCCGGGCATGCTTCCGAACCTCGTGCACGCCTTGCTGCTTCGAGACGGGAAAGCTGCGGAAGCCAAGCAGATGGAGGCCCGTTGGATAAAGAACCACCCCAAGGATGTCGAGTTTCTTGCCTACCTGGGAGATACGGAGCTGGCCGCCAAAAACTTGAGTGCTGCTCGCGCGCTTTACGAACAGGTCCTGTCAATCGACTCCAAACATGCTGGCGCGCTGAACAACATGGCGTGGGCCTTGCTGCAGTCTAAGGATCCCGCCGCGATCGCGTTTGTTGAAAGGGCGCTGAAGGTTCAGCCGGATCGCCCGGAGATCCTGGACACCCTGGCCCAGATCCAGGTCAGCCAGAAGCAGTACTCCAAGGCGGTCGATGCGTTAAAACTGGCCATCAACCGAGCGACGGACACCGCACCGCTTCGGCTGTCCCTTGCGAGGGTTTACATAGAGGCAGACGAACCTGCCAACGCGACGGTCGAGCTTGAGAAGCTGCTGGCGCTGGGCAAGACTGCCCCACAGTACGCGCAAGCACGGAAGCTCCTCGCCGAGGTGCGCCGGCGCTGAGCCGGCACACCCTGGCAGGAACAGCCGCCTTGCGAATGTCGGCATTATTGACAACCTCCTCGACACCACCTCGGGAGAATCCAGTCAAGTGGTTGAATTTAAACAGAATTGCGGTAGTGGCCCGTCGCTTGCTCTATTCCTGCTGTGGTTGGTTGCGGTGGTCGTCTTCTCTCACCCTGACCCGCTCTTCTGTCCTTCAACCAATTTAGGAAAGCGAGATCTTCATGAAATTGCTCAAAAAGGCTTGGCTTGGCTTGGCGTTTGGCGTCAGCGTCTTGGCTTCGGGCGGAGCCTCCGCTGCCACCATCTGCAACGGCTGCGTCTACACCGATAACGGTCAAGCAAACACCGACTTCCTGGGTACGCACAACCCGATCACCTTCGACCAGAGCACTTTCGGTCACGCTGGTCTCGGCAACGGCGGCTTCAGTGACTGGTGGGCTTTCACGGTCAGCCCAGCTGGCCTTGGTTCGCTCAACGTCATCTTCAACCCCTCTAGCGCAGTCTCCGGCTTCCAAGTTGAGCTGTACACCCTGGTCGGCGCGACCTGCAGTCCTGTCACCAACCCCGGCACCGCCGGTAGCGCGACCGGCAATTGCACCGGCGGCACCTTCACGAGCACTGGTACCACGTTCGCCAGCCCGGCTTTCGTTGTAAACCTGCCCAATCTGGCGCTGAATGGCACCTACGCGTTCAACGTGCGCGGCACCTCCATTGCGCCTGTTGGCACGCAGCCGAACAGCTACACCGGTAACTTCTCCACGACAACGATTCCTGAGCCGGGCTCCCTGGCTCTGGTTGCTCTGGGGCTGATTGCCGCCGGTGCAGGCCTGCGTCGCCGCACTTGAACTGAGTGCTCTTTAAGTAAAAAAGGCCCTGCAGACGCAGGGCCTTTTTTTTGGTCGAACCCAACCTAGATGACTTTGGCCCGCAGCAGGTCATTGATCCCGATCGCACCGACCAGATGATTTCGGGCATTGACAACCAAGAGGCCGGTGATACGGCGAGCCTCCATCATGCTCGCGGCCTCCGCGGCCAAGACCTCATCTGATATCACAATGGGGTGAGCCTTCATCACCTCGCCCGCTGTGAGGTTGCGCAAATCGGTGCCACCCTCAATGAGTCGCCGCAGGTCGCCGTCAGTAAAGATACCAATAGGTGATTCCTCCTCAAGGACGGCCACGAAGCCCAGGCTCTTGGAGGTCATTTCACGAAGCATGCCGAGAAACGAGGTCTGTGGCTGCACCACCGGCAAATTCGTGCCGGTGCGCATCAGATCACGAACATGAATCAGCAACCTGCGCCCTAGGCTGCCCCCGGGATGGGACCGGGCAAAGTCATCTTCACGAAAGCCCCGAGCTTCCAGCAACACCACAGCCAATGCATCACCCAGCGCCATCTGGGCTGCGGTACTCGCAGTTGGGGCCAGATTCAATGGGCAGGCCTCCTGTTGAACGACGCACAGGAGTGCAAAGTTGGCCTGGCGCCCCAATGTGGAATCCGCTCGGCCCGTGATGGCAATGAGCGGCACACCCAGCCGCTTGACCACCGGCATGATGACGTTGAGCTCATCGCTCTCGCCGGAATTGGAGATCGCAAGCATAACGTCCGAAGTTGTAAGCATACCAAGATCACCATGGCTTGCTTCCGCCGGGTGCATGAAGAGCGCCGGCGTCCCGGTGGAAGCCAAGGTCGATGCAATTTTGCGTCCGACGTGCCCACTCTTTCCCATGCCGGTGACAACCACCCGGCCCGTGCTGGAAAGGATCGCTTGCACGGCTTGCGCGAAGGCTTCGCCCAGCTGACTCTTGATCCCGAGAATGGCCCGCGCCTCGATGTCCAAAGTGCGGCGGGCAAGGTCAAGGCTTCGTGTGGTCTCAATCAAGGCTGTATCCCAGGAAGGTCAGGGGGTCAGAGCGCCAAGACTCGAAGCTGGCGGAAACTCAATCTACGTGGATAGTAAGCGGCACTCGCGCTGCCCAAGTCAAGGCCACCAGTACACCACCGCGTTCACATTGCGACGACTCATCAATGCCTGTGGTGGACCTCAGCATGCGCGTTTGCCCGATGAGCGTACGGCGCATCATCAAACACGGCACGGCCATCCCCCGATTTCGTGCACGATTGGACATCGGATTGGCGCCAGTCGAACTTGGCGCGCATAAATTCCCGGAGGAGTGCGTAACCTTGGATACGCGAAACCTGGGCATGTTTGAATGAGTTCCCTAGGCGTCCCCTGACCCGTGAACGCTAGGGCAACCAGGTCAGCTCTTCTTCTTGGCAGCCGAAACTTGTCCTTCAACATCATCAAAACGGGCAAGGGAGCCCCCCGAACGCGGGGCTTGCTGCTGGTTCTGGCTAGCTCTTACAGTCTTTTCGGCAAATGTGAGCAATGGGGTCGTGTTCGCTCGGACTGCACTCTGCACGACCATGGGGCGGCAACGTGCGAATCGCACTTTATGCTGGCTTCATGCCATTGACTGCGACCAACATGATTCGAATATTCAACCACTACGTCCATCGGGCCGCTTTGCGCGGGATCATCTTCGATCTGGGTCTTGTGCTGCTGGTGGCTTTGGTGGCGGTGAGCTTCAACCTGGGCAGCATCGATCGTGCTGTCCCGCTGGCAGGTACGCATGTCGTTTCTTTCGCGGCGTGCTTGTTTGTCATCAACAGCGCCTCTGGCTTGTACGAAACGGCCACCTCCGGCACGGTGGGGCGGTCAATGGCCCGGGCTTTACTGGTGTTGCTTGTGGCGTTGCCTCTGGCCTATGCCATCTTCGGGCTACTGCCATCCAGTTTTGCAGATCGCTCCAGTATCCAGTTTTCGATGATGGCCGGCGTGTCCGCCCTGATTCTGCGGCGCGCCTATCTCTCCCACGCCTCTGGCGCGCAGACGCGTCGCACACGCATCATGATCTTCGGCGCCGGTCCTGCAGCCCTGGTGGTGGGCAACACGCTGCGCTCAGCGGATCCGAATGCGGACATCGTGGGGTATCTGGCAGGACCCAATGAGAGAGAACCCGCCGTGCCGGCACAGCAAATCCTCGAGTTGGACGACACGCTGCCAAGAATGGCTCACCGGCTTGGCGTAGACGAGATCGTTGTGGCGCTGACCGAGCGTCGATCAGGGAGCATGCCTTTGCGTCAGCTCCTGGACTGCAAGGCCTCGGGCACCAAGGTCTACGACCTGAACACGCATTTCGAGAAGACTCTGGGGCAGATCCGCATCGATTTCCTCAGCGCAAGTTGGCTGATCTTTGGTGATGGCTTCAACCAGGGTGCCTGGCGCACGGGGGTCAAGCGCGTGTTCGACATCCTCAGCGCCACCATCCTGTGCGTGCTGTCGGCGCCCCTCATGCTGGTGGCGGCACTGTTCATCAAGCTCGAAAGCGCAGGCCCGGTGCTCTACCGGCAGGACCGCGTGGGTCAGAACGGCCGCAGCTTCAGCATCGCCAAGTTCCGCAGCATGCGCACCGACGCCGAGAAAGACGGCAAGCCGCGCTGGGCCAGCGCCAATGACGACCGTGTCACACGCGTGGGCCACATCATCCGGCGCCTTCGCATCGACGAACTGCCCCAGCTCTTCAATGTGCTGCGCGGTGACATGAGCCTGGTGGGGCCGCGCCCAGAGCGCCCCTTCTTTGTCGATCAGCTGACACAGGAAATTCCCTTCTACGCGCTGCGGCACAGTGTCAAACCGGGTGTGACGGGGTGGGCCCAGGTGCGATACCCTTACGGCGCGACCGTTGAAGATTCTCAGGAAAAGTTGCAATACGACCTCTACTACGTCAAGAACCACACCCTGTTCCTGGACCTCGTGGTCCTGATGGAAACGGTGGGTGTGGTGCTCACGGGCAAAGGCGCGCGCTGAGACTCACGCCGAAGCCGCCAAAGCCGCTGCGGGTGCAGGCGCAACCTCTGGCACCGGTCGGTCTATCGGGCATAGCCGGGCACCGCCCATGAGCGCATTGCCCGACCAGGTCTCCACCTATGGCTACGGCTTGGCGCTGCTTGCGCATGCTGCCTTGGTGGCCTATCTCCTGACCACAGGGCGAACCGTGTCCACGGACAAGCGGGCGGCCTGGCCTTTCCTGGCTGCGCTGCTGGCCACCGCAGGCTGGGCGGCGGCCAACCTCTTGGGCGCGGTCTGGAACGACGTAGCGGCGGCGTGGTTGGCGCTGGGTCTGGATTTGGGCCGCTATGCGCTCTGGTTTGTTTTCCTGCTGGCCCGCTTTGACCCAGGTCCGGGGGCGCAGAAACAGTCCTCCGTGCTGGGCCTGCGCCGGGTGGCGGCAGCGTGCATCGTCGTCGCGGCGGTGCTTGCTTTGGCCCAGGCGGCGCAGACGGCTGACACCCAGCTCAACAGGCCAATGATCGCGGCGTTGTTGTCGCTGCCTGTGTGTGGCCTGCTGATGGTGGAGCAGATTTTTCGCAACCTCGGCGACGACTCGCGCTGGAATGCCAAACCGGTCTGCATGGGCCTGGCCTGCGTCTTCCTGTTTGACATCTACCTGTACTCGGAGAGCCTGCTGTTCGGCCGCTTCGATGCCGACGCCCAGAATGTGCGGGGCGCCATCCACGCACTGGCCGTGCCATTCCTGCTGGTGGCTTCGCGGCGGGGGCCGAACTGGATCGTCAAGCTGCAGGTTTCCCGCGCCGCGGCCTTCTACTCGGCGACGCTGATCCTGGCGGGTGCCTACCTGCTGTTCATGGCTGCCGTTGGCTATTACGTACGCTATTTCGGCGGCAACTGGGGCCGTGCATTGCAGCTCAGCCTGTTGGTGGCGGGCTTGGCCTTTCTGGGCATGCTGGTGTTCTCGGGCGCGCTGCGGTCCTGGCTGCGGGTGTTTGTGGGCAAGCACTTCTACCGCTACCGATATGACTACCGCGAAGAGTGGTTGCGCTTCACGGCCATGCTGTCGGCCAAGCGGTCGCCGCAGGAAATGGGCGAGCTGATCGTGCGCGGCCTGGCCAAGATGGTCGAATGCCCCGCCGGCAGCCTGTGGACGCGCAACGGCGCGAATGAGCCCTTCACCCAAAGCGCCTTTTGGAACACACCGCAAGTTACCGACACTGAGCCGCCCGATTCGTCCCTGTGCGCGTTCTTGCTGGCCAACGGCTGGGTCATTGACCTGGATGAGTTCCGCTCTTCACCGCGCCGCTACGGCGCGCTTGCGCTGCCCACCTGGCTGCTGGGCGCGCGCAACGGCTGGCTCGTGGTGCCCCTGCTGGTGGGCAACGAACTGCTGGGTTTTGTGGTGCTGTCGCGGCCCATCACGGCCATCAAGCTGAACTGGGAAGTGCTGGATTTGCTGAAGACAGCAGGGCGCCAGGCCGCTGGTTACCTGGCACAGATGCAGGCCACCGAGGCGCTGCTGGACGCGCGCAAGTTCGAAGCCTTCAACCGCATGTCGGCCTTCGTCGTGCACGACCTCAAGAACATCGTCGCCCAGCTCTCGCTGATGCTGAAGAATGCGGAACGGCTGCACGACAACCGGGAGTTCCAGCAAGACATGCTGTTGACCGTGGAGAGCTCGCTTGAGAAGATGAGACGGCTCATGCTGCAGTTGCGCGAAGGTGCCACACCGCCCGGCGGCAGCCGTGGTGTGGAGCTGTCACCCATCGTGCGCAAGCTCCTAGGTCTGGCGCGTTCGCAGGGGCGGGAACTGGATGTCGAAGAGAGTGACCGCCTGTCCACCCGCGGGCATGAAGACCGCCTTGAACGGGTTCTGGGGCACCTGCTTCAAAACGCACTGGATGCCACGCCCGCAGCGGGCAAGGTGTGGATCAAGACCGCCCGCTACAGTGGGCAGGTGAAGGTCGAGGTGGGGGACACCGGGGCCGGCATGACAGAAGAATTCGTACGCACGCGCCTCTTCAGGCCCTTCAACACCACCAAACACAATGGCATGGGCATCGGCACTTACGAAAGCTTCCAGTACATCCGCGAACTGGGCGGCACCTTGAGCGTGGTGAGCCACCCCGGTGCGGGCACCACCATCACCGTGCTGCTGCCGCTGTTTGAAGCGCAGCACGGTTCTGACTTGATGCGAACGGGTGCGCCATGAGCGTTCAGGACACCCCCCTGCTCATCGTCGAAGAC